>JBIIJE010000101.1:0-9006 GCA_044234005.1 Chitinophagaceae bacterium | reverse complement strand
TATCAGCCGCTAAATCCTTATAGCGTTGATGCTCAAAGCTTGTATAAAGTTGATGTCTTAAACCAAACCTAGGCTTAAAGTCATTTTGAATCGAACTATCAGGTAGCATACCATTTGTATAATTTCCTAGAAAATAACTCTGCTCTAAATTAATACTTGCATGGCGGTAATAATTTTTTACGGATGATGAATTTTCACCTATCTTATCGAAGCGAACAGGTAACAAACGTTTGTCGTTGTAACGCAAATCATACAATAAGCTATCGAATAAAATACCCCCATTTTCATCTTGTTGAATTTTTCGGTACTGAATAGATGCCATCAACCTGTATCGTTGATTTTGAGATTGATAATTTGTATTAAATTCAACTTTATCGTGATTTGTTTTTTGTAACGAATACATACCTGGCGAACCTATTTTGGCATAGCTTGCCATGACGTTCCAATTAGGTTTTATGTTTTGCGTATGCATAATTTCCAGCATCTGTTCTTGCTTAGTACCTAAACGATAATACAAGTCTGTAAAGGGACGTGTTGTGGCATAAAATTTAGTTTGCGGCCAACTTCCTAAAAACGGATACGACAATTGGAATCCGCTTTGCCTCATAGCACTTTCATGAGGCGTAAATAACAGTGATTTAGATGCTGAAGCAAAATTACCTAAGTCGATATCCCACAAATTTAACAACGGATTGCGGTGAACAAGTTGCAAGCTTGTATCAAGTTGTTTTTTTAAAGTATCGTGTGGTAAAAAAAAATAGATCGAAATTTTATCATCTGACTTAACAGATTTTTTATTAGTTGTATCGCTTGTATTTCGCATATTCAAGTCATCACCCGCAACAGTATTTCTTCGTCCAAACTGTGCATTAACTTGACTATGCATGAAAAGTAGCAAGACACATGAAAATAAAAACTTGACTCTATGCATACTTGTTTGCTCGATAAATTTTATTTGGTGCGATAAAGAGGGATACAAAAAGTATTTATCCAATTGTTTGAATAAGTTCCTTTACAATAAATGCCATTTTAGGCGCTGCTGCATTAGCTGCTTCCAACACTTCTTCATGTGTAATTACATTCATCTCTTCACGAATACCTAAATCTGTAACAACGCTCATTCCAAAGACTTTCATTCCACCATGCTTAGCTACAATTACTTCAGGAACGGTACTCATACCTACTGTGTCTCCGCCAATAATATGCAGCCATTTGTATTCAGCTTTGGTTTCGAAAGTAGGTCCTTGCAAACCTATGTAAACACCTTGATGAACATGTATAGAATTCGCTTTCGCAATTTCCTTTGCCTTTTCCACTAAATCTAAATCGTATGGCTCTGTCATATCAGGGAAACGAGGCCCAATCGAATCATCGTTCTTACCACGCAATGGGTGTTCAGGGAATAAATTAATATGATCTGTTATAATCATCAAATCGCCTACTTGAAAATCTTTGTTCATGCCACCTGCTGCATTACTCACTACCAACATCTCGGCACCTAATGCTTTCATAACTCGAACGGGAAATGTAACTTGTTGCATATCATATCCTTCGTAATAATGAAATCGACCACTTAACATTACAACATCTTGCTTGCCAATTTTACCAAATAGAAGTTTACCTCCATGACCCTTTACGGTACTAATTGGAAAATTTGGAATTTCATCATATGCCAATGATAAATTTATTTCCAACTCATCTACTAAACCGCCTAATCCTGAACCTAGCATTATTCCCACTTTAGGTTTTGCGTCTATTTTTTGCTGAATAAAGGATACGGTTTCTTGTAATTTATTTACATCCAAATTTTGCATTGTGCAAAGATAGAGCCTAATTTGAGAATTTCTAAAATACCTAAATAGATAATAATAAATTTATAAACTAGATAACACTGCGTATAGATCTTATGACGAGTCCAATATTCAGCCACACTTTTACTCATTGGCAAATCCTCTTCAAACTTTTTATCCTTTACGGGTATATAAGCAACATGCTTCAATGGAATTTCACCTGACCATACCTTTTTACTTAAATTCTGGCCGCCTAAAGGACCTCCACTTTGGATTTTAACTGAAGCACGATCAATTGTAAATTTAGCAACCATGGTTGCCTTCAGTTGGCTCCCATTACCGACTGGCACGTCCTTCCATCTACCTTGTACGACATTGTCTGTAATAATTTCAAGCGCTTTCATTCTTTCAACTTCATCTCCTTCCAAGACGGATTTACCTTGAATAATGAGAGAATGATAATTCGCACCTGTATCAAAAAAACCTCTTGCGAGTATGATACAATCCAAATGTGTAAAGCTGATACTAAATGTTTACCCGCCAAGTAATTAACTCAGCGTAAGATTTTTAGTTGAACCATGAAGACAAATTACATCTCCATCTCTACCACATGCGGTTGGTAATTTCATACTCCAGCCTTGATGCTGAAATGCTGCATTAGAAAAAAATCAAGCATCTAGAATATCTTACACAGATTGCTCATCATTTGATTCTTTATTTGCACCTCAAACTAATTTATTAAATTCCATAATCTTCCTTTCGGGTAAAAGTGATTAAAATAAATCAGATGTTAAACATTTTGTTACTCTGAGATTCAACTATACTAGCTCCACATTCTCCAGCTTGTTCATAGCGTGGACTTCGATACTTAAAAAATCAAACTCATCAACTACCTTACCCGTAAGTTCGTAACAACCTGTACCATAAAATGGAAAATGTTTAGCCGAATTTGGAAAATGAACTGTATCTAACCACTCTCCATGTATGTCAATAAAAGTCCCAAAATACATACGTTCACCTTTAGATGTTCGTGTGTACTTTACACTTATCAGATAACCTGTGATAATAATTTGTCGATTCAAATACTTCTTCAAATCGCGTGCGCACAACTCATTCGACAAAGGTTTTTTCAATAATTCAAAAGGTGATCTCAATGTAAATCCAAACAACTCCATTTCGTCAAAAGCCTCATCAATAAGACTCGTGGTCAAATCAGGCAATTCCCAACTAGGCGATTCTTTGGGAAACAATTCGGGCAAAATATTTTTCTTCACCGCAGGTTGCATGACACCATACATCTCCCATAACATTTCCTTTTTCATTTTACCCGTAAACGAAAAAGCATTGGCACGTAGTAAAATTCGCATTTGTTCAATACTCAATGGTACTCGATTTATAAAATCATACAAATCCTGAAACACCCCGTTTCGTTTCCGCTCCTGAATAAGTACGTTGATTGTATCATGTTCTAATTCAGCTATCATATTGAATCCTAAATAAATTACGTTGTCATGAATAACACATTGACTGCTACTCTTATTGACACAAGGCGGTTCAATAACAGCACCTGCCATACGTGCTTCGTGCACATACAACTCAGTTCGATAAAATCCACCCCCATTGTTTAAGGTAGCCACCATATACTCCAATGGAAAATATGCTTTCAGATACAATGCCTGATAGCTTTCTACAGCATAGCTTGCAGAATGTCCTTTGGAAAATGCATAATTGGCGAAGCTTTCAATTTGTAGCCAAATATCTTGTATGGACTTTTCAGCATAACCTTTTAACCGGCAGTTTTTAAAAAAATTTTGCTGCACCTTATCAAATTCATTCCGTTGTTTGAATTTCCAGGACATTCCTCTTCGCAAATAATCCGATTCCGCCAAACTCAATCCTGCAAACTCATGTGCTATTTTTATTACATCCTCTTGATACACCATTACGCCATATGTTTCCTCGAGTAGTAAATACAGATCGGGTAATTCTTGTCGCGCTTTCTCACGTAAATGTTCATGTCGATAGCGCAAAATATATTCCCGCATCATCCCACTTTTTGAAACGCCAGGCCGAATAATTGAACTTGCTGCCACTAGTCGTAAATAATCATCCGCACGTAATTTCGTAAGCAACATCCGCATAGCAGGTGACTCTACATAAAAGCACCCTATGGTTTTGCCGTGCTGAAGTAACTCTCGAATTGCAGGATCTTTTTTAAATCTATTGATATCATGAATATCTATCGACACGCCTTTATTCTGCTTTACAATATCAACGGCATCTTTTATTTTACTCAAGCCACGTTGACTGAGAATGTCGAACTTATACAAACCAATATCTTCTGCCTCTAGCATACTAAACTGTACGGTAGGATAACCTTTAGGCGGCATAATGGTTGCACTATATGTATGAATGGGTTTTTCGGAAATTAATATCCCACTCGAATGAATACTCAAATGGCTAGGAAAACCTTTAATGAGATGACTATATTGCAATACTAATTTTCCGATATGATCAGTTTGATTTACATCCGTCACACGTTGCAGACTATCGATTTCACTTGGCGGCAAACCAAACACTTTACCCAACTCCCGAATAACAGCATCATGCTGATAGGTATTGTATGCACCAAGCAAAGCAGTTCGCTTATGACCGAATCTATCGAAAATATATCTAGTTATATCATCCCGATCTGTCCATGAAAAATCCATATCAAAATCGGGAGCATTGTTACGATATAAATTTATGAATCGTTCAAAATACAAATCCAATTCGATGGGATCCACATTCGTAATGCGCAATAGATAGGCTAAGATGCTATTTGCACCACTTCCTCGACCTACATAAAAATAATTTTTGTGTTGCGCATATTTAATGATATCCCAATTGATTAAAAAATAAGATGCGAAATTGAGTTGTGATATAACTTCTAACTCCTTTTCGATGCGTTGTAAAACCACATCACTTGAATGCCCATATCTGTAAGACAAACCCTTCATACATTCACTCCGAAGCAATTCCATATCCTCAGCATGACTATGTGTATAGAATTGTAAATTTTTATTACTCAATTTCCCAAAGGCCAAATCAACTGTACAATTTTGCAAAATATATTTTGTGTTCGCGACAATTTGTGGATGCGAAGCAAATTGCAATTGCAATGTTGATTGCGGGATGATATACTCATTACCCTTGGCTTGGTGGCTAATTGGCAATTTACTCAGCAACCTATTTTCATCAATGGCGCGCAGCAAACGGTGTGCGTTAAAATGTTGCTTCTGTGCAAATGTGACCGTTTGCAAAATTACTAGTTTATGTGTTCGACGATAAGATGGAATAAATTGCAAATAAGGCAAGTCAAAAGATGACACCCCTACATATTCATTTTCGCGAAGTGCCCAGCCTGTATATTGTTGCGATGGATAAATGATAAAACAATGGTCGAATGCCGGTGCTTGTACTTCAAATTTTTGATTGGCATGTAAATATTTTGACAAATGCGTATTCAACTCATGAAAACCCTGATTATTGCGTGCAATACCTACATACTGTTGTTCCACGCCATTTCGAAAGTCGATACCAACACGCGGCGTAATATGCTTACTTTGCGCGATACGAATGTAATCAATACAAGCAGATGTATTATTGATATCTGTCAATACAAAATCAGCATAGCCATTATGTTGCGCTAATGCACATAGCTCTTCAGTACGAAAAATACCATAACCAAAACTGTATTGTGTATGACAATTGAGTAGCACGAATCTAGATATAATTGATGCATGCAATTTCGGGTAAGTCGCTTTCTATTTTTGGCTAAAAGTTTTAGCATATTGTTATAAAAAGGTTTTATCCCGAATTACGCGATAGGATTTGGGGAAGGAAAATTCTAGTGCGCTAGTTGGGGTTACCCCGAATTACAGCTTCTGAATCGTTTCAACATTTCTAATGCTGAATCTGGGTTTATACTGACAAAGCGCATTTAGCAGCATGATAAAGAAACCCATCAAAGAGATTCATGACGACAAACCTTATAAAAAACAAGCAACAAGAAACTACTTCTTTATAAAAGCCACAATCTCATCCATCATCATTTTAGAAAGTGCGAGCTCGGGACTGTTATAACTTGACAAGTTTTCGGCCTGATCATCACTTGCTATTTCAGTTAAGCAATGATTCATATTAGGGATGATTAACAAAGTTGAATTCTTATTTGCTTTGGCTAATTCAGTAGCATTCTTTTCAGGAACTTGCAAGTCTTTGGTACCATTAATAATAAGTACTTGATTCTTAAGTTTTTTAATTTCACTACTTGGGTTTAGTTTGAGCCAAGAAATGAAATAGGGTTGAACATCTTCCCGAAAAATCATAGCTAAATTCGGGTCTGGATATACCTTTTTTCCTTTCTTTAAACTATCAATTCGCTTGAACGTAACTCCTTCCAAATCGCCCAATTTACCTTTCAGTTGCTCTTGCAAAACCACATCAGCCGACGTCGAAACTCCTGCAATCGAAACAAATTTATTTTTTTCACTTGCTGCCATCATACCTACTAATGAACCTTCGCTGTGGCCAACAATTACTATTTGGTTGTATTTTGCATCTTTGGAAAAATATTCTATAATCATTTTTGCATCGTCAACCATATTGGTAAATCGCAAATCCGATTCTTTAAAATATGGATTTGTGCTTGAACCAATTCCTCGTTTATCATAACGATAACTTGCTATACCTTTAAGGGCTAACATTTGCGCCATTTTTTTATATGCGTCAGTCTTAAACCCTTGACCATTACAATTTCTATCAGTAGGCGCACTACCCGCAATAATAATCACCAAAGGCATCGCTCCATGCGCATGACCAGGGGTAACTAAACTGCCTACAATCTGAAAATCGTTAATTGGAATCGCCAATTCATTTTCATCGAATCCATGTGCAAAAGATTTCAGTGCAGTAAACGCAAAAAATAAAAAGAGTAAATTTTTCATAAGTAAAATTTAATTTCTGAAAAATGTAAAAGCTTATTTAATAATGTTAAAATAGTCTTCTACCATTTTTTTGTAATAAGGTTTTAAATCAGCAGGCACAGCTTTATAGTAATCAATCACCGATTGCTTGTCCTTCAAAATATCTTTAAGCTGTTGTGGAATTTCTCGATTTTGATCCTTCGCGGCATTTGATTCACGCTCCTCGCCTTGTTCTTGTTGACGCAAAGCATCTTTTACTTCTAATAAACGAGACATAATTTCTGATTGACGTCGAAGCATGTCATTTGTCATTCGCTTATTTACGATTTCAGTCTCGTTTCGATCCATGTCACTTTGAATTTTATTAATCAAAGGATTACTCTTACCTTCTTTCTTCAACTGCTCGTTAATATCGTTTAGCTGTTTACGCAAAGCAGATTGCTGAGCCGCGATGCGCGCCATTTGTTCAGACTCCCCCCCGCCATTTTCACTGTCTTGCCCATCCTTGCCCGATTGCCCATTTTTACCATCCTTACCGTCCTTTCCATCTTTGCCTTCTTTTCCATCCTTGCCTTCTTTTCCATCCTTGCCTTCCATTTTTGCTTTAAGCTGCTGCATCGCCGAACCTAATTGTTGCTGCTTTGTCATAATATCACCTAATTGCATGCCCATGGATTTACCAGGCTTTTTACCAGGTTTCTTACCGGGCTTTTTACCAGGTTTATTACAAGACCCGTCGCCCTCTTTCTGCTGTTGTTCAGCTTCTTTCCTTTGCAATTCTTGCATGACCTCATTCAACATAAGCGCTAAATTATTCGCACCCGTCATTACATATTGTTGATTCACACCAGCTTGACTCACGTTTCTTGCTTCGAGCAAACCAATTGCAGTTTCCATATTACGATTGATGCCATCGATTTCTTTATTTACGGTTGAAGCTAGCACTGCCAAACGCTTACTTAAAGCAAATAAACTATCTGCTATCATTTTGCTATCTGTCCTGAGCTTCTGCTGCACTTTTACATTTTCCACATACCTAGGATCTGAAATAAAAGTAGTTCTCACTTCAGCAATTAAATCTTCTTGCGCAAATGACATGCGAATTAAATTTTGCAATATTTGACGCACCGCTTTCATATCGACTTCCAATTGATCTTCACCGCCACCCGAGGCCGCATCCATCTGCTTGGCAAGCTTCTCCAAGCTTTCTTTCGCTGACTTTTGTGACTTAGACGCCTTCGATTTATTGCCTTTACTTAGTTCGTTGGAACTATTTTGCATTTCACTTTTTGCGTCTTCCGCAGCCATTTCCATTTGACTCATGTCTGTTGGATTCTCCATGCTCTCATTTAATTTCTTAACCTCATCCATCTCCTTCTTTAACTCATCCATCTCCTTCTTTAACTCATCTTGCGCTTTCTTTAACTCTTCATCACTTTTTGTTTTTGCTTCTGTTTGCTTATTTAATTCATCTTGCTTTTTTGCTAATTCTTGTGCCTTTTTACCAATATCTTCCATACGCATATCACGCTCCAATTGCTTCATCATTTCAACCATTCTGTCTAAATCTTTTTCCATGAGCTGATTATCTTGCTCCATTTGTTTGAGTTGTTCAAACAATTTATCTTTATTGAGCAACTTCATCAACTCTTCCATCTTTTTCATCCTCTCATTCAGCTGATTGTTTTTCAACTCATCTAATAATTTCTCTACATTCTCTTGCTTTTCTTTTATTTCATCAGAATAATCTTTCTTTTCGGTTTGTTTATTATTACGTTCAAATTTTTGTTTGATTTCATCAATTTGCTTTTGCATGTTTTCATTGCGCTTCATCATGTCATCAACCTGCTGTTTGTCTTGCCAATCCAAATCATTTTTCTGCAATAGTTTCTCTTGCATCTCTTTGATTTCCTTATCCATCTTATCGCTTTGTTTGGCGGTATTATTCAAATCCTTTGTGATTTGCTCTTGTGTTTTTTCTATGATTGAATCGACTTGTTTTAAGGTAGGTTTTTCGTAGCTAAACAATGCACTTTTCCCGCACTTACTACCATTCACCGCATCATTATCGCATGCGGTAAAATAATAACTAAGCTTATCACCAGGATTTAAATTCAATTCAGCAACATCTAAAAACTGGTTGAATTGCACCGATGTTGAGACCTTAGTTGGCACTGAAATTGTTCCATTCTTCACACCCCCAATCGGTTTACCATTCTCATCCGATTTTTGAATCGAATAATTTAATG
>JBIIJE010000100.1:0-9036 GCA_044234005.1 Chitinophagaceae bacterium | reverse complement strand
AGACAGCTTCTTTCAATACAACTACATGTTCATGGGATGTAACAGGTACACAACCTACACAACCAACATTGGCTTGTTATGAGACAGCGTCATTCAATACAACTACATGTTCATGGGATGTAACAGGTACACAACCTGCACAACCAACATTAGCTTGTTATGAAACAGCTTCTTTCAACACAGGATCATGTTCTTGGGATGTAACTGGTACTATGCCAGCTGCTCCTTGCTCAAATGTTACTGGATTTACCGGAGCATTTGATCCATCAAACTGGACATTAACCAATACTAACGGAGGAAATGGAGGTGTTACTGCTACTTCATCTACTGTATTCCTTGTTGGAAGTGATACAGGTATTTACGGTTCGTCTTTCACAGATTATACCGTTACAGTTCCTTGTAATGGTGTGATTAATTTCACTTGGGATTATAGCACTGCTGACTTTGCCTCATTTTGGGATCCATTCGGGTATTCTGTAAATGGGGTATTCACTCCATTAACTTCTGGCAGTGGAACTACAGAACAAGGAACTGCTAGTGTGAATGTATTGGCTGGTCAAACTTTTGCCTTTACGATTTATTCTACAGATAACAATTTTGGAGCAGGAGTTTCGTTGAATTCAAGCTTCACCGTTAATCAACAATTACCTTGTTATCAAACAGCGTCATTCAATACAACTACATGTTCATGGGATGTAACAGGAACACAACCTGCTGCTCCAACCGGATTAGCTTGTTATGAGACAGCTACTTTCAACAATGGTACATGTTCATGGGATGTAACAGGTACACAACCTGCACAACCAACATTAGCTTGTTATGAGACAGCGTCATTCAATACAACTACATGTTCATGGGATGTAACAGGTACACAACCTGCACAACCAACATTGGCTTGTTATGAAACAGCTTCTTTCAATACAACTACATGTTCATGGGATGTAACTGGCTCACCAAATCCAGTAATTTCTTCAACTGTCTCTTCTTGTGTTTCTTATTTTTGGGCATTGAACGGAGTAACTTACACGACTTCAGGTATTAATACATATTTTGATGCAATGAATTGTCAGGATTATGAGTTGAATTTAACTATCAATAGTAATCCAGTAATCAATGCACCAATTGCGGCTCGTTGTCCAAATGCAGCAAGTGTTACCATAGCAGCAACACCATTAGGTGGTAATTATGATGTAGCGAATCCATATACTGGACCATTACCTGCTTCTTATACTTACACTTATACAGATGCAAATGGATGTACATCAAGTGCAACAAGCAGTATTGTGTTAGCTACAGTTGACCCAGCAATTATTCAAACTCCAATTGTTGCAGGAACTACAACAGCAACAATAAATTGGGATCCAGTACCAGGATCAACTAAGTATTATTTATGGTATAAACCAGTTTTTGCGCCTGCATCTGCTTGGTTAACTCCAACATTTACATCATCAACAACTTTTAATTTAGTGAATTTAGCACCTGGTACTTTGTATGAAGTGAAGATTAGAAACAATAATGACAATTGTTCTCTTTTGGGTTCTTTTAGCAGTCCTGCTACTTTTACAACAGGTACGGAACCTTGCGGTATAGCAACTACTATGAACCCGACTACAATTATTCCAGTTCGTAGAGCAGTATTTAGCTGGAATGCAGCAGCAGGAGCAGCTCAATACAATATTTGGTTCAAAGAAGTTTCAAGTGCAACTTGGATGACATCTACATTCAGTTCAGCAGTATTAAGCTATACTACAGCAACTTTACCAGCAGGTAACTACGAAGTGAAAATTCGTAATCGTTGTGGAAATGTACCTAATTACTCTGCATTCGGACCTTCAACCTATTTCACGATAACTTCTAACAAAGGTTTAGTTGATGAGATTACAACAAATGTTAATGTATTCCCGAATCCAGTTACAGATAAGTTAAATGTTGAATTTGAAGCTACAGAAGCTCAAAATATTCAAGCTAAATTATTCGACTTAACAGGTCGCTTAATTAAAACAGTACAATTTAACTCTCAAGTTGGATTAAACAACTTTACAATTGAAATGAGTGATTTCGTAAATGGTACTTATATGTTGAAAGTATATGCTGATGATCGAATGATTCAAACATCTAAAGTTCAGAAAGCAAAATAGTTTTCAGAATAATTAAAACAAAAAGGCTGTCAGTAATGGCAGCCTTTTTTTATTAAATACTTTCTATACTCAGGACTTATTCCTAAGAGATTTGTGTCGAAGACCAAATCTTATCCCGACAAATTTGTCGGTATTATATTATAACTTTCACTAGCTACAAAGCTTTGAAAAAATCAGGTACTATATTGATGTCATCTGAGTTCATTTTTTTTATTTTATGTCACAAATACTAATTAAACCTTATTTTCGTTTTTACTTTTATTCATGAAATATTTCTTAATAAGTTTAATTTGCTGCTGTTTGAGTAGTATCGTGTTCGGACAAAAACCTACTGCCACGTTAAGCGGGAAAGTTTTCGATGATGGGAATAAACCATTATCTGATGTGTCGGTAGTGGTTGAAAATTTCGCAGGAGGTACTAAGACAGATGAAAATGGGAATTTCAACCTCAAGGTACCTGTCGCACAAATCGTAACGATTGTATTTAGCTCTATCGGATACGAAACTAAGAAAATTTTCAAGCGGTTCGAAAAAGATGAAAAAATGAACTACAATGTTTCATTAAAAAAACGCGCTGTCGAATTAAAAGGAGGTACAGTAAGAAGCGATAAGAAACGAAATGAAGCTGGAAATGTTGCCATAAGTGCAAAAAATTATTATGTATTGCCAAGCGTTACTGGCGGCATTGAAGGGTTGCTAAAAATATTTTTAAGTAATAACAATGAGCTTACTTCGCAGTACAATGTAAGAGGCGGTAATTTTGATGAGAATTTAGTGTATATAAACGACTTTGAAGTCTATCGTCCTTTTTTAACTCGCAGCGGTCAGCAAGAAGGGCTCAGTGCAATTAATGCTGATTTGGTGAGTGGCGTTAATTTTTCGACCGGTGGTTTTCAGTCAAAGTATGGTGATAAAATGAGTAGTGTTTTGGATATCACTTATAAAAGGCCAAAGGCTTTCGCGGGAAGTGTAACCCTGAGTATGTTAGGAGCCAGCGCGCATTTGGAGGGTACTGGGATTAAAAATCGTTTATCTTATTTAATAGGTGCACGTCAAAAATCGAATCAGTATTTACTACAAGCACAACAAGTGAAAGGTATCTATAATCCTTCATTTACAGATGTACAAGGATTCGTAAATTATCAGTTTGATACGGATTGGCAAATAGATGCTTTTGTAAACTATGCACGTAATCGCTTTGATTTTCAACCTGGCGAGTCGACGCAGAGTTTTGGTTTAATTAATAAAGCATTTCAACTACGTACTATTTTTACGGGAGGGGAAATTGATAAATTTGATTCTCGTTTTGGTGGATTGTCTGTGACTCATACACCAAATGAAAGATTGAAATTAAAGTTATTAGCATCGGCTTTTCAAACAGATGAGGAAGAAACTTACGATATACAAGGTGAGTATTTGTTGGGTGAAATCGAAACAGATTTAGGTAAGGATATTTTTGGCGAAGTTAAATATGCTTTAGGGACGGGAGTCATTCATACATTCGCACGAAATTATTTAAATGTAAATGTGGCTAATATAGGTCATAAAGGGTCCTATGATGCGAAGAGACATTTTTTGCAATGGGGTTGTAATACCGAGATAGTAAATATCAAAGACAAACTGAATGAGTGGGAGAGACGTGATAGTGCAGGTTTTTCGCAGCCAGCAAGTAATACAGAATTGTTTATGGCCCGTCGTTATAAAAGTTCACAAGATTTTATGTATAATCGTGTGAGTGCTTATATACAAGATAATATTGCATTCGATTCGATAGATGTAGTACTTACGGCAGGTGCAAGGGTGAATTATAATTTTTTGAATAATGAATTATTAATTAGCCCACGTGTACAGGCCTCTTGGAAACCGGAGTGGAAAAGAGACATTATTTTTAGAGCCGCTTCCGGTATTTATAGTCAACCTCCTTTTTATCGTGAAATGCGTGAGTTAGATGGAGATGTCAACTTGAATTTGCGCGCGCAAAAATCGTATCATGCTGTGGCAGGTTTTGATTATAATTTTAAAGGATTAGGCGATCGCCCATTTAAGTTAACTACCGAAATGTATTATAAATATATGTGGGATTTGGTACCCTATGAATATGATAATGTGCGCATTCGATATTTTGGGAGAAATAATGCAAGAGGATATGCGATGGGTACTGAATTTAGATTATACGGCGATTTAGTAAAAGATGCAGAATCTTGGATAAGCTTGGGTATCATGAAAACGGCTGAAAACTTATATGATGATGTAGGCATGAAAATTACGAATGAAGGAAAGGATACCACACTATTTGCTCCGGGTTATATTCCTCGTCCAACAGATTCACGCATTAGTTTTGGATTATTTTTCTCGGATTATTTACGACGAAATAAAAATTTTAAAGTTTACATCAATGGCTTGTATTCGACAGGATTGCCGTTTGGGCCACCCGATAATCAGCGTTATGGAGATACTTTGCGCATCCCTAGTTATAAGCGTGTTGATATAGGTTTTGCAGGATTGTTGTTAAACGGCGAGAAAGTGGAAAGACCAAGGTATAGTTATTTTAAGAATATTAAATCGATGTGGTTAAGTTTTGAAGTCTTTAATTTGCTAGGCATTCAAAACACTTTATCTTATTTATGGATACAAGATCAAAGCAGCGCTAGAACCTATGCTGTTCCAAATCGCTTAACAGCTAGATTGCTTAATGTGAAATTAGTTACACATTTTTAAGTTATTAGCACATAATTTTTTTCGAATGAGTAAAAAATTTCAGAAAGAGGGTAACCATAAAATATTTTTAGGAGGTACTTGTGCTGAAACAACGTGGCGAGAAATAGTTATTCCATTTTTAGTATTTGATTATTACAACCCGCAAAAAGAAAAATGGACTGAGGATCAGTACCAAATCGAAGAGTATGAAAAAGATGTAGCCTGTGATATACATTATTATGTTTTAACTTCAGAAATGAAGGGCATCTATTCTATCGCTGAAATAATGGATAGTGTGCATCAATCCGATAAGTTAACAATAGTTCAAATTGTCCCCACAGGTTTTAATAAAGGCATGATGAATAGCTTAACTGCCCTTCAACGTCTTATTGAAAAACGAGGAGGTATTGTTTGCATAGATAATGATTTGCAAAAAGGGATGGCCGCATTAAATAAAATTATACTGAGTTGAACTCAAATTTTTGCATTCGAAATTGTATCCTAATAATGAAATGTTTTATAGTTAATACCATACCACTGAATATAAGATTAACCCAGATTGAGGATTAGAAATATTAAAACGATTAATACCGATTGGAATTTTGTAACACCGACTGGTATTGCTGTAAGCTTCCTTCATCATCAACATCAATATTATTTGCCTAGGCAGACCAATTTACGCTATTTTATAGCCTTATACCCATGTGATTGCTGTCGCAAATCAAATCTTAACCCGACAAATTTGTCGGGATAAATGCTTATGGTTATTTTGTAAAGAACATTTTGAGGTACGAAAAATTGGTCTGTTGCAAAATGCCAATCGGTTTTAGATGGTAACCTCGTTCTGTTGCTTTATCGAACTAACATGATATCTCCTTTTTTCATATAAATATTTCCATCTGTTAAACATTTATATTTAAAAACGTAAAAGAACGTATTCATATCCTCATGTTCACCATCATAACTACCGTCCCAAGTATCTCGGAAGTTGTATGTCTTCCAAACTTCATTTCCCCATCGATCAAAAACTGAGAATTGTTTTAATTCGATGCCAGCTGTTGTAGTTATCTTAAATACATCGTTACGTCCGTCACCATTTGGCGAAAAAGCATTTGGTAAGAATACTTGTTCACAGCATGGTCCGGGTTCAATATAGATAGTGTCTTTCACAACACAATCATTTGCATCGCTTACTGTTAAAAAATAATATCCGAAATAAAGTCCAATGGCCTCTTCAGTATTTTGCAGAGGATTAGTACTCCAAGTATAATTATAGGGAGCTTCACCACCTATCACATTTGCTTTTGCCCAGCCTTCATTGCCAATGCCATAACAAGTTAAATCTTGCTTCGTGACATTTACAGTTATAAATGAACCTGGTGGTGTAATTTGAATAAGGGTATCGAATTCGCAACCATTGGTGTCTTTGATGGTAAGCGTATAAGTACCTGTCGTTAAATTTCCAAAATATCCAGTATGTGAAATGTGCAAGCCAGGTCGGATGTAGTAAGTGTAAAATCCTTTTCCGCCTTTTCCTTTCACATAAGCTTTGGCATCTCTATTTTCTTTGCATGTGATAGGGGTGAAAGTAAATGACTCTAAACCTAAAGGATCTGGTTGAATTAATTGATAAGAACTATCTTTTGTACAGCCTAGTACATCTGTTATAGTTAAGGTATAAGTTGCAGCAGGTAAATTTGGGTACCATCCAATGAGAGATTGAAGGCCGTTGTTTAACTGATAGTAAATAGTTCCATTTCCTCCATTGCCAATTGCATTGATGGTTCCATTACTATCGCCATAACATATAGGCTCGGTGTAGATTATACTTGCAAACGTAAGAGCAGGATTCTGTGTTAATGAAGTGAATGTTGTATTGGTGCATCCAATTGCGTCTGTAGCAATTATAATATAGCTATTTGCAGGAAGATTCGTAAACACACCATTCTGATTTTGAACGCCAAGATTCGGGTTGATGCTAAATGCGATAATGCCAACACCTCCTAATGCAGCTACATTAATGCTTCCAGTACTATCGCCATAGCATGAAATATTATTTGGAATCACACTTGTAAAAACAATCGGTGCAGGAGAGCTTAATGTTATTGGACTTAATTGTGTCGAGCATCCATTATCGTCTGAAGCTTGTATTGTATAGGTGCCAGTATTTAAATTGTTGAATACTCCACTGGAACTAGTATCACCCGAAGGGAAAATAGTATAAACGTATTGTGGAGTGCCGCCGTTTGCTATAACCTCAATACTTCCATTATTTCCATTTGCACATGTTACATTATTCGAGTCTATTAATTGTATACTTAGCGTTGGCGGCTGATTAATAAACAACGCAGATGTACTTGTACAATTATTTGCATCGCTTACACTGATGGTATAATTGTTACTAGCAAGATTTGAGTACCCACCACTAAGATTGTTGATATTAATTGGTAAAAGTAAATAGTTATAAGTGCCAGTGCCTCCACTCACGTAAGTTTGCAAGGCTCCATTTGTTTGTCCGAAACATAATGCATTAGTAATTAATAAACTATCAATCGAAAGAACGAATGGGTTGATAATGTTAACCATTGTACTGATTGTACAATTATTAGCGTCAGTAGCTTGTAAGGTATAAATATTACCGCTTAGGTTTGTAAACAATCCACTTGTATTAGAAGTTGCAGTAGGCAACAAATTATAAATGAAATTTCCAACACCACCTATGCAACTAAATTGAATACTTCCGTCGCTTACATTGTTACAAGAAATATTGTCAATCGTTTGGTTTGAAATTGTGATAGCATTTGGTTCAACTACATTTAATATCGTCGAAGTGGTGCAATTATTGGCATCCGTTATTGTTATTGTGTAAGTGTTGCCGTTTAAGCCAACAAAATTCCCTGTGGTATTACTAGTACCATTAGGATTTATTGTATAAGATAATGTACCCGTACCACCCGTTGCGATGACATTTATTTCTCCATTATTTGCACCATTACAACTCACATCTACAACATTGCTTGAATTAATTTGAATTGTACTTGGTTGACTCACAAATATGGTTGTTGAAATTGAACAGCCATTTACATCGCTAGCTACCACCGTGTAAGTAACATTGCCAGTAATATTGACAAATGAATTTGGAGCTACAAAATTAGCATTTGGCGAAATCGTATAGCTTATCGCAGACATGCCTCCTATTGTGGCTGCTATGATAACGCCATTGCTAACCCCACTGCAGGATGAACTTCCGCTAGTTACATTATAAAATAACAAATCAGATGGTTCAACAATCACTAAATTATTTGTGGTGCTGCAACCATTTGCATCACTCACAACAAGGGTGTAGTTATTTGCCGCAAGATTATTGAATTGTCCGAAATTATTATTTAATCCAACTCCTTGAAGTGAATAATCGAGTAGTCCCGTTCCTCCTGTTGCAGCAATCGTTGCGCTACCATCATTTAAGCCAAAGCAACTAACATTTGTTGTGATTATACTATTTATAATGGGAGAATTAGCTGTATTAACAATGGCTAAAGCTGTATCATTGCATCCATTTCCATCCAGAACAGTTACTGTATAACTTGCTGCACAGACATTTTGAAATAGACTATTCGCTTGGAAATTAATGCCATCTATACTAAATGTGAAAATACCAGAAGTACCTCCATTTGCATTTATCGATATGCTAGCATCGCAACCAGGTTGACAAGAAGCTAGTGTCGTATTTACAGCACTAATGGTAGGGGAGGGTTGTGTGCTTATTGTAATAATATCCGTGCTGTTGCAACCGATTGCATCTTTCACGACAACTGTGTATGAACCTATCGATAAGTTATTGAATGAATTAGTAGTTTGAAAATTGATACCATTAAGAGAGTAAGTTAGGAGTCCAATTCCATTGCTCGCTGCTATGGTCGCAGTGCCATCATTGCTAGGATTACAAGACGCTAGATTTAGTGCAATGCTATTGATAATTGGTGAATTCGGTGCAATAAT
Source organism: Chitinophagaceae bacterium (assembly GCA_044234005.1). GTDB lineage: Bacteria > Bacteroidota > Bacteroidia > Chitinophagales > Chitinophagaceae > OLB11. Next base: position 202 of record JBIIJE010000100.1, on the reverse strand, counting down.
ACTGATTACACTTGTTGCTGTACAACTATTTGCATCAGTTACAGTTACGGTAAATGTTCCGGCATTCAATCCATTAAACACATTACTGTTTTGATTGGCAGCACCGATATTGTATTGATACGCAATCGTACCACCCGAAGCAGTCACTGTTAAAGAACCATCACTGCCCGGAACGCAAGATGGTGTAGTTAGCGCAATATTT
>JBIIJE010000099.1:0-9047 GCA_044234005.1 Chitinophagaceae bacterium | reverse complement strand
TTCACCTATCATTTTGATATTTAAAAACAGAATGATTCCTGTAATTAATATCACGACGCCAATCATGAACGGTTTAATGGCAAATACACCCATTTTGGTTTTATCTGCTACCGCAAAAATTAAGGGTATAATAGCAAAAGCTAATTGCACACTTAAAATAACTTGACTTAAGACAAGTAAATCAGTCATTTTATTTTCGCCTGCGAATAAAATGGTTAAGTAAGCTGGCACCACAGCTACGGCCCTTGTGATCAGTCGACGCATCCATGGATTTAATCTAATCTGTAAATAACCTTCCATCACGATCTGTCCTGCCAATGTACCTGTCACGGTGCTACTTTGCCCCGCCGCAATTAAAGCAATTGCAAATAAAATGGGTGCCAAACGGTGACCTACTAAAGGCTCGAGTAAACGATGCGCTTCTTCAATACTTGCAATTTCAGTTAAGCCATTATTGTAGAAAGCACTTCCAGCGAGTATGAGAATGGCTGCATTGACAAACAAAGCTAAATTTAGCGCGATTGCACTATCTATAAAATTCCATTTAATTGCTTTACGCTTTGATTCAACATCGTCGCCAATTTTGCGAGTTTGTACCAAAGCAGAATGCAAGTACAAATTATGCGGCATCACTGTTGCGCCTATGATACCTATCGCGAAGTACAAAGCCATATTATCGGGCAAACTGGGTTTGACGCCTTTTAGTATATCGACAAAACTAGGTTTTACTAAAAATAATTCAACTGCGAATGAAACAAAAATGATGGCAATTAAACCAATAATAAATGCCTCCATTTTACGAATCCCTAGCTTTTGCAAATAGAGTAAAAGAAAAGTATCGAATAAAGTAATGGTAACACCATAAATGAGCGGCAAGCCGAACAATAAATTTAAACCAATGGCCATACCAATGATCTCCGCTAAATCGGTTGCGGCAATAGCCAATTCGGCTAAAATATATAAGCAAAAATTAATTAATGGCGGATAAGTCTCGCGATTCACTTGAGCCAAATCTCTTTTATAAACGATACCTAGGCGCGCACATAATGACTGCAAAACAATCGCCATAATATTACTCATAACCAAAACCCAAACTAAGGCGTATCCATATTTACTGCCGGCTGCAATATCAGTTGCCCAATTTCCGGGATCCATATACCCTACGGAAACTAGATACGCAGGTCCTAAGAATGCTAAAACTTTTTTCCAGGCACTTTTCCTATTTAGTGTATCCACACTGGCATTTACCTCATCAAGGCTTTTATGTAAAATTTCGCGAGTTGCCTCCATTTCGCTTCAAATGTAGAACTTCTCCTGTAATTATTACAAAAAGTAAAAAAACCACTCGCTTGAGTGGCTTTTTATTTTATTAAGTAAGTATGCTTATGATTATTACTTTTTTTGTCAGACAAAGAACTTGTATTGTATCAAAAAAATGAAAGAAATCGCATCTAAAGGTATAGTTAGGTCTTTTCCGACCTTAATTCGGCATTCTGGTGCCATATTTCAGGTAATTATTAGACAGCGATCAGCATTTTTGTGACCAATACTCATCCTTTGAAGAATAAAAACCTGAATTTAGAAGTCTTATCCAAGTAAATAATCCTTCAGGGATTCAAACTTGTTAGACATGGTTATACTTTTTTTTGGCTTTTCAAACAAACCGGCTAATGCGGTTGGGATGGCTACTTTTTCGTTTGTTAATTCCTCTATAGACTCAGGAAACTTGGCAGGATGTGCCGTTTCAACAAAAATGCAATCATAATTTTCCTTATCGGCAAATGCTTCTATTGCCAAGTAGGCGATTGCACCATGTGGATCAGCTTGATATTGATACTTATGTAAAAGTTCCAGAATGCCTTTTTTATTGATTGCATCATTACACCACCACCCACTTATATCTTTACGCAAAGCCTCTGCACTTTGATTGTACAAATGCATCATACGAGGAAAATTACTTGGTTTCGAAACATCCATCGCATTGGAAATTGTATAAATGGTGGGTTGCGGTTCAAACATTCCTGTCTCTAAATAAGTGGGTACAATGTGATTTTCATTAGTAGAAGCAATAAAATGAGCAATAGGTAAACCCATTTTCTTTGCGATTAAACCTGCAGTTAAATTGCCAAAATTGCCACTTGGGACGCTAATTAATACTGGCTTATGATTTGCACGTAATTGCGCAAATGCGAAATGGTAATAAATTGATTGTGGAAACAATCGTGCAAAATTGATAGAATTGGCAGAGGTTAAATTTCTAACCTTATTGATATCTTCATCAAGAAATGCTCTTTTTACTATGGCTTGACAATCATCAAAATTACCATCGATTTCCAAAGCGATAATATTCTCACCTAATGTCGTTAGTTGCTTTTCTTGCAACAGACTCACTTTCCCTTTCGGATATAAAATCACAACTGTTATACCTACCTGCTTATAAAATGCCGATGCGACTGCCCCGCCAGTGTCTCCTGATGTAGCGACTAAAATGGTTGTTTCTTTTTTTTCTTGCGCAATAAAATGTGCAAATAAACCTGCCATAAACCTTGCACCAACATCTTTAAACGCAAGTGTTGGTCCATGAAATAATTCCAAAACATGCAAGTTTTTGCTAAGCCTTCGTAGGGGAATTTCAAAATTTAATGCCTCCTCTACAATATCTCTAATCGCACGATCGTCTATATCATTTTGAAACATGGACTTCGCAACTTCATAACCAATTTCTTGTAACGTGAGTTGATGAATATTTTCAAAATATTTTTTTGATAACTGAGGCAAACTCTCAGGCATGTATAAACCTTCTTGACTTCCTAAGCTTTTTAAAATCGCTGTTTTTAAGTCAACCTTTTCGCTGGTATTATTTAAGTTAAAATAATTCATGGTGTAAAATTATTCGTAAGAAATGACATGAGCCCCTTTAGCTAATAAAGGAGAAATATATGTTTCACTTTGCAAGCCAACTTCTAAAAATCCACTTTGCATAATGCTTGATATTGTTTCCGCTTGCGGCAAAGTTTCACAAAATGAAAAAATAGATGGCCCAGATCCAGAAATATTGCAATTGAATCCATCTGCGGCTAAAATCGATTTTTCTATTTGAAAAAAGTTTGGAATTAAAGTTCTTCTCTTAGGCTCTGCCAATTCATCATGAACACATTGCTGCATCAAAGCTTTATCTTGATTAATTAAAGCGAGGATTAAACCCGCACTGTTTGCACTTTGTTGAATAGCTTTCCGTAAAGAAACTTGCTGAGGCACTACACTTCTTGAATCTGAAGTGCGCAAAATTGTATTAGGATGACAAACGACCACATACCAAGTTGAACTAAAGTTTACTTGACATACATGCAAGGGTTGATAGCTTTGCACTAAAACAAAACCACCTAATAAACTAGGCGCTACATTATCTGCATGTGCAGCTCCGCATGCAATACGTTCAGCTTCCATAACAAAGGGCAAACATTCCACATCAGTTAAGAATTGATTGAAAATCTGATTCATTGCTTTTATCGCAGCTACAGAACTTGCTGCACTACTCCCCATACCGCTTCCTAATGGTAAATTTTTGTATAAAGTAAGCTTGCATTTAATATCAGATTGCCCTACATAATTTAAGTAGGCTTGTGCGGCTACACTTGCTGTATTCATTGCCCAGTCTGAAGGAATGAGTTGACCATAAGGTCCTTTCATGATAACGATTGATTCAGCATTACTTTCGAGCAATTCAATTTCTACTTCATCGCCAATCCCCTCAATGGCGAAGCCCATGATATCAAAACCACACCCCACATTTGCGACAGTGGCTGGAGCAAAGGCTTTCGCAATTCGACAAACTGGCTTGACTTTATTCATTTAGTGATTTAACTTTAGTTATAGATTGTTTAATAATTATCTGCTTCTATTCTCCGCCACTCGAATTATATCTGCAAGCACTCCCGCCGCAGTAACATCCACCCCAGCCCCAGGCCCCTTAATTACCATCGGGTATTTTTGGTAGTATTTGGTAGTAAGTGACAAACAATTTTCTGTTCCTTTCAATGTGTAAAATGGATGCGCTTCATCCAATTGCATAACTTTTACACTCGCTTTACCATTTTCTAGAAGAGCAACATATCGCAAGCGCAATTGTTTCGCAAGTGCGTTTGTATATTCTTGCTCAAATGGCTTGTCATAACTTTTCAATTCCTCAAAGAATGAAATGACATCATTTGCATTCGCTGCTTCATCATTCATTAAAGGCTCAACCTGAATGTCGCTCAATTCAATTTCCCAACCTATTTCACGTGCTAAAATTAAACATTTACGAGCCACATCCATGCCGCTCAAATCATCACGTGGATCCGGTTCGGTATAACCCATTTCTTTAGCCTTGGCAACTAAACTCGAAAATGATTCACTTGCATTATACTCCGATAATAAATAATTCATTGTACCAGAAAGCACAGCTTCGATTCGAATGACTTTATCGCCACCTGCTTGCAAATCGCGCAACACATTGATTACTGGTAAACCTGCTCCCACATTTGTTTCGTAATGAAAAGCTACATTTCGTGATCGAGCCGTTTGGTGCAAGCTTTTATAGTAAGCAAAACTTTGGGTATTTGCTCGCTTATTGGCTGTAACAATTGCGACATTGTGGTTCAATAAAGGTTGATAAAATGGAGTTGGATCATCAGAAGCTGTTACATCTACAAACAGGCTATTTTCCAGATTAAGCCGTTTGATGCCATCAACATATTCAGAAAGTTCGGCGTTCAATCCGTGTTTATCTAAATGTTCAGCAATATCTTGAATCGGAATTTCATTGGCTTGCAATAGCATTTTATTTCTGTTTATCAAGCCGCAGATTTGTAAATCAATTTTTTGTGCAGCCAAATAAGATTCATGTTCTTGAATCATTTCTAACAAACGCTTTCCGATAGAACCATAACCTGTAAGAAAAATGTGCAATTTTTGTCGGTCATGATCAAATAAGGATTGATGTAATACCTGTAGCGCTTTTTCAAGTTCACGCTCTTGAATTACAATTGAGATATTCAATTCCGAACTACCTTGTGCGATGGCTTTTAGGTTAATGCCGTTTCTTCCCAATGGATTAAACACACGAGCTGCAAGTCCAGTGTGTTCTTTCATATTTTCACCTACTACTGCAACTATAGCCAGGTCATTCTCTAATTCAATAGGATTAATTAATCCTTTCTCTAACTCTCTTTCAAACTCAACATTCAATACTTCACTTGCCTTAGTTGCTTCTAACTGGCTAATAGCAAAACAAATAGAATGCTCGGATGAGGCTTGACTAATCAAAATAACATTGATATGATTTAATGACAATGTACTAAATAATCGTGCTGAAAAGCCTGCCACACCTGCCATCCCACTACCCTCAACATTAAACAATGCCATTTTTCGCAATGATGAAATTCCTTTTACTGGATGAGAATCTTTATCACGCTTATTCGAAATCAGAGTCCCTTCATGTGATGCATTGAAAGTATTTTTCACAAGAATAGGAATTTGCGCATTCATAGCTGGTAGCATGGTTGCTGAAAAAATTACTTTCGCTCCAAAATGCGAAAGCTCCATAGCTTCATTGTAGGTCATACTTCTTACACTGCGCGCTTCTTTGACAAATCGCGGATCGGCGGTCATTACACCATCTACATCCGTCCAGATTTCTATACAATCCGCCTTCAATGCGGCTCCAATAATTGATGCGGTATAATCGGAACCTCCTCGCCCTAATGTTGTAGAACGACCATCAGAAGTACTTGCAATGAAGCCAGTAACTACGTACATCTTTTTTGTATCAGCGAAACAATCTTGTATTAATGGATTACTCAATTTAAAATCAACTAAAGCTTGTGCAAAAGAATCATCGGTTTTTATAATTTCTCTGGCATCTACATAAGCAGTATCGCTAATTTGGTAATGCATAGCTTGACTAATAATAAAAGCGGATAAGCGCTCCCCAAAACTAACGATCAAAGCCTTGGTGCGCGCACTTACTTCTTGTATGAGTGAGGCGCCTTTCACAATAGAACGTAATTCTTGGCACTTAACAATAACATTCGCTAAAGCAGTTGCTTGATTTGGAACTGGTATTAATGCACGCAGCGTATCTGTATGTTGTTTTTCGATTTCATCCAACAAGGCTTCGCATGCACTTGGATCTTGTAAAATAAGATTTTCAAATTTTAATAGTTTATCCGTAACACCTGATTGTGCCGAAACTACCACAATAATATTTGTATCACGCTGAGCTGTTTCTTTTACGATATCGACCACTTGCAAAATAGCTTCAGCATTTGCTACCGAAGTGCCCCCAAACTTTAGTACACGCATAGATTTGTTTGTTTAAGAAAATCAATATTAAGGAAAAAGAGGCTAGAATTATTCGCAAAAATTTGAAAGGTTCAAAATAAATATTTACTTTAAATTCAAAATAAGAAAATGATGCCTACACACTATAGAATTAGCACGTTGTTTATTCTCTTAAATTTTATTTCTTTTCAAATTCTACAAGCTCAAAAGGCTAGTTGGAAAAAAAATTTTGATGTTAGCTTGTATGGCGAAGGATACTATACACACGATGCCTCTGCCAATTACCTCAACGAATATGAATTATTAAAACCTTATTACTTAGTTAGCTATAAGCAAAACAACAGAATTAGACCCAACTTAGTATTTGGTAAAGCAAATTACCAAACCGAAAATGTAAGAGCCAATCTAGCCTTAATGGCAGGCGATTATGTAAAATACAATTTGGCAAATGAAACTAAAATTACACGACATCTACTTGAAGCTAATATAGGTTACAAAATATCTGATAAATACAATGTTTGGATTGATGTTGGTGTAATGCCATCACATATTGGTTTTGAAACTGCCATTGGAATAGAGAATTGGAATTTAACTCGAAGTTTGGTTGCCGAAAACTCTCCCTACTACGAGAGTGGTATTAAGGTAAGTTATGAAAGTAAAAATAAGAGATTGAATCTCGCTGCATTGGCATTAAATGGCTGGCAACAAACAAGACCTACTTACAGGACTATGCCTAGTTGGGGCATGCAAACCAATTATAAAATTGGCGAATTTCATACCTTAAATTATAGCAATTTCATAGGACAAGTGCAAGATGAAATTAGAAATTCATGGCGCATCTATCATAATTTTATTGGCAGTATGAGAAAAAAAATAGAGGAGGCGTAATAGTTGGCTTTGACAGAGGTCGTGAAAAAGATTACTTAGACAAATATCAAAACTGGTACACTTTGGTTGTGATAGCCAAAACACACTTAAGCAAAAAGTTAGTCGTAACGGGACGCGTTGAATACTTTAATGATGAAAAAGATATTTTCTTCACAGATAATTACTTAGGTAATGATGTGAGTAGTTTTTCGCTTGGACTCGACTATTTAGTTTCTAAAAATATAAAACTACGTGCCGAGTTTAGAGCATTCAATGAAAATAAATTCAGTAACTATCCTGGATTATATTCAGACGTTGGTCGACAACTTATCAATTCTGCTCAAATCAATTATTTCCATTGGAATAATAGCATTTGCATCAAGCTTTAGCTACTAGTTTTTCAGCACAAACTCAGTTCTTCTATTTTTAGCTCGTCCTTCGTCAGTTGCATTATCGGCAATCGGTTTTGAATCTCCATATCCAGTACTTACTAATCGGGCTGCATTAATACCTTTACTTACCAAATATGCTTTGCAAGCATCTGCGCGAGCTTGAGATAGTGTTAAATTTTTATCTGCCGCACCTTTATTGTCTGTATGACCTTCGATTTCTGCTTGAAGATTCGAATCTTCATTCAAAATATCAACTAAATTATCAAGGTTGACAAATGAAGCTGGTAACAATTTAGCGGAACCTGAAGCAAAATTTACACCTGCTGCTGCTTTCTTCGCTTTTTCAATGACTTCTTTTTTAATTTCAGGACAACCTCTATTAGTTAAGGAAAACACATCTGGGCAACGATCATCTTCATCAGCAAACCCATCTTTGTCTTTATCAGGAACAGGACAACCTTGATACTTTGCTATCCCTTTAATATCAGGACATCTATCGCTCTTATCGACAATGCCATCACTATCACGGTCAGGGCAACCACGTAATTCTTTTTTACCAGCTTCATTCGGACATTCATCATCTTTATCTAACAATCCGTCATTGTCTGAATCTTTCTCTTTTACAATGGCAGGTGTCGGTGGTGGTGGTATTGCTTTTGGCATTTTATTACCTCCAAACCAATAAACCAATCCGACTGAATGCATAAAATTATTTTGCGCCCAATTACCCAAAGCAAAACGATAATCGCTAGACAAATTGATATAGATATCTCTGCCCACATGAATATTTGCACCCAATCCAAGCGGAATACTAAAACCTCGTTTTTGTTCCTGCATGGATAAACTAGTTCCAGCAGAAACATAAGGAGATACAATATAAGTTTTACGAGGCAAAATATTATAATTTAGTCGAGCATCTAATGATGCAAATAGGAATTCAGTTTTGAAACTATTAATACCATCTTTCATTTTGATATAAACCGAATCTGCATTAGAATTCGGATGCTGTAAGTTAGAAACATTGATGGCGGCGTTAAAATCAAATTTCTCAGCAAGCATATACCAATAGGTAAATCGTATGCTAGGATCCCATTTAAACTTTGATTCAGTTTTCAGTGTAACGCGATTAAGTCTATCACTACTAAAGTATTTACCGGCTTGTGGACCATAAAAATCTAAACCCGCAAAATGCACACCAACACCATGTTTAGCTTGCTGCGCAAAACTTAGTTGCAAAGAAAGAAATAGTAAAAATGTAGCCTGTACAAATATTTTCATGCTTCAAATGTTATAAATGGCAAATGTATTGCTCAAAGTTTGACTTAGCAGGTATTTTGTATATTAATATTTCAACAAGTTATTGTGTTTGTTCGTGTTTAACTTTGTTTTCATTTGCCTCAAATCACCTTAAACCCAGATTCAGCATTAGAAATGTTGAAACGATTACGAAGCTGTAATTCAATA
>JBIIJE010000098.1:0-9098 GCA_044234005.1 Chitinophagaceae bacterium | reverse complement strand
TTTTAGAGCTAGTATTTTCATGTGCGAGTTTGGATAAAAGTGATGTAGATGAAATTATTTTTAGGCTGAGAATCTTTAGTCTTGACTATTCGCTCAACTTTTGCTTTAAGGAATAGTGGAAAAGAAAATAGGTAACTTTACGAATAGTCACACAATATTTTATCTTCATTATTACCTAAGTGTTTATAAGTAATTTCACCCACAACAAGGTGTAAGGTATGCACATGACTAAATTGAAGTAGTCTTTATTTAGATAGAACTAGTATGCGAGTTTTCATGGCAGTTTTTTAGTCAATAATTATAGCGTAAATAAATTACTATCTTATTCAGTGATTTCTACTTTCAGTTGTGAACCTTCGCTCCTTAAATGAATATAACTATAAAGTTGCCCATTCGCGAAAAAACCATGGGCAAATGAATCTCTGCCTCCGCTGCTTTCAATCATAAAATGAAACTCACCATCCTTCTTTTCAATTTTGGTCCAATCAAATACAACTTCCGTTTTTGAATGAGCTTCAATGCCGGCATAAGTTGTGCGGATATTATTAGCTTCTACCGAAACTGCAATAGGGTAGTTGTTGTTATTTTCAATAGTTACTTTACTCACTTGGTTTGTCGAACAAGCACTTAGCAAAATGAAATTGAATACTATAAGGTACCTTATCATTTAATTTATTTTAAAAAATTTTGTTGCTTCAAATCTTTTATAAGCGTTCGTGTAAAAATATCTGAGCCTAATTTATTAAGATGTGATGCATTATAAAAGTAATTCTTACTATTACACAAAGTATCCATTGAATAATCTAAAAAGGGAATCTTTGCTTCCTCGGCGATATCTTTAAAATGTTGAATTAGTATATCTCTATCTTTCACATATGCTTGTCCTTCTTTATGCTCAGGTGCATACACAATTGCAACCCGAATAGAATCTTGTTTGCAATCGGTTAAGAATTTTTTAAGTAAATGAATAGTCGGTTCGTGATAAATTACTTGCACTTGTTTGTTTTTTTTCTTTGCATCTTCAAGGTCATTATTCCAGGTTTTTTCCATGCCTTTATAACCTTTGTACCGAAATGGCTCTTGTTTTTTACTTCTAAGAATCGATATTATAATGCTTTTATTTGCATTTTGTTGACCACCAAATCTTATTAGTGGTAAATAAAAATCAGCGAAACCATATTTTATATAATCTTTGGTATAAAAGGCCATGTTTTTATTCCAAAGCATGTACGGTAAAAACTGATCTGGTTGATAGAGGTCTTTACGTCTTTGGAGGCTAAAAAAATCTGCGGAAAGAATAATGTATTTTGGTTTACGATTATGCTTTATATATTCAAGATGTCTTAAGTATTGCATATAAAAATTATGTCCATCGATGCCGAAGTTATAGCATGATAATCCGCTTGAGTCTTCTACGATTTTTGTATTGAATTGCACCCAAGCGCGTGATGAGCCATAGATGGCAATTTCTGAGTTTATTTTCTTGTTATAAATATCATTCCACACTTCAAATTCTCCAGGATAATCATGTCCTTTAGATAATTGCAATGAAAGAAAGTAATCTAAGGGATATGCAATGATTAGAAAAGGTGCAAGAAACCAACATAATTTTATAAAGAACTTCTTCATTGTCTAAAATTGAAAATAAATAAATTGTTGTTCCTTCCCGCAAAACCAAAATATCAATACGATTAATAAGTAGTAAAATCCAAATCTAAAAACTCGATGCCATTTTAAACCAAAATTTGCAAGGGCATATTGTTGTTCACGTCCTGCCCATTCTATTAATATAAAAATAATTAGTAACACAATTACTGAAATTGGGCTTACACTCGGTAGCTGAAATAATTTTTTGGTAAAAATCTTACGTATAAATTCGAAAGCGTGAGTTAAGTTATTGGCTCTAAAAAATATCCAAGCAAAGCAAGTTAAACTGAATGTAACGAGCATAGCCGTGAGCTCCTTCAGCGTGGGAAATATCTTGTTTTCTGCCACGGTTCCTAAATGTGTTCTGTTTGATCCTGTGAGTAATAAAGGCATAAAGTAAAGAGCGTTTAACAAGCCCCAAGCTATGAAAGTCCAGTTGGCACCATGCCAAAAACCGCTCACCAGAAAAATGACAAAAGTGTTTCTCACTTTATTCCCTAAACTACCTTTGTTACCACCTAATGGAATGTATAAATAATCACGAAACCAAGTTGAGAGAGATATATGCCAACGCCTCCAAAACTCAGCAATGTCTCGAGAGAAATAAGGAAATGAAAAATTTCGAAGTAGCTCAATGCCAAACAAACGAGCCGTTCCTAAAGCAATGTCAGAATAACCCGAAAAGTCGCCGTAAATTTGAAATGCAAAAAATAGCGCCCCCAAAACTAAGGTGCTGCCTTCAAATTCACTGCTATTGTTAAAGATATCATTCGCGTGAATAGCACATTGATCTGCGATTACAATTTTCTTAAATAATCCCCACAAAATTTGACGTAGTCCATCGACAGAATTTGCTAAGTTAAATTCTCTTTTGCGCTGTATTTGCGGTAATAGATGTGTAGCTCTTTCAATAGGACCAGCAACAAGTAAGGGGAAAAAACTGACAAAAACTGCATAGTCGATATAATTCTTCTCTGCTCGGATTCGATTGTAATAGATGTCAATCACATATGATAATCCATGAAACGTATAAAACGAAATGCCAACGGGAAGTATTACATTCAGTGTGCTAAGATGAACTGTGAGTCCGAATTGTGTTAGTAAACCTGCAAAAGACTCCGCGAAGAAATTATAATATTTAAAAACACCTAAAAAGCCAAGATTGATAATGATACTCAGCCAAAACCAAAATTTCTTTTCAGATTGTGAATTGGCTGCATTCATTTTTATACCTGTTGAATAGTCTAGTAAGGTAGAAAAAATGAGTAGAAATAAAAATCGGTAATCCCAGCAAGCATAAAAAAAATAGCTTGCTATCAATAAGAGTATATTCTGAAAAACTAATTTTTGCTTCGAGAGTAACCAATATAGTAAATAGACTATTGGTAAAAAAATGGCAAATGGAATAGTGTTAAATAGCACGTATAGTTTCTATGAGGTCGAATTATGAATAGTAATGGTACAAATAAAATTAATAATTCCTAATTTATGTAATTTAATTGATAAATAATACCGAATATGAACTCTAAATAGTCCGATCAATTTATTTTTTGTACTAGCCTTGCTACTAGCTAGTAATCTCATTCAGCATTTCTAAAAAGTCTTTTGTATAATTTTTTAATTGAATATAGTATTAAATCGAAAGACAAAGCTGCTAATTGGATATCGGCAAATTTGCTAATTAAATCAATCTTTGCATTCCTCAGCAGCTTGCCCATCAATTACATTCATTACAATATTGTAAATTTCTTGCGGCTGCGCATAAATACGTGTGTTTGTTTTATTCCCTAAAACTATTATCGTAAAATTATCCTCTACAAATCGATAGAAGCTCGTATTATTTCCATGCCAATTCCCGTTGTGATAAATTACCTTTATTCCATCTGGATAATTGAGCAAACGCCATGCAAGTCCGTAATTTTTTATACTTGGTTTTTCAAATGTGTAAGGCTGATATGCCTCTTTTAAGGTTGGTTGTTTGATAAATTTATTGCCATAAAGTGCTTGATCCCATTTATACAAATCTCGAACACAGCTATAAACTCCTTTGTCTCCAGATACACCATCTAAAAACATGTCATCATACAAACTACCATTGGCTTTGTAACAAGAAGACATATTCTCACTTCTGTTAATATTTGGGTCAATTACCTTGGTATTGTCCATTTTGAGGGGCCCGAATACGTATCTTTTTAAAAATAAATCAAATTTCATTCCACTAATTGACTCGACAATCGAGGCTAAAAGTGCATAATTGGAATTGCTGTATTTGAAACTCGTATTAGTTTTGAAAGTTTGTTTAGGTTTATTTGTTTCAAACCACTTTACAACATCGTCATTATCAAGGAATGGTTTTTCCTTGTCTTTTACCATTTTATAAATGTAATCTGGAAGACCGCTTCTGTGGTTCAAAAGCATCCGAATTGTAATATCAGCATAAGGAAAAGTGGGCAAATACTGTATGACTGCATCATCAAAATTCAACAATCCTTTATCTTTTAGGAGCATAATCGCAGCTCCGGTAAATGGTTTCGATGTCGAAGCAAGCTGGCTTTGCGTTTCGGAGCTCCACATATAATTTGTTTCGCGATTGGCAATACCGAAATATCTTTCGTACAAAATTTTGCCTTTATAACCCACTAATACGCTCCCATGGAAGCCTTTAGCTACTTGGGTGGTATAGAATGTATCTAATCTATAAATTATATCTTTTGCCTCCCGTGAATTAGAATCTGAGAAGTTTAAAGTAACTTTCCCGAATTTGGGTGCCGATTCTGGTTTCGGTTTGCCAAATGCCAAAGGCGCATAAGCAATTATCAATCCGCAGGCTAAGTAAAGAAGTCTTTTTAAGAATTGGGCCATATCGACAAATATAAAGTCCTTGGATTCTATTCAAATGTTAAAAATATAAAGATTCATGTGAATAATTTTTTAGCCTTAACAATAAGATACAATTGTCTAGAAGATAAGACTATTAGCTATCATAAAAATGTTGGGCAACAAATTTTAATACTTATTAATACTTTCATATGTTTGCGTATCTGTTAAAAATAGAAATTTACATATGAATTTTCAGCTTTCCGAAGAACAATTAATGATTCAACAAGCCGCACGTGATTTTGCGCAAAACGAACTTTTGCCAGGTGTTATTGAACGCGATGAGCATCAGAAATTCCCTGCCGAACAAATTGCTAAGTTAGGAGAATTAGGTTTTATGGGTATGATGGTAGATCCAAAATATGGCGGTGCGGGCATGGATACCATCTCATATGTGTTGGCCATGGAAGAGCTTTCAAAAGTGGATGCATCAGCATCTGTTGTCGTAAGCGTAAATAATTCATTGGTTTGTTGGGGTTTAGAAACTTTCGGCAACGAAGATCAAAAGCAAAAATATTTAGTGCCACTTGCGAAAGGGGAGAAAATAGGGGCATTCCTTTTAAGTGAGCCTGAGGCTGGAAGCGACGCAACTTCGCAACGCACCGTAGCTGAAGATAAAGGCGACCATTATGTTTTGAATGGCACAAAAAACTGGATTACCAATGGTAATTCTGCTTCCTATTATTTGGTGATTGCTCAAACAGACATTGAAAAGAAACATAAAGGTATCAATGCGTTCATTGTCGAAAAAGCTTGGGATGGTGTGACCGTTGGGGGTAAAGAGAATAAAATGGGTATCCGTGGAAGCGATACACATTCAATTATGTTTCAAGATGTAAAAGTGCCAAAAGAAAATCGAATTGGTGATGATGGCTTCGGATTTACATTTGCTATGAAGGTTTTGAGTGGTGGTAGAATTGGAATCGCTTCTCAGGCATTAGGGATTGCAAGTGGAGCTTATGAATTAGCAGTTAAGTATGCAAAGGAACGAAAAGCTTTTGGTACAGAAATAATGAATCATCAAGCCATACAATTTAAATTAGCAGATATGGCTACTCAAATTGAAGGAGCTCGCCTATTATGCATGAAAGCGGCATGGTTAAAAGATCAACATGAAAATTATGATATGGCTTCTGCGATGGCAAAATTGTACGCCTCCGAAATAGCGCAAAGCGTAACTACGGAAGCGGTGCAAATACATGGTGGCTATGGCTATGTGAAAGAGTTTCACGTGGAGCGTTTGATGCGCGATGCGAAAATTACGCAGATCTATGAAGGTACAAGCGAAGTGCAACGTATTGTAATAAGTAGAGGTATACTGAAGTGATAATAATTAATATTGAAATATTGAAAAGCTAATCATAATGATTAGCTTTTTTTATGAGTTGAGTGAAATCATCTATTTTAGCATCTAATTTTTAGTATAGAAATTTATGAAAAGATACATTGCATGCTGTTTAATCCTTATTTCTGGTTTGTTTCTGAAAGCTCAAAAGAAAGAAATTAGCCTTGAAGATATATGGCAAAAATTTTCTTTCAAACAAGAAAGTGTGACTGGATTTCGCTCTATGAATGATGGATTGCATTATACCGAAAGAGCTTCGAATGGTGATTTATTGCAAGTTGCGTTTAAAGATGCAAAACCAGTAAGAACTATTGCGAACTTAAAGAGTATTGAATTTGAAGGAAAAAAAATAGAAGTGGATGACTACGAATTTAATGCAGATGAGTCCAAGCTTTTATTATTTACTGAAAGTGAAAATATTTATCGACGTTCTATTTTACATAAGGTTTATGTGTATGATATACGAAGTAAAAAAGTGAATTTGTTGCGTGCCGAAAAAGTACTTCATGCTAGTTTCTCACCGCAAAGTGATAAGGTTGCTTATGTGTTTGCGAATGATTTATATTTTAAAGATTTGAATACGAACCTAGTCACGCAAATTACAAATGATGGCGATTACAATCACATCAATGGAAATTGCGACTGGGTCTATGAAGAAGAATTTGAATTTACCAAGGCTTACGAATGGAGTCCTAGGGGAGACTATATTTCTTTTTATAAATTCGATCAAACAGAGGTGCCTGAATTTAATTTTGCAATATATGATAAGTTATATCCAACAGACTATAAGTACAAGTATCCCAAAGCGGGGGAGAAAAACTCTCTAGTACAAATATGTGCGTTTAATATAAAAGAAGGACGCGGTTTGATTTATGATACAGGTAAGGAAACTGATATTTATTTCCCACGAATAAAAATGAATCCATTCACGAATATGACTATCATTTATAAATTAAATCGCTTGCAGAATCATCTTGAAATACTCAGTGCAAATTCACAAACCGGTAAAACAACTTTACTCTATCAAGAAGACAATAAATGTTATATCGAAATTAACGACAATATTAAGATGCTGAGTAAGCGCGATGAGTTTGTCTTTACAAGCGAAAAAGATGGATACAATCATTTGTATTTGCATGATGTGGCAAAGGGCACCACAAGTTCTATCACAACTGGCAACTGGGAGGTTACAGAAATTAAGGGGGTAGATGAAGAAAGAGGAATTGTGTATTATATAAGCGCCGAAAAGTCTCCGATGGAAAGAAATTTGTATAGCATAAATTTAGACGGAACTAATAAGAAATGCTTGACACCCACTAATGGCTGGCATACAATAGATTTTAGCAACAACTTTAAGTATTATTTGGACAAATTTTCTAATGCCACAACTCCAAATGTTTTTACACTTGTAAATAATACAAATCAAAAAGCTCGCCTACTAAAAGATAATACTGCCTTACTTGCCAAAATGAAGGATTATAACTTAGGTAAATTAGAATTCACACAGGTACCAAATGAAAATGGAGAATTATTAAATGGATGGGTATTAAAACCAAGTAATTTTTCGCCCGCTCAGAAGTATCCATTGCTTATGTTTCAATATAGTGGTCCAGGTTCACAACAGGTCATGAATCAATTTGGCGGACGCGATTTTTGGTGGTACAATATGCTTACACAGCAAGGCTATATTATTGCTTGTTTTGATGGCACTGGAACTGGATTTAGAGGTGAAGCTTTTAAGAAAAAAACCTACTTACAATTAGGCAAATATGAAAGTGATGACCAGATTGCAGTAGCGAAATATTTCGCCAAACAATCCTATATTGATGCTAATCGAATTGGGATATGGGGTTGGAGTTATGGTGGATTTATGAGTAGTATTTGTATTCTTAAAGGTGCTGATATTTTTAAAACAGCCATTGCCGTTGCTCCGGTTACCAATTGGCGATATTATGATAATATTTATACTGAAAGATATATGCGAACTCCTGCTGAGAATGCGAGCGGCTATGATGAAAATTCGCCAGTAAATATGGTGGATAAATTAAAAGGGAATTACCTTCTCATCCATGGAACAGCTGATGACAATGTGCACTATCAAAACGCTGTTATGATAATAGACGAATTAATAAAAGCCAATAAAGATTTCGATTCAGAAATATACCCTAATAAGAATCATGGAATTAGTGGTGGCGTGACAAGGCTGCAATTATATAGAAAATTGACAAATTTTATTTTAGAGAGACTTTAAGCCGATTTTTTTGTTTTCGATTTAAAAAAGAATGCTACAACAATAGACGTGAAAGCGCCCATGCCCAAAGAGGTGATTGAGCTTTGGATGATATAACTAGAGATACTGAAGAAATTTTCAGCATCTTCTGGATTCATTTCATTTTTTGCAACACTGTAATTTATCATATTGGGAAGATATTCGGGCGCTACAAAGGAGTGAATCGCAAATTGTATAATCGGAGTTAGTAAAGTTACGATTAGTGTAATAATTAAACCACTTACAAAGGCATCTTTAAACATGATACCACCTCGATAAAAATTCATTTTCTTATCACGTATGGCTGATACAAAAATGAGTATAGCTGGAATTAAAAAAAGCATTGAAAAAGTCGGGAATTGTTCAATTTTTGAATCAAACATTCCCAAATATTTTGCGATTGCAATCCAAAGAAAAGATGCACTTGAAAAAATGATAGCCCATTTTATTTCAATTTTATATTCTCTCATATTTAAAGTTTAGATTAATTTTTAGTTTCACAATATTTCTTAAAATTATTCAATATTAATTGCCAGCCCATTTGCTGTAATTCTATGTTATTAATGCTTTCTGGTTGAAAAACTTGATTAATCAAAATACAATTTCCCTCTTTAACGAAGTCAATCTTCGCCTTTCTTCCATCGTCCATTGTATAGGCAATTCGTTTATGCAATTGAACATCTGAATATACTCCTGAAAAATCGAAACCAAAACTTCCATCTTTGGCTTCCATGCGAAACAAAAATTTCCCATTGGGCTGAACATCGCATAAGGATTTGGTTGTATGCCAATCATCATTCGCATGTTTCCATTGTTGAATATGATCAGGTTGTAAGAATTTTTCCCAAACATCAATTAAATCAGCATTGATAACTGCTGATGTAAAAACATATAATTTTTCAGCCTGTGTCTTAATATTTTCTAAAGCTTTTGGAAAGTTTATTTCAAAATAATCTCTAA
>JBIIJE010000178.1:0-2985 GCA_044234005.1 Chitinophagaceae bacterium | reverse complement strand
AAATACCGTACGCATCGCAAGTTAAAAAGAAAATATTCTTAGGATCACCTCCAATACTTGGCACTTTGGCATTAATAATATGATGAATCGGATATGCAACACGAGTATTCTCAGTAATGCTACCATCCGCAAAATCAACTGAATTTGTGCCCGCTATATAATTCGTGTTTTCAACTAAAGCATGTGGCTTTATTGCTTTGAAAATTTGAGGCTCTTTCTCTTCTGTCAAATCGATACATTTTGCGTAGCAACCACCTTCAAAATTAAATACAGATCCATCGTCCCAACCATGTTCGTCATCACCAATTAGCTTGCGATTTATATCTGCACTTAGGGTAGTTTTACCAGTACCGCTCAGTCCAAAAAATAAGGCAACATCACCCGATTCACCTTCATTAGCAGAACAATGCATACTTAAAACACCTTTCTCGTGCGGTAATATGTAATTCAAAACTCCGAAAATACCTTTCTTCATTTCACCCGTATACGCTGAGCCACCAATCAAAATCATTTTCTTTGTGAAATTCACGACTGTAAAATTAGATTGACGTGTTCCATGTACTTCTGGATTTGCCTCAAATCCTGGAGCTTGAATAATAGTCCATTCTGCTTGCTGTGTTTGAATTTCATCATTTGTTGGACGAAGAAATAAATCATAACAAAATAGATTTGCCCATGGATATTCATTAATTACTTGAATATTCAATCTATGTTTGGGATCAGCACATGCGTAAGCATCTCTTACCCATAATTCCTTATCTTTGAAATACGCAGTTATATCATCATATATTTTATCGAAATGAGCTGGAGAAATAGCAATATTGATATCACTCCAATCGACACTCGATTCTGTGTTTGCGTCTTTAACTGTGAATTTATCTTTTGGAGAACGACCAGTAAACTTACCCGTTCGAACAGCTAGCGCTCCAGTATCTGTTAGGGTACCTTGCCCTAAGGATACTGTTTGATTGCTTAACTCATCGGGACTTAAATTCCAATTAACTTTTGATGGATGAATGCCTAAGGAAGCTAAATCAGCTAAAGGGTTCTTAGTACCATTTTCTTGCATGAGAAAAAAATTTAAGCCGCAAAGATACACGCCGATGTTAAAAAGAAATGGTTTTTAGTGATATTTTGTTCACATGAAATGTTTGGAAATTAGCTGCGTACAACCTATAAAATGTCAATTACATTTTGTATAACCAAGCAATGTTAGTATTTCAGCACAAAATGCTGCTTTTCTTTAAACGCGGGTTCAAAAAATACTACTCCCATATAAAACAAATCGATGCTTAATCTCACGGAATCATGACTCTTAATTTTCTCCCAAGCGCGCAACATGCCTTGACTCCAATGGATATCATCGAAGATAATTATGCTATTTTCGCTAATAAATGGCAAACATTGTTGAAAATACCGCAGCGTTGCTTGTTCTTGATGGTTGCCATCTATAAAGATCAAATCGAATTTCGAACTTTTTTCAAGCACATCTAGAAGTATCTCATCGAAATTACCAATGTGCTGTGTAATATTTTGTAGTTGAAGTCGATTGAAATTGATTTTCGCTTCGGCTGCAATTGTCTTGCTTCCTTCTATAGTATGTATTTGCGCTTCTTGTCGAGCACTCGCTAAATAAGAGGTGCCTAATCCAAGTGAAGTGCCAAGCTCTAATATTTGATTGGCCTTAGAATGTATAACGATACGAAAGAGTAATTTGCCAAACTTTTCACTTCTGCCTGCAATTTTCGCAATTTGACTTATTTTCCTTTGTCTTGTTTTTTGTAAATGGGAGCCCGCACCGAAATCCTCAACTTCAATGAATTGATTGTTATGATAAATTTCATTTCTCAAAAGTTCAATGTCATCGAAAGTATAATAATGTCGATTATCTTGTATTACATTTTCAATAAAATCAAAAACAAACGGCGAATGAATTCCATGCGCATTTTTTGCATGTAAATAATACTTCACATATTGCTTGGCGATAAATAAATGTTTCAACACCTTACTTTAAATACTCTCTCTTCTTTGATAAACTTCAAAAGTATAATCAAATTCATTTTTATCATCCTTTTTATGATGTTCACTTTTTATCAATTTCCAAATATCTAAATCAATAATTGGGAAAAAGGCGTCCGCATTAGAAATAGAAGTGTGAACACGTGTCAGATAAATAGTTTCTGTAACCTCTAACATCTGCTTATAAATTGTATCACCCCCAATTACAAAAACCTGCTCGAACTGATTGCAATATTCAATGGCATCATCGATACTATGTTTAACAATAATATTATCATGCGAAAAATTTTTGCTTCTCGTAATAACAATATTTGCACGATTGGGTAAAGCCTTTCCTATCGAATCGAAAGTTTTTCGTCCCATCACAATGGTATGCCCGGTGGTTAGTGCTTTAAAGTACTTCAAATCGGCCGATAGCCTCCAAGGCAATTGATTGTCTATTCCTATGGCATTGTTTTCGGCCGCGGCAACTATGATCGCAATGTTCATTTATTTTAATAAAATATTTTTAATGTTATTTAATAAGTTCGTTGTGAATATTCAAAGTCAGATAAAAGTATATTTGATTTTTGAATTATGTTGTCTTAAAATTTAAAGTTTTAAAGCCTACCCTCTCCTTCTTTCTAACAATACCATCATCATACAACCTAGCACAATACGAGCATCCTCGCCTGCTTCAAACTCATCTAGCTTAATAATCGAAAATTTCCTACCAAAAAACGAAGGTTGCTTTTTTAGTATAACTACTTCTGTACCATCTGACCTTGTGATAATGTAAGACGGATTACACAAATATCCTGTAAACATGCCTAAAATCGGAATTTCACTAAGCAAGCCATCTAGTACCTTAACCCAGGCATTTTTTTCACGTAATACTAAATCGGGCAGATCTTTTTCATCTAAAATTTCATAATGAGCTTTCCATAACGAAGCCCAGCCTTTGCGTGTGATACGCCCTACATTGCT
>JBIIJE010000138.1:0-6455 GCA_044234005.1 Chitinophagaceae bacterium | reverse complement strand
CAGCCGCGGTAAATGTATATGCGGTATTAAAATCCAACCACTTATTCGCATTAATTCGGAACATTTCTTCTGTGCGCGACTCATCGGCATAAACCTGAATTTCTTCTTTGAATTTAAACATTTTCTGCCTTACATAAGCAAGCAAATTTCCATCTGCATCACTAGCACGAAAATCATTCGCGAGAGTAGATATTTTAAATTCGAGTTCAAGTGGGTAATTGAGATTTTGCATATTTTTTGTTTAAACTTTTATTTATCATGAATGACTTTTTTTGTCGAAGTCAAGCAGTTGATATCAAAGAATGTGGATTTCTAATTTTCGAAATTAGGATTTTATATTTACACGGCTACTTCCGCTTTAATATGCGGATGAAATTGATAATTTTCTAGCATAAAATCCTCAAATACAAATTCGTCAATATTTTTTCTATCAGGATTAATTTTCATGTTTGGCAAATCATAAGGCTTTCTACTTAATTGTAATTCAGCTTGCTCTATATGATTTTTATACAAATGTACATCGCCAAATGTATGCACAAAATCTCCTAAATCCATTTCGCATACTTGTGCTATCATCATCGTGAGTAAGGCATATGAAGCTATATTAAATGGCACGCCTAAAAAAACATCGGCACTTCGTTGATATAATTGGCAACTTAATTTGCGTTTACCATTTGCCTGAATAGGACTTGTATAAAACTGGAACAAACTATGACAAGGCATCAATGCCATTTGAGGAAGTTCCGCCACATTCCATGCACTAATTATCATACGGCGACAATCTGGATTGGTTTTTAACTGATGAATTACATCTTGTAATTGATCAAAAGTTTTACCATTTGCCCCTTCCCAACTTCGCCATTGCTTGCCATAAACAGGGCCCAAACTTCCATCTTCACGTGCCCATTCATCCCAAATTTTCACACCATTATCTTGCAGATATTTCACGTTGGTATCCCCCTTTATAAACCATAATAGTTCATAGATGATCGATTTCAAATGAAGTTTCTTGGTTGTCACAAGCGGAAAACCTTTTTGCAAATTAAATCGCATTTGATAGCCAAAACAACTACGTGTACCCGTTCCTGTTCTATCTTCTTTATTTGCGCCCGTATCGAGTATATGTTTTAATAAATCATGATAAGCCTGCATACCTCAAAGTAAAGGCAATAGAATGCCAATAGATGTAAAGTGCCTGAAAAAATGCAAACGACTTTTCAACAATTTTGCCCTTCACTAGAGGTTGCATTGTTGGATGTAAATTGAGAATTAGAATCCTAGAAACAGAATTAGACCCTACTAACTTACCACGCGCAACGTGAAAGGATATTTATATATCTTGCCTTCACTGGCTTTAATTGTCGCTACTATGACTAACACGGTGGCAGCAATACCAACTAGTGCAATTAAGAAAACTCCAATAAGTACGAGCATTAAAATAAAGCAAATAACGAGTGCAATAATTAGCGTGATTTGAAAATTTAATGACTCAATCGCATGCGCTCGCACGAAAGGAGATTCATCCTTTTTTACTAAATAAATAATTAACGGAGCTACAAAACCGGCCACAAAGGTCAAAATGTGCGAAAGCACAGCCATAGTTTTTTCATCAGATGTAGGTAAATTGGCTGGCAATATGTCTTGTCCTAAAATGTCTTGAGTATCCATAAAGTAAAGTTTTAAAAAGTAAATATAAGGAAAACTTATAAATTACCTCTCGCGTCTTGTTCCAACTCAAGCGCTTCAAATAAAGCTTTAAAATTTCCTTTACCAAAACTCTTGGCACCTTTGCGCTGTATGATTTCAAAAAACATAGTTGGCCTATCTTCGACAGGCTTCGTGAATATTTGTAATAAGTATCCTTCATCATCTCGATCAACCAAAATACCGAGCTTTTTCAAAGGTTCTATATCCTCATCAATTTGCCCTACGCGATCTAGTAAATCATCATAATATGTATTAGGAATATTTAAAAACTCTACTCCTCTGCTTTGCAGTTTTGTTACAGTGTCTACAATATTATCAGTTGCAATTGCCACATGTTGAACACCTTCACCTTCATAAAAATCTAAATACTCTTCAACTTGTGATCTTTTCTTTCCTTCAGCGGGCTCGTTGATTGGGAATTTTACATATCCGTTTCCGTTGCTCATTACCTTGCTCATTAAAGCGCTATATTCGGTAGAAATATCATTATCGTCAAAGCTTAAAATATTTTTAAAGCCTAATACATCCTCATAAAATTTTACCCAAGGATTCATTTGATTCCAACCTACATTGCCTACACAATGATCAACATATTTTAATCCTATAGACTCAGGATTGTATGTCGAATTCAATTTGCGATACCCTGGCATAAACGCCCCCTTATAATTTTTTCGCTCGACAAATACATGTACTACCTCTCCATAAGTATGTATCCCACTCATTCTTACCTCACCATCATCATCGCTCAATGTTTGAGGTTCCATGTACGATTGGGCTCCTCGCTTCATGGTTTGTTCATATGCATCATAAGCATCATCAACCCATAATGCCAAAACCTTTACCCCGTCTCCATGCTTTTTATGATGCTCGGCAATCGGATGATTCGAATTAAGTGGCGAAGTAAGTATCAATTTTATTTTATCCTGAACCAACACATAAGAAGCCCTATCTTTCACTCCTGTCTCAGGCCCAGCGTAAGCTAAAGATTGAAAGCCAAAAGCTGTTTTATAATAATGCGCCGCTTGCTTTGCATTACCAACATACAATTCTACATAATCTGTACCTAGTAAGGGTAAAAAATCTTGTGTTTCGCCAATAATTGGGTCTTGCATTGTCATTGTTTCCATGAGTTAGAAATATTTGCTGCAAAAATAGTTTTTTTTAGAGAATAATTGAACCGAGATATCTTAAGTAATTTAGAAGAAAAACTATGCACACTTTTAATCTAAATTAAGTGATAGAATTTTCGTTCCTCAAATTCTAGCTTGTTAGATGTCTCGTTAAAAATAAAGTGACGAATTAGAAGATGTTTTCAATATTTAATGATTATCCGTTAAACTACCATAATGTGGTAAATGAACACAGATGACATCAATACAATACCTAATTTTTTCAAAGCATTTTAGCAAATAGAAGTTTTATCCAAATTTTGCCGTTGAAAATGCAAACTCCAAAATCGATTCTCATTAACATTTTCGAGTTGCTCTTACGTTGCAATGAAAATTTGTTACGGGATTAAAATAAGAAAATCTAGAGCCTCAGCAAATATTCGTTACAAGACTATTCTTGTTTACGAAAAATAACATACTCCTATCCAGTAATGATTTTAGGCAAGGGATTTGGGCTTTTGAGCAATATCATAAAACTAAGCACAAGATGTTCGTTGATTCTAAAGTTCTCTCCTCAATCTTGCTACTGGCAAATTCAATTGTTCACGATACTTAGCAACTGTTCGACGAGCAATATTATAACCTTTTTCTTTCAACATTTCAGTCAAACGCTCATCTGATAAAGGCATTGTTTTATCTTCAGCAGCGATCATCTCGTTAAGTACCATTTTTACTTCACGAGTAGAAACATCTTCTCCGCTATCAGTCGCCATGGATTCTGAAAAGAAATATTTTAATTTAAATACACCAAATTCTGTTTGTACATATTTACTATTGACGACTCGCGAAATCGTTGAAATATCCATGCCCGTTCTATCTGAGACATCTTTCAAAATCATGGGTCTTAAATCAGCCTCATCGCCCGACAGAAAAAAATCTTCTTGAAATTGCAAAATCCATTTCATGGTCAGTAGCAAAGTTTGTTGCCTTTGTTTGATGGCATCAATAAACCACTTAGCTGAATCAATTTTCTGTTTAATGAAAAGTAGCGCCTCCTTCTGACGTGAGTCTTTCTTTGTGCCTTTATCATAATCAAGCAACATATCTTTAAATGCATTGCTGATTCTCAAATCTGGGGCATTGCGTTGGTTGAGCGTTATTTCTAAATTGCCATTATTATTAATTACAAAGAAATCTGGCAATATATAGCTTTCTGCTTTATTGACATATGAGTACAAAACCCCTGGTTTTGGATTCAAATGAGTGATAACACTCATAATTTCTTTCAAATCTTCTCCATCAAGGTCAAGTGCTTTTTGAATTTTATCAAAATGTTTTTTTGTAAATTCATCAAAATATGACTCAATAATTTTTATGGCGCACTGCACATTGGGATTTACGCGTAAACGGCGTAATTGCAACAATAAGCATTCGCGCAAATCACAAGCCGCAACACCAGCAGGCTCAAACGACTGTATGGCTGCCACTAATTGCTTTATCTCTTGCTCAGTGGTTTGTACATTCTGCCGAAACGACAAATCATCTTTAATAGATGGAATATCGCGTCGTAAATAACCGTCATCGTCGATGCTACCAATAATAAATTCTGCTACTTTTATCTTTCTATCATCCAAATCGAGCAAACTAATTTGCGACATTAAATGATCATAGAAACTACTTTCAAACTTGGGTTGAAAAGAAAAACTTTCTTCTTCGTCTGGGTGAAAATAACCATCACCTTGGTGGTTATAATCCGCATCATCATCGCCCATTTTTACATAATCTTCAATTTGAATATGCTCAAAATCATCACCATCATTTTCACTTAGATAATCTTCATTCTCTTCTTGACTGAATTCGTCTTTGATATCTTCTGCAATCTTCTCGTCTAGGGTCTTGTCTTCATCATTTTCTACATCTAATTCCAAGGCAGGGTTTTCTTCTATTTCTTCTTTAATTCTCTCGTCTAACAAAATTGTGGGTACTTGCAAAAGCTTCATCAGCTGTATTTGCTGTGGTGAAAGCTTTTGTAATAACCTTTGTTGTTGCGATAATGATTGCATATGATAAGCGGGTCACAAAAATAATGCGACAGCACCTTATAAAAAATAGGAATAATTTAGAATTATTATGTAACTTAAGGCTTTAATCCGATTCTGCCACAACTTCTTTCACTTCAGGTATCATCCTCTTCATCATGCCTTCTATGCCAGACTTCAATGTTACCATCGATGATGGGCATCCACTGCATGAACCCTGCAAAACTAATGTTACCTTACCATTATCATAATTCTTATATGATATTGCACCACCATCCATTTCAACAGCTGGCTTTACATAATTTTCGAGTAACTCCTTGATTCGCTTTACTATATCTGTATCATCACTGTTTGAAATATTACTAGCCTCTTGCTTTTTAATTTCATCTTCATTAATAATTGACTTACCTTCTTCCAAATATTCTTTTAAAAATTCACGAATACTCCCTGTTATATCATTCCAATCAGTTTCTGGCGTCTTCGTTAATGTTACAAAGTTACTTGCTATGAATACCCCTTTAATGAACGGAAATCCAAATAGCTCCTTGGCGAGTGGAGAAGGTGAGGCCGCTTCTTCATTCTGAAAATCGATGCTTTTGCTTGGATAAAGTAATTTATTAGCTACGAATTTCATCGTTTCAGGATTAGGTGTCATTTCAGTATATATACTCACAATAGGATTTCCTGTTTTTAACATAGATAGTATAAAGTTTATCGTTTAAAAAATGATTACAAATTTACGTAGTATTTTTGGCTTTATGAGAGTAAACGTATTGTATTAACTTTTCGTCTATAAATTAGCTCGATTCTATTATTTGGATTAAATTTACCTCAAAGTTCCATATATTTCCTTGAATAATACTAGCTTACGTTTAGTCGTTTTGAAATTTAATTTATACAACATGAGATTTTTTAAGTTTACGTTTATCCTTTGTACCTTCAGTTTATTCTCATTCTTGAGTTTTGGTCAAGCCGGTGAGTTTATAGAAAATCAAGGTCAATGGGATGCTCCTTTCCAATACAAAGCAACAACGCCGAACGCAGATTTCTTTTTACGAAAAGATGGTATCAAATTTTTATTATCTGATAAAAGAAATAGTGAGTTTTTTCATGATTTAAAACATGGAAAAGTCAACACAAGCTATTCACCACGATATCATGCTTATGATTTATTATTTGTAGGCGCTAATCCTGACCCTACTTATAGTGCTACGAAACCTCAAAAACATTATTACAACTATTATTTAGGTAGCAATCCGAGTCGATGGAAATCTAAAATTCACCCTTCACTAAGCGTTGATTACAATACATTGTATAATGGAATTGACATGCATATCTATTTAAACAACCAAAATGTAAAATATGACTACATTGTTCATGCTAAGGCGGATTATCGTGTTATCAAATGGAAATATAATGGACTCGATAAATTGAAATTGTCCAAAGAAGGGAATCTAATATTACACACTTCAATTGGAGAGAATAAAGAATTAAAACCGTTTGCCTATCAAATGATTGATGGCGAAAGAAAAGAAATTAAATCTACTTATCAACTCATCGATGGTATTGTAAGTTTTAAAATACTGCAACAATATGATGA
>JBIIJE010000097.1:0-9465 GCA_044234005.1 Chitinophagaceae bacterium | reverse complement strand
TTTTACAAAAGAGCCTATTTTACTCTATCCGAACCTTACCCTAGAAGCAAATATTATTATCAACGAGAAAAAAAATGTATTAACAATACCCACCAATTATTTAGCCAATAATTCTTCTGTCATATTAGAAGATGGTACAGTCAAAAAGGTAACGATTGGTTTAAAGGATTATTCTACAATTGAAATATTGAATGGTATTGATGAAAACACGAAAATTAGTATGCCTAAAGAATGAAATTTAAGCACATTTTCGAGATATCCAAAGCATTACTACTGGCAAGATCAAAGCAAACTTTGGTTGCAGCAATTGGCGTAACGTTCAGTGTCGCATTTTTTATTTCTTTGCTGGGTTTTATGGAAGGCTTAAATACGCTTTTGGATGGATTGGTATTAAATCGAACACCCCACATTCGTTTGTATAACGATATTAGACCTTCATCCAAACAGCCTATTGAATTGGATACAAGTTTTAAAAACTACCATCATTATATAAGTTCAATAAAACCTACAAATGCACGGAAAGAAATTTATAATATTGACAATATTCTAAAAAAACTTAAATCAGATTCAAGAGTTTATGGCATAGCCCCCAAGTTAATTGCTCAAGCATTTTACAATTTGGGAAATATAGAGTTGAATGGTGTAATACATGGAGTAGACGCCATACAAGAAGCAAAACTATTTAATTTTAAAAATTATGTAATCGATGGCAATTATTTAGAATTACAGAACCAGCCAAATACTATCATTTTAGGTCGGGGTGTCGCTGATAAAATGATTGCAAAAAAAGGTGATATTATTCAAGTAACCACTATTAATGGTGAACAATTTTCACTGAAGGTGATAGGATTTTATCAATCAGGTGTTGCAGAATTGGACAAAGTAACAAGTTATGTAAGTTTAGCTACTTGTCAGAAATTATTAAAAAAACCTAGTACATATATAAGCGATCTTCAAATCAAACTCAAAGACATGAAACAAGCACCGTCAATTGCGAAAGAATATGCAATGCTCTTTAAGATTGATGCGGAAGATATCCAAACGGCTAACGCACAGTTTGAAACCGGAAGTAGTGCCAGAACCATCATTTCATTTGCTGTTGGAATCGTCCTCTTGATAGTTGCAGGTTTCGGGATTTACAATATTCTGAATATGATGATTTATGAAAAAATGGATACAATTGCCATCCTAAAAGCAACTGGTTTTTCAGGCGGTGATATAAAAAAAATATTTATAGCCATTTCATTGAGTATTGGTATTGGTGGCGCAATTGCAGGTGTACTTTTAGGTTTATTTTTCTCATTCTTGATAGACAATATTCCATTCAACTCGAGTGCCTTACCTACAATTAAAACTTACCCTGTTGATTATGGAATACAATATTATTCCATTGCTGTTATTTTTGCAGTGGCTACCACCTACTTTGCAGGCTGGTTTCCTTCACGAAAGGCAAGCGCTGTGGATCCTGTTGAAATTATAAGAGGGAAATAAAATGGAGAATAACATAGTCTTAGAGGCAAAATCAATCGTAAAATCATTCTATGATCCAGTAAAAATTGATGTTTTAAAAGAGCTTTCGTTTACAATCAATCGGGGTGAGTTTGTAGCAATAACGGGCAAGTCAGGATGTGGAAAATCTACCTTACTTTATATTCTTTCTACAATGGACTCTGATTACAATGGCGAATTATTAATTGACAATGAAACGATGTCAGATAAGTCAGAAAAGCAATTAGCGTCAGTGCGTAATGAGAAAATTGGCTTTGTCTTTCAATTTCATTATTTACTCAACGAATTTAGTGTTTTGAAAAACGTAATGCTTCCAGGTTTTAAGGCAAATAAACTTTCTGAAAAAGAATTAGAACACAACGCTTATGAACTTTTGAAAAAGTTAGGCATAGAAAAACTATCACTTAAAATGGCTTACCAGATTTCAGGAGGAGAGAAACAGCGGGTTGCAATAGCTAGAGCCATGATAAATGACCCACTTATTTTAATGTGTGACGAGCCTACTGGCAACCTTGATAGCAAAAACACAAATATTGTATTCGATATTTTTAGTGAGTTAGTGGGCAACGATAATAAAACAATTCTTGTTGTGACACATGATCAACATTTTGCTGAAAACACCCACCGAATCATTGAAATGGAAGATGGTCGGATACTTGCTTAATAACTCAGATTTTGTTTTTTTGATTCAAATTTATGAGGGACACCACATCATAATAAATGCCTCAGTGTAGTGTTTCTGTGGCTAAATAAATTCACACTGAATTTATAACATACATCATTTACTCTAAACCCAAGATGCAAGAATTTTGTGTTATGAAAATGGAAAATCATATAGCGTATCTTCCATACCTAAAAGCCTATCATGTTATAATAACGATTGTAAGATTTGGTCTGAGAAACAAATTAAATTGGCATTACATGCTTGGCTACAATTTTTGAACTCATAGAATGAATGGTTGCTATTACTACCGACATAGAAACCGAGCAATCATATATTGCAACGCAAGGCGATGCGTGGGATGCAGAGAAAGATATTGTATTGGCCATGTTTGCCTATGCGCTTGTGTAAATAATTCATATAATGTATTATCGCAATCTAACATCTTCATAAACTAACTGCTGGAAACTATTGGCTTTATGTAGCATATTATTTATTTGTACACTATCCTTTAAATTCGTAATCGGTGTTTGGTTCGACATTTGCCGAACAGCTACAAAGCCACTATCCTTTATATAACCAATGCCTCCAAAAAATACATAATATGCCGTTGAAGGCGTTGAAGGTGAAAAAATATTTCTCGACCAAGGATAATTGGTTATAGGCAAATTCATTTGACTTAACAAAGTAGCGTTCACATCCAATTGCGAAACTACTTTGTTCCATCTTTTCCCTTGCCAATTTTCATGCAAGGCACCGCCCACAAAAAGCATAGGAATTTTTTGTCGCATAGCTGATGATGCATCCCACTGTTTAATGGTATTATGACTATGGTCAGCTACGACCACAAACAATGTATTTTTATACCATGTTTGCTTCTTTGCATCTTCAAAAAATTTACCTAAATGATAATCGGAATAATGTGTTGCTTCAGTATAACTTTTTTCAGCATCATTCTTTGTAGATTGCCAGTTATCGCAAGGTTTAAAATCATAAGGCATGTGTGTGCTTACGGTGAAAAACCCTTGCAGAAAAGGCTGTTGACTGTTGTTCAATTTTTTCAACAATTCAGGAAACAAATATTCATCATGTATGCCTAATTTACCTTTAGGCAATGAAGCATAGTCTCTTTCCTCTAATAAATTTGTAAACTTTTTCTCTAATAAATAACCTCTCAAATTTCCATAAACTAAATCGCCACCAAACATAAAACTTGATGTATAACCCAAGGGCAAAAGGGTTTCACTTATACAATGCATACCCGGTACTTTTATAGGTTGATTGATAATTGATAAACGTGAAACAGAAGGATAGGAACTTAATACTGCTGGAATACCTTGATCGGAAACATAGGCTTCGCCGTAAGCATTCTCGAACAATACCCCTTCTTGTGATAATGCATCGAAACTAGGTGTACAGCCCGCAACGCCTCCTAATACGCCTACATTATCGGCACTCCAACTTTCTAAAAATATAAATACAAGATTTGGTTTTGTAGTATTCAAAATTAAAGGAAAAGTATCTTGGATCTTATAGAAATCATCTGCAATTATTTGTTGCGCTTCAATATTACTTCTCAATTTGTAAACAGTGGTATCTGGTATCACACCTGTAATGGTTACGTCTTGCAAGATATTGTAAAGCGGATTTACAGCAATATCATTTGCCATCACATCATTACTAAAGTATGCTGCACTTTGATTAATCGGGATATTGGTAATCCCCCCTCTTATACCTATAACGATTATTCCTGCAGAAAGAGCTAAAAAAATAAAAGACTGTACACTCCGATGTAATATCGAATTTTTACTTTCAACATAAAGTAAGGGTAAAATTTTGTTTTTATATAAATAGTAAAATGGAAGACTAAATACTATAAGTGCTAGTAAAGCAACACCTAGCAAGTGCCAAGAAATTGTTTTAGCCACCTCAGATGGATTTTTAAAATGTGCCAAGGCTTGCAAATTTATTTTGGCATTCCATTCGCGGTAGATACCAGCATCTGCCAAACTTGTAAGATTGTATAAAACTAGAAGACTTGTAACAAGAATCAAACTAATACGAAGAAAAATCTTATGTTGAAAAACATAATACAATAAAGCAAAAACCAAAGGCAAACACAATAAAATACAAGCCGTAGAAATTTCTAAACGATATCCTTCAACAAATGATTTTAAAATATCAAGCGAATGAATAATACGACTACCAATTGGCAATTGATAGCACAAGAAGAATATTCTATTCACAAAAAATAGTAATAACCAAGTTGCAAAAAGCGTTATACAATATTTTAAAAGTGCTTTCATTTATATATCCTAACTTAAAATAGGATGACGCTGAAAAGGAATATTTCTATCAAATAAATATCTATATGTGGTAAGTCTTCTTACTTCATGGGCTTCAAGATTGTGAGCAAGGTTTACCATCTTCGGGTTGAAATCGCCTATCCATTGCATTTCATATTTTTGGTATCGCAAATTAGGTTGCACGTATTTCGCACATTCACCAATCATGTAAGCATCTGCAGCTTTGCCTTGCCACTCAGGCACAACCCCATATACCACGCCTACAAAACGTTTACAAGTTCCCGTCAATTTTAAATACATAAAATGTATTTTTTGCATCAATCCAAATTTCCCATTGAAGTGTTTGAAATATTGATTCAAATCCGGAATATTAACCCACATCGCGATAGGTTCATTTTTATAATATACAAACCAAGTAATTTTCTCATCAATTACAGGTTTCATTTTCTTGAAAATAAGTTTAGCTTGCTTCAACTCTATGGTTTTTCCTCCTCCATGCTTCGCCCAAGCTTTATTATAAATGGTTGAAAAATCTTGTGCGTATTTCTCTAAATTATTCTTTCGAATATACTCTACCTGAAAATCGCTATGTTGTTCGTAATAATCATGCCACTTATTCATCTTAGCGCTTAAGGGTGTAGCCACATCCATACCAAAACATAGTTGATGAAAATAAGCTTGGCAACCATAATTTTCCAACAACTTTTGGTAGTATGGCGGATTGTAATTCATGCAATACAAAGGTTCATCAAACCCACTTACTAAGCAGCCCCACCATCTATCTCGTTCACCAAAATTTATTGGCCCATCCATGGCTTGCATACCTCGCTCTTGCAACCATTTTTTCGCTTCATCTAATAAATAATCCGCAACTTCTTGATTGTCGATACACTCAAAAAACCCAAAGCCGCCTGTGGGTTGTTCTTGCAAATATTTCTTGTTGACAAATACAGCTATACGAGCTACATATTCACCCTTCTCATTTTGCAACAACCATCTTTCACACTCTCCTTGTTTGAAAAATTTATTCTTACTCACATCAAACACTTCTTCAATATCCTTATCTAATGGTTGAATGTAATTTTTATCTTTTTTATAAATGGATTTTGGCATTCGTAAAAATGCTTGCACCAAATCTTCAGTATTTACTTTTATGATATTCATCAGGGTATATAATTACATCTTCCTATTCCAACAACAAGTCAGTAGTTTTATTCGATTCTATTCTGAACTTAATCTTCTTTGTGCCAGCCAATGGCATCTTAGGGTCAATTAGAAACGTGACTTCATAAATGCCTGGCTGGATGGTAAGTTTTTGCTTTGAAACATCTCCATTAATATTCATATCATAAAAAGGCAAAAATGCATCATTCATCACTTGACCTAGCACCGCTTTCCCAACTTTAGTTGTGTTTTTAATTTGTAGAAAGCCGCTTTCTTGTATTTGCAACTCATAGACGGCGCCAAACGTAAGATCCACACTAAATTTTGATACCGGTGTTGTGTTTATCTCAACATAATAGGTACCAGGTTCGTAGTACAATTTATCTGTACATTTTTGTTGTACAGTTAATCCTGCCGCGAAACGTCTATTTACAACTGCACTATATTCCGAAATAGGGCGCGAAGGATTTCCTCCATATCGAAATTGTAATGAACCCTCTGTCACTTTGATAGTAATCTTGTTGATTTTATTCAATTCAATTTTAACATTGTTGGCATACAAATCATTAAAACCAGGTAACACAAAATTATAAGTTCCTGCTTGAACTAATTGAGGTATAGGTATACCATTCTCAATTTGACGGTTGAATGCAGTAACTTCTTGGTTTGTTATTACATCCTTTACAAGAATTCGAGGTGTAGCTTTCGGGTAGGTTTTCCCATTCACACCTTTAAAGAAAACTTGCACTTTTGTTTCTGTACTATTTTCTGTCTCTGTTGTGAACTCTAAATTTGTATCATTATTTATAGAAGTAGGTTTCACACTATCCTTTTTCACAATAGGTTCAGTCGAGTCAAGTTTTAAGGTAAGTTTAGTTTTCCTTTTATACTTTATCATATCACGTTGCGATGGCAACTGAAAAGCATATGATTTTAAAGGTGCTTTGCCTAAAATCAATTTCTGTAATTCCTCTTTCTTCACTTCTTCTAAATTGAAAGCCAACTTTATTTTACTTTTCTTATAAGCAATTTCCTTGGTGTTGACTATACTATTCGGCGTTTGTTTTAGAAATGATGATTCAACTAGCGTTAAATTTTTCAATTGAAACGAATCTCTATCCACCGGAAAATTAAACTTTAGCGTTACAAGCTTCACTTTGATTGGTTTTATTGTTTTTACTTGTGTCTTCACGCTTTTACTTATCGTCAGATTGATAGGAGGTGGCGGTATCAAAGTTCTTATATCAAAACTTTGTCTTTCTATAGGAAAATCAAATTTTACAATGGCTTTAGGCTTTTTTACTAAAGATACTGATTTCAGACTCAAAGG
The DNA here is from genome assembly GCA_044234005.1 of Chitinophagaceae bacterium. Taxonomy (GTDB): domain Bacteria; phylum Bacteroidota; class Bacteroidia; order Chitinophagales; family Chitinophagaceae; genus OLB11. The sequence continues at coordinate 2,495 of JBIIJE010000097.1, read as the reverse complement.
CCTCAAATCTATCTTTTTGAGTGATGTTTGAAAAATAGACCTGCTTTCTAATTCAAACATTTTTTTTACAATAGGCTTTTCAAACTCAAAGTTTAAGTTGAGTTTTGCTTTCTTTTTATACGCTAAAGACTTAGGTGTTGATAATCCAATTTGAGAGCGAGCTAAATTAGATAACATAAAATAACTTTGCTTATGAATACCAAATTCTTCACCTCTATCAAGTTTGATTACTTCAAATTCAAACGGTATTTTTATCCTTGATTTTTTAAATGCTAGAGGCTTCAAACTTTTGATACTCACATTATCTTTCGGCGATTTTAAATAAGCCAATTTCAACAATTGAAGTTCTGCTTTCTCTGGCTTGGAATTTACGGCCGGTTTTACTTCTTTTTCTCCAGAGAAAGTTGTGGTTAGTTTCAAGGTTTTTGGCTTTTCGAGTAATATTCTATTCGCATCTACAATCATCTTGATAGCCAAATCAATATCTTGGGGCTTGTTTACTTCGATATATTTTCCTAGACAAGCATAGTAACTTTTCAACTGATCATTTTGATCTAAACCAATGATGTAAGGATTTACTTTTACTTTATTCGCAATTAAAGCTGCAAACGTGTTACATATATCGCCATTGCAACTTTCACCGCCATCAGTTATAAAAATGATGCTATAGTCGTACTCATTTGTATTCGCCAATTCGGTTTTTGCCGCTTGTTGCAAACTATATGCGATGGGTGAAAATCCAATAGGTTTGATATACTTCAAGCGAGTTTTTATTTGACTTACATTTTGGAAATTAAAAGGCACTTCTAATTCGGTATCGGTACAATTTTTTTCTTGCGCAGGATGCTGTGTTCCGTAAGCTCTTACTGCAAATTGTACTTCATTATTAATCGCGTAAATACTATCTATCGTTCGAAGCAAAATATTACTCGCTATATCAAATCTTTTGCTTTCGCTGTTTCCCCAAGGAAATGTCATACTCGAAGAGGCATCTAAGATGAATAAAATGCGAGATTTTTTAGGGGTAGTTTGTGCATGTATACACTGACACAAAAAGCAAAAAAGCGCAACCATTGTCCATTTTAGTTTTACCATTTGTGTCAAGGTTTCATTTAATAATCTCCCAACGTTTCTGGCAATTGTGCCAATGCGCGAGCCAATTGCTCATCGTTAGGTGCTATACCATGCCATTCATGAGTACCTTCCATAAAATCGACACCTTTTCCCATAGCGGTTTTCATAATGAGGCAAATAGGTTTTTGATTTCCCAATTTGCTCTTCGCAAGCGCTAAGGTTTGCACTACTTCACTCATGTTGTTACCATCCAAATGCAACACGTCCCATCCAAATGCAGCAAACTTCGACCCTATATCGCCTAGGTTCATTACATCTTTTGTAGCACCATCTATTTGCTGGCCGTTGTAATCAACTGTGGCAATTAAATTATCAATCTTATGATGGGCGGCAAACATAATAGCTTCCCAATTTTGACCTTCTTGTAATTCACCATCACCATGCAATGAATATACAATTCCTTCATCCTTATTTAATTTTTTTGCCAAAGCCGCACCACAGGCTACGCTTAAACCTTGACCTAATGAACCACTTGCTATTCTTACACCTGGCAAATGTTCGTACGTAGCAGGATGACCCTGTAAACGCGTATTAATTTTACGAAAACTTGCCAATTCTTGAATATCGAAATAACCACTTCGCGCTAACACACTATAAAAAAGCGGCGAGATATGCCCATTCGAAAGAAAAAATAAATCTTCGCCCTTCCCATCCATGCTAAACGCTGGATTGTGCTTCATGACATGAAAATAAAGTGCTACTAAATAATCCGTGCAACCTAATGAACCACCAGGATGCCCGCTTTGTACACCATGAACCATTCTTACTATGTCTCGGCGAACCTGAGTGGCAATATCTTGTAAATTTTGCATTTCGTGCTAAAAAATTAGAGCCGTAAAGGTAGCCAATTCGCCCGAAGGAATGAAACTTGCTTTTAACTATTTAGTATCTTGTACTTCAAATTTATTGCGGCACACACGCCATTCGCTTCAATCTTTGCAGGCAAGACGGCTAAGCAAGGCTACCGCAAAGGATTTCCGCTACTGTCGTTGCCGCAATACATCTTAGCTAAAAAGCTTCGAGCTCTGTACGCATGATTAACCCAAATCTTGATAATGCTGCCAAACCAACTGAGCTGCCGCCTTACCTATTACACTTTCTAAATCTATCAAGCTAGCTTGTTTTACTTTTTTTACCGAGCGGAAATGTGTCAGCAACTGTTGGGCTTTACTTTCTCCAATTCCCTTAATATTCTCTAACTCATTTTTGACAATCCCTTTACTCCTAATTTTTCGATGAAATGTAATGCCAAAACGATGTACCTCATCGCGTATGTACTTGAGCAAATTAAGTGTCTCACTTTGATAAGGCAATTTCAGTGATTCACTATCACCCGGAAAGAAAATTTCTTCGACATTCTT
>JBIIJE010000021.1:0-29952 GCA_044234005.1 Chitinophagaceae bacterium | reverse complement strand
ATAATTAATTTTTTTATTGAAACTTACCCAACTACCAAATGAAAATACAGAAACTTGTAATCCTGATTTACCTAAACGACGATACAACATAATTTATTAAGTGTTTTGGCTAAGATAAGGATTACAATTTTTCTATCAAATCTTTTATTTCTAATTGTATTTCGTTGCCTTTATCTTGTGTGTACCAAGTATGCAATTGTAATTCAAATTCTTCTTTACGACTGTCACTGTTCTTCCACTCATTAAACATGCTATTTGCTGTTGCTGGGCGCGGACCCCAAACAAATAAATCGTTACCCTCTTCATCGCGACATACCAAAATCGGAATAGAATTAGTGCCTTTAGTTTGGTAATTCTTCATCACATCCATGTTTTCATCACGAAGAATGATATCCAATTTTATTTTTTCTGGATTTACTTCAGCCATTTTATGTATGTATGGTAAACTTTGGGCACTATCGCCACACCAAGCTTCAGTAATGACAATCCATTGTTGAGGTTGCTCTATCTTTTCTAACACTTTAACCACCTCATCCCGTAAAACAATAGTTTTATCGAGTCGCTCCATGCGCTTTAGGTTTAGTTCGATATATACATTTTTGTTGTCGTCATCATCATTTGTATGACTCGTATTGATTCCTTCTAATAATTTAGCAATCCAAGTGAGTAAATAGGGATATGAGTATGTTTTCATATGCTGTTGAAAATTTTTTGCAAATATATATCGGCCAAACGCTATAGTTACTATTTGATTGCGCAATATGGTAAATTATCTAAATGGAAAGTGAGTGTTTCTGAGTTTTATGTAAGACTGAATGAAGTTTTTGGCGTTTGTTCCTAAAAGAAACATGCAATCTGAATTTCAGTATCTTGAAGCTTTATTTCATAAAACACGATTTTGTAAATCTCATCAAAACGAATTGCTTATTCAATCGGCCTCAACCTCATAATTAGAGAGAGGCCGTTAACGCCCCTACACATCTTTTTAGGATACATCTAATTAATTTTTTTACCGAATCAGTATTTGTATTGGTATAACCTATAAATTTGCCCCACTAAAAATTAAGAACGATGAAGTATAATGAATTGTGTGCCATATCAGGATTAAGCGGTGTTTTTCAATTAATATCTACTAAAAGTGATGGAGCTATCGTAAAAAATTTGGAAGAAGGCGTGAGTAAATTTGTACCTGCCCGATTACATAATGTAACGCCTCTTGATAGTATCGAAGTATTTACTGAAACTACCAATGTCCGTTTGTGGGAAGTGTTCATGAGTTTCAAAAAAAATGAGGCTACAGCAGGTTCATTCGATCTTGCCAAAGCCGACCAGAAAGCGATACGAAGCTATTTTGAGAAAATGTTTCCTGAATATGATAAAGAGAAAGTGTATGTGAGCGACATGAAAAAAATGATAAAATGGTTTGCTATTTTAAATAAGCTTGAGTTATTAGAAGAAGAACCTAAAGAGGAGGAGGTGATAGAAGCAGCGCCTGTAGCAGAATTGGCTGTAGTTGAGGAAAAAGCATTGAAACCAAAAGCAAAAAAGGTCGCGAAACCAAAAGCACCTAAAGAGTAATATTTTTAAACCCTAAAGTTTTTCCTTTTTAGCTAAAAACCAATTACATTTAATTTTTTTAAAATTTATAAAAGACATGAATATTCCAGCCGAATTAAAATATACTTCTGATCACGAATGGATAAGAATAGAAGGCAACAAAGCTACCATAGGTATAACAGATTTTGCGCAACGAGAATTGGGCGATATCGTATTTGTTGATATCAGCACCGTAGGAAAAGAATTAAAAGCGGGTGATATTTTCGGTACGGTAGAAGCAGTGAAAACTGTATCAGATTTATTTTTACCAGTGGCAGGTACCATTGATGAAATAAATCCGGATTTGGAAGCATCGCCTGAAGCTGTCAACTCAGATCCATATGGTAAAGGGTGGATGATCAAAATGACCATGAGTAACCCCGATGAAGCGATAAACTTATTAGACGCTGAAAATTATGCAGGCATGGTTTCATAATCATGTTGCTTTGAAAATACTTAAATCATAAAAACCCTAACGGCCATGTTAGGGTTTTTTCATACTTAGAAGATGACAAAAATTATAACATACTTTTTTATACATCGAAGACTCAGCTTTTTTTTCGCTATTATTTGGACTATCCTAATTTTAATTGGCTGCTCCTTACCTGGTAAAGATTTGCCAGCAATTACGCTCTTTGACCATTTCGATAAAGTGGTACATTTTACTTTTTTTTGTTTCTTTTATTTTTTTTGGTATGCAGGTACCAAGCCATTTGAGAATAAATCTTTCATACTCATACTCATTTCTTTTGCGCTTGGTTTCGCCATTGAATTTTATCAAATAAATTTTGTAGTGGGTAGAAGTTTTGACATATGGGATGGTGTGGCAGATACGTTTGGAGCTTGGGTAGCTTCATTTATTATGAAAAAATGGGGCTTGGAGAAATTCCATGAATTCGATTCGTTTACATAGAATTGTAATAGACCTTTAAATAAGCAATCAAAATAAAGAAAGCTATAATGCGGTAACAATTTCAATAATCACATTACCCGTTTTTTGTCCAGTTTCGACATAACGATATGCCTCTGCGATTTCATCCAATGGACTGAACACCCTTCACTTCCCGAAAAATACCTTGTGCCGTCAGGTCCTTTCCACTACAATGTAGATGGTTGCTCGATGTAATGTGGCAATGTATGATTTGGTCTGCAACGCAAATTACATTCGCCTTGAAACAACTTCTGGCAAAGAGCCGATAGCTATTGTATAAAAACAAAACTTTCAGGGCACAATTTAAAGGTGTTGGAAATATCCATTTTTTCCTTTTTAGAATCGCTACACTTTACTTCTAAAAATATTTTAATCCACATATTTTAATATGATCCTCTAAAACCAACTTCCCTTTTTTTTTATAATAGCAAGCCTACCAAGCGTTTCAGCCCAACATAAAAAAAGGACAAATCACTCATAAAAGCGATTTGTCCTTTTGTGTCGGGAGGACAGGATTCGAACCTGCGACCCCCTGGTCCCAAACCAGGTATTCTACCGAGCTGAACTACCTCCCGTTTTTGGGTGTGAGTTGGTGTGTTTTGAGGAATGCAATATTAAGCAACATTTCTAAATAAACCTAAAAGCATCTTCGATAACTTCTCATAACCAGTATAAAACTTGTCATAATCGTCCGAACTAAGCATGTTTTGACCTCTCAATATGTCCATAATCGCTACACATTCGAATACTGACGACCTAGAAACAGTGTAAAAGTGCTTTTTTTCGCTTGAAGAAATTCTTGAAGTCCCTTCTGCTAAATTCAGCACAATACTCATGGTAGATCGTTTCCATTGATGATTGATGTAGTCATCCTTCACATGATTGAAAATATGATGAATCACAAGTTCATTTAAACTTTTAGCCTCTTGATAAACATCTAGCTTCTCGAAATCGAACATAATTATCTTTTAACTTGAAATTTTGTTTACTCATCAAAATCTGTAAATCCTTTTGCATTAAGCAGGATTTGGAATGAGATATAAATAAAAATAAAAATGAGAATGGATTCAAGTAATGAAAACATTTATTCTCATTCAATTATACATTCTCATTCTTTTCAGCGGAGAGACAGGGATTCGAACCCTGGGTAGGATCTGACTCCTACGACGATTTAGCAAACCGCTCCCTTCGGCCACTCGGGCACCTCTCCGTCATATTATTCGTAAGAACTATTATTTTTAAGGAATGCGAAAATAGACAAATTATTTTAAAATCCCAATAATTCTACTTCAAAAACCAAGGTGGAGTTGGGCTTTATCAATGCGCCAGTCTGTTGTTCGCCATAAGCTAAATGGGGAGGAATAAACAAGCGCCATTTACTGCCCTTAGCCATCAGTTGTAGGGCTTCGGTCCAACCTGTAATTACGTTACGTAATGGAAAACTAGCAGGCTTTCCGCGCTTATATGAACTATCAAATATTTTTCCATCAATCAACTTTCCTTCATAATGGCAAGTTACTTCATGAAATTTGCTTGGTTTTTCGCCATCAGCTGCAATAATAATTTCATATTGTAAACCGCTAGGAAGCTCAATGACTCCTTCTCGTTTGCTATTTTCTGCTAAGAAAGCCATGCCTTCTTCCAAATTTTGTTTAAGCTTAGCTTGTTTGGCAGCATTTAATTTTTCAAATAAATTCATGATGTAAATATTCGGCTAAGGTAATTTTAAACCAAGATATCAAAGTTGTTTTCATCGTAAAAGGTTGAATTAATAGACTGGATTAAATTCAACAGCAAAATTAGGTGCGGTTTAATTGTGGTCACATCGATGAAAAATCTCATTTCGTAAAATTTACAACTTATTAATTAAACCTTTAGTTAATGCCAAAGTCAGAACAAGCATAAAAATTATATTATGAAAACACAATCTTTTAAATTAGTTCTCGCATGTACTGCGATTTTTATGGCTTTAAACTTTGCCGCTTGTCGAAAAATCAAAAATGAAAAGGACACCGATACAAGCATATCTCAAGATAATGCTTTGGGTGAATTTATGTATGCCGATGCAAGTAATATTGCTGATGATGCCTCAGAAGTAAATTCTGGCGACAATTTGGGCAATTACAAAACAGCAAGCAATTGCGCTACGGTTACAAAGGATACATTCTCTAATCCGAAGACGATCACCATTGATTTTGGAAGTACAAATTGTTTATGCGCTGATGGTCGAAATCGACGAGGAAAAATTCTTATTTCTTATACGGGTAAATACCGTGATGTTGGCAGTGTTCGTACAATTACTTTTGACAATTACCATGTAAATGACAATAAAATAATGGGAAGCAAAACCATCCAAAATATGGGATTAAATGCGAGTAACCAATCTTATTTCAATATTTCGGTAAATGGTTTAATCATCAAAGCGAATACAGGCGATTCAGTTAGTTGGAATTCAACACGTGTGCGCACATGGTTGCAAGGTGAATCAACACAAATCTGGGCTGATGATGTATATCAAATTACTGGAACAGGCAATGGACAACGAGCAAACGGAGCACAATATACCATGTCAATTATAAATCCTATCATCAAAGCAAATGCATGCAATTGGATACAACAAGGTAAAATAGAATTACAACCTATAGGGGGTAATTTGAGAACCATCGATTATGGTAACGGCAACTGCGATGATCAAGCTACGATTACAATTAATGGTATCACTCTTAATATCACTTTAAATTAATACTGCCCTAAAATCGTAAAGAGCATGTTTTAGGCGATAGCAGTATTCTGTCACATTAGATTGCTCAATATTATTTTGTTTCAATTATAATTAAATTAAGGAGGTCAACATTTGATCTCCTTAATTGTTTGAGCCAACTACCTGTAGGGTTGATACTCATTGAGATTTGTACCCATTTGATTTACAAATTAGACTGGATAGATAATTTGTCAATCAACTTGGTATTACTTTTGGCAAACACAGGATTAAAACTGAAATTTACAAACATGAATGTTGTCATCACAGGCGCAAGTAAAGGTATTGGAAAAGCTATCGCGATGAAATTTGCGAAAGAGGGGGCTAATTTAGCTATTTGTTCAAGAAACATGACCGAACTAGAGAAAACAAAAGCCGAACTTGAGAGTATCAATAAATCAATTCAAGTAGTTGCCATAAGTTGCGATGTGCGAAATAAAATTGAAGTCATTGATTTTGCAAAACAGGTACTCTCTCATTTCTCTCGAATCGATATTTTAGTTAATAATGCAGGTATTTTTTTACCGGGTGAAATTCAATCTGAAGCGGATGGTTGTTTGGAGACATTAATAGAAACTAATTTATACAGCGCTTACCATATTACAAGGGCCATATTACCAGCCATGAAGCTCAATGATCTTTCGAAAGGTGTGAGAGGATATATTTATAATATTTGCTCGGTAGCCGGATTGCAAGCTTACGAAAATGGAGGTTCTTATAGTATTAGCAAATTTGCACTTGTGGGATTTTCAAAGAATTTACGTAGCGAACTTATGCCATATTCTATTAAAGTAATTACAGTTAATCCCGGCGCTACCATGAGCGATTCGTGGGTAGGAAGCGGTGTTGATGAAAACAGAATTATGCAGGCAAGCGACATTGCTGATTGTGTTTGGCATATACAAACACTCTCACCGCAAGCTGTGGTGGAAGAAATTACTTTAAGACCTATGTTAGGCGATTTATAATGAATATACTATACTGAATTATTTAAGTTGTTTTCACCTTACATTTGTATCACGACTTAAAAAAGAATCATGAAACAATTGGCGATTTTACTTATTGTACTTTTCGGATTATACGCTTGTGATAGACCTGGTGAACCCGACGCTAGGATTTGTCCAGGTAAGGATAGTTACAAAACCACCGATACTATAAAAATGATTAATTGCTCATTACGCAGTCAAAAACAACGGTGGGTATTACCTGATGGCACGCAATCAACTGATAATGAAGTTTTTTATATTCCAAATGGTGCTGGTGTTTACAATTTTACAATTTATGTAAGCGATGATGATTTTGTGAATGAATATGCAACCACTTTAGGTGTAATTGTTCAATAAAAACCTTTTCTTATCTTATACATTGCGCTTAACGATATCGATATTTTTGCTCATCATGGAGTCTATTCGGAAGAGAAATTACTAGGAAATCATTTTTTAGTTACTTGTAAAGTGGGTATTGAGCCTGAATTTCCAAATACTTTAGCGAATACAATCGACTACCAAATTTTGCTACAAATAATTCAAGCTCACTTCGCACAATCAACTGATTTACTCGAAACCTTAGTCATCAATATTGAAATGGCCGTTCAACAAATATTTTTGAATATTAAATATTTTTTTATTTCGATACAGAAAACAAATCCGCCACTGGGGATTGTGTGTAAAAGCAGTGAAATTATTTTAGAAAAAAATTACTAAAATTGAGTCAATTGCTCATTGATAGCCGACATCGTAATTCCATTATGGGATTCGTCATATACGCATTCCCCTTTATAGATAAGTAAAACTTGAGGCGACTCATGGAAAACGCTAAATTGTTCTGCTAGGGCCTGTGAAATATCTCTATGGTTCAATAAATCGAGTAAGTAAAATGGAATATCTTTCGCCACAGATTCTCTTTCAAGACGCGATTTAGCAATACTGCTAATGCTGCATCTGGTACTATGTTTGAATAATACAATGGGCTGTAATTCACTTTGTGCTCGAATCGCATCTAGCTGAGCTAAATTGTTTAATGCAGACCAAAACATCTCTTTACTATAAATTTAATTGTGATTAGAAGCCTAATAATTTCTCAATTGAAATTTTATTCGGACAACCGTATTTTTTCTTTGTAGCACATGAAGTTACCATCATAAGCACCGCACAAATGGCTAGTAAAGAAAGGATGCTGTTTTTTTTCATTGTAATTTTTTTAATAATGTCTTTTATTACAGACTCTACTTATAAGCGCAAAGTTGGTGATATTCATATTTTCTTTATGTTAAACACAAGAAAACCCTTTATTAATGCGATGTTATAAATGTTTTATCTTCGTGCAAAAGTAAGTGAATTCTATCAAATTTATTATATGGCAAACATTTTAGTTTTTGGAGCGGGTAAATCATCATCATATTTAATTAAATATTTGTTAGAAAATGCCCCGAAATATTTTTGGCAAGTAATTGTTGCTGATGCCAATTTACAAGCAGCACAAGAAAGAGTGAAAAATCATGCTTATGGGAAAGCTCATCAAATTGACATTTTGAATGATAATGAAAGACAAAGACTCATCCAAGCAGCTCAAATAGTGTTATCGCTTTTACCTCCTTCTTTGCATTATGTTGTCGCTAAAGATTGCTTACGATACAGTAAGAATTTAATAACGGCCTCCTATGTTTCGCCAGAAATTAGAGCGATGGATGCAGATGTAAAAAGGGCAGGATTAGTATTCATGAATGAAATTGGGTTAGATCCAGGCATTGATCATATGAGTGCCATGAAAATAATAGATGAAATAGAACGTTTGGGGGGTGATATTTATTCATTTAAATCTTACTGTGGTGGTTTAGTAGCCAACATTTCAGATACCAACCCGTGGCATTATAAGATATCTTGGAATCCACGCAATATATTATTGGCTGGTAAATCAGGCGCTCATTTTTTGGAAAGTGGTTTCGAGAAAACTATCAATTATCAAGATTTATTTAAAAATTACGAAAAAGTACAAGTACCGAATTTTGGCGAATTAGCGGCTTATGCCAATAGAGATAGTTTAAGCTATAAAGAAATTTATAAATTAGATAAAGTGAAGACAATGCTACGCGCAACTTTCCGCTATGAGTCGTTTTGTATTGGTTGGAACACCGTTATACAATTAGGTTTGATCAATGAAAATGACTCACATAATGCACCGCAAATTACTTATCATGATTGGTTTTTATCTGTTACACAATCTATAAAAGGTAATTCGATCGAAGAGAAAATATTGCACGCATCAAACGGCGATAAACAAGCATTCGATTTATTAAACTGGCTTGGGTTATATGCTGTTGAAGCTATTGGTGCCAAAATGCCAATGAGTTCTGCGGATATTTTGTTGCAGCGTATTGAGGAAAAATGGAAAATGGAGGAGCATGACAAGGATCTAGTAGTCATGCATCATGAGTTTGGTTATATGCGAAAGTTAATTGATACAAAAATTACAAGTTCATTAATTGTTGAAGGGGAAGATAAAACGTTTACTGCCATGGCAAAAACGGTTGGTTTACCTATGGCAATGTTTACTCGATTACAACTTACAGGCAAGGTAAATAATTTATTCGGTGTACAAATTCCAATTAGTGCAGAAGTATATAAGCCCATACTGAAAGAGCTCGCGCAGCATGGAATCGATTTTCATGAGGCTTACTTAAGCTAGAATTTCATCAATTTTTTTGAGTAAATCAGATATGCCTTCTGTGGCAGGCTTTTCAATGCTAAAAACATGGCTCTTGTCAATTTTAGGTAACTTTTTATCCAATACTACTATTGGCATGTAGGGCGGCAAATAGCTTAGGATAGAAGCTGCTGGATACACGACCAAGCTTGTGCCAATTACAACAAAAACATCTGCCATATAGGCTATTTGAACAGCCCTCTCCATCATGGGTACCGTCTCTTCAAACCATACAATATGGGGTCTTAGTTGAGCACCATCATCTGCTAAATCTCCTACTTGTATATCTCCTTGAATGGGAGAAACTAAAGATTCATTTTCTACACTGCGCATTTTAAATATTTCACCATGCAAATGCAATATTTTACTTGAACCAGCACGTTCGTGTAAATCATCTATATTCTGGGTGATAATTTCAACATCATATTTCTTTTCTAATTCAGCTAAAGCCACATGTGCAGCATTAGGTTTCGCATCTAAAATATTTTTCCTTCTTTCATTATAAAACTGCAGCACCAAGGCTGGATTTTTTGCAAAGGCTCTGGGTGTGGCAACCTCTTCTACTTGATATCCTTCCCATAAACCATTGCTATCTCGAAAAGTTCTTAAACCACTTTCTGCACTCATGCCTGCCCCAGTAAATACGACTACTTTTTTCATACGCTAAAATTAAAACCAATTTACACGATAGGATTTGAAGAACGAAAATTATAGCGAGTTATTTGTCTTTTTAATAGTTAACGAGACGATTTAGTAGTTGTTATCCATCATGTCTCATGATTGATTTACAATTACTTTTATTGTTTGTGCATTCTTAATGCGTAATCTCGGTTAAAAATAAGTTGAGGCTATCATAGATCTTATTGCTAAAAACTTATGTCATCATATAAGTGTTACTTAATACCTTCGCCTATTAAATCCATATTGTTTATGAAAATAAATACATTAGCTTTTGCTGCTCATCCAGATGATGCCGAACTCTCATGCGTGGGAACTTTGTTAGTTGAGAAAAGACGTGGGCAAAGCATTGGTATCATAGATCTAACACAAGGCGAGTTAGGAAGCCGAGGTAGCGCTGAGATACGAGCAAAAGAAAGCACGCTTTCATCAGAAATACTTGGTTTGGATATTAGAGAAAATTTAAAAATGGAAGATGGCTTTTTTGAAAATAATTTGTCTAACAAAATAAAAATTATTGAAGTTATTCGTAACTATCAACCTGATATAGTTCTCGCGAATGCACCGCGTGACAGGCATCCGGATCACGGTAGAGGTTCGCAATTGGTAAAAGAGGCGTGCTTTTTAGCAGGCTTATCGAAAATAATCACTCAAGACAAGGCGGGAAATTCACAAAAGGCATGGCGACCCAAGAAGGTGTTTTTTTACATGCAAGATTTTTATTTAGAACCTGACTTTATCATTGATATTTCTGCTGTTATGGATATTAAAATGAAAAGTATTTTGTCTTATGATACACAATTCTCAGGTAGCAATAATGAGCCACTAACTTATATTTCTTCTGATTCATTTTTAGAGTCTGTTAAATATAGAAATCGTTTAATTGGGAAAAAAATCGGTGTCGAGTATGGTGAAGGTTTTATTTTAGCAGAATCGCATCTGGGCTTGCCAAATTTTGAGAATATTATTTTACCTGAGATTGTTTAAATATTCTTTCTAGGATAAAATCAGTTAATTAATCAAATTTCTTAATCTCATTTAGACTTGCTTCTTGGGCATTCAGTATGGCATAATTTTTTGTCTCTGATGCATCGATATTCGCGAATGCAACTAGTTTTAGATTAGCTTTAGTTTTGTACTTGCCTGCAATATTTACATTTTTAAATTTCATCAAGGTATATTTTTTGCTGCTATTCAACTCAATTGGGTTCCTTATATTAGCCGTAATAATATGCCTAAGCACATGTTGATTCATAAATCCAGTGCCACCACCTGCTTGTCCACCCGGCCCATCTGGTAAATCGCCTTCGATAAGCATAATCGTTAAGTTTGTATTGCCCGATACAGATGAATTATAACCTACATAAGCATCTATAGTTAACATATCGCCCGACTCTTTAGTAACCAATCCGATTCTACAATTCGCTGGTTTCGCTAATTCAGCATTTACTTGAGCATTCCAAGAACTTTTACTCATGATACATGAATTTGCATAATCACTTTCAGGGCTCGTGCTACGTGAAATAGCGCCGCAAGGGAACTCAAATGAACTTACACTTGAACCAGCTATAAAATACGATTGCAGTGCATTGATGTATGGTGTTTCATAAGGATCTGTGCCTCCATTTGCATCGTTTAGAGCTATACCATAAACTTTATCTGGATGTGCTTTCATGATATTCTTCATTTCATCGTCACCACTTGGGCATGCACCTTACCATTCGCCAGTAAATTTTTCAATAATTGCTTTCTTGGTAAAAACAGTAGGAACTTTTCCTACTGGGATGCCAGTTAACAACGGTGGAGTTGTTGCAGTAGTTGTTGTCCCGAACCCACTAATTCCAGTAGAATTTGAATTTTTCTTTGAGCAAGACAAAAAACTGGAAGGCATGGCTAACAGGAAGGCCGATAAGAGTAATTTTTGTATGAAAGACTATTTTAATGGTTTGTTATACCATTTTGACATTATTTTTTGCACTTATGACGTTTCTTAATACAATAACATGAGTAGTTCTTCAAAGTAGCTTTGAAAAATATTATCAAGATTAGAGATTGTGATAATTTAATGACATTTAAAATAATCAAAAGGCTCTAGGCATGTATCACATTTGTATAATGCCTTACAAGCAGTAGACCCAAATTGACTAATCAATGTTGTTTCGATTGAGTTACAACGCGGGCATGGCACAACTGCATCTTTCTCATGCGGATTATTAGCGGTTGAATATTGCGGCGGGGCGATGCCATATTCTTTTAGTTTTTGTTTACCCGCTTCTGTAATCCAATCTGTTGTCCATGCAGGAGATAAAATTTCTTTTACTGTCACTTGCTTAAATCCATGAGCTATTAGTTCAAACTTAATATTACTGGCGATTGCGTGCATAGCAGGACAACCACTGTAAGTAGGTGTAATAATTACTTCTACTTCATCGTCGTTACTTACTATCACATCTCTCACCACACCCAAGTCATGTATAGATAATACGGGCACTTCAGGGTCCGAGACATTTTCTAGCAATGCCCAAACAGATTCTTTTGTATGTATCGATAGCTTATTCAAAATAAAATTACCATTCAGCGCCTGGATATGTTTTTTGCATGTACTGCAACTCTGCCAAGACAAAACCTAAATATTCAGTATGCATTCCGTTTTTACCGCCCTGCTGAAACCAAGCGTTTTCTGCGCTTAAAGGGAAAGAAATTCGGGCATCTTCAATAGTTTCAGTCACGATTTGCATCCATTCATCTTTTAATAAACTCACATCTACGGCACTATTCGATGCGGTTAAATTTTTTTCAACTTCACTAGGTAGAAACATTTCACCTGTGTATTCCCAATATTTATGAATCGATTTTTGAATGCGGTTTTTACTTTCATCTGTGCCATCACCTAATCGGATAACCCATTCACGACTAAAACGTAAATGATACATGACTTCCTTCAATGATTTTTGTGCAATCGCAGCAATACGTTCGTCACTTGATTGTGATAAACTTTTATAAAATACTTGTTGAAATGCATCAAAGTAAAAGGATCTCGCAATGGTGTCTCCGAAATCACCATTGGGTAATTCTACAAGTAAAATATTTTTAAACTCTGTTACATCTCTGAAGTATGGGTAACTATCTTCTGTTTTATCACCCCCTTCAATTTCTGCTATATATTGATAAAAACTTCTAGCAGCGCCAATATTATCAAGCGCAATATTAGATAATGCCATATCAACTTCTAATACAGGTCCATGACCGCACCATTCACTTAATCGGTGTCCGTGTATTAAACTGTTATCTGCTAGTTGTAGTAAATATGAAATAAGATCTGGATTCATGTTGTATAAATTAAATGCTTACATGTGTTTTAATTCGTCAGGCAATTCATAAAAAGTTGGGTGTCGATAGATTTTATCATTCATAGGGTCGAAAAATTCAGCCGCTTGGTCTGGATTCGATGCATGTATGTGCATACTCTCAACCGCCCAAATACTAATTCCTTCTTGACGACGAGTATACACATCACGTGCCATTTCGATTGCCATTGCTGCGTCAGCTGCGTGTAAGCTTCCTACATGCTTATGATCAAGACCTGCTTTGCTACGAATAAATATTTCCCATAAAGGCCACTCATGTTGTTGCATAGTTTGAGTAAATTTATTAAGCAACGAAATTAATAAATGTTTACAAGGAAACTAGAATAAAATTTTGATGTGGTATTGTAACAATGAGGCTTGCGGAATATAAGTTAAAGGAACTTTTATAAAATGTAACTTTAAGGGTTTTCCTTAATTCACTTTTGCATAGAACTTCTCTATCAACGTAAAGGTTTTTATTAACTTTTTACTATTTTTGTTTCAACGCTTACCTACTTGTATGCAATCTACTTTTGATAGAATCATTGAGCATTCTCCATTTATTAAATTATTACCTCCATGTATGGCAGGTATTATTGCTTATAACTATTTATCTAGTCAATTGGCAAACTACTTGTCTTTAACGGTTGGAATCTTGGCATTATGGCTCATTTCATTTGCAAGAAAAATACCAGATTTTTATAAATACAAAATTAAATGGATAAAAGGGGCATGTGTTGTTTGCTTCTATGTCTCTTTGGGCTATTGGCTATCTTATAGTCATGATACAAATCATGCGTCTGATTCGTATAAAAATGCTGACTCAACTTCAACACATGCGATAGTTCGATTGTTGGATTATCCACTCGACAAAGATAAAACGTATAAACTGCATGTCGAAGTATCAGAATTATTAAACACAAAATATGCATATCAAACACAAGGTGAAGCGTTTATTTATCTTAAAAAAGATACTCCCATTCGATACTTATCTGTCGGTGATTATTTGATGATTCGCAACAAATTTAAGCCCATTGCACAACCATTAAATCCAGGTGCTTTTGATTATAAGGCTTACGCAAAAAGGAATAATATTTTCGAAAGTGCGTATTTAAATAACAACGAATGGGTGCAATTAAAGAAAAAGAAAACTGATTTTAATTACGCTTGTAAAAGTTTAAATTTAAAAGTTAGAAATTTATTGGCGTTGAATTTACATGATAAAAATGTATTGGCGCTTAGCGAGGCTTTACTCATCGGCTATAGAAGTAATATCGATGAAGAGATTACACAATTATTTACCAATACAGGCATTGTGCATATCATAGCGATTTCAGGTATGCACATCATGATTGTATATTATAGTATTTTATTCCTACTAGCAAGGATTCCTTTTTTTATGAAGCGTCTAAAAATGAAATATTTAATCGCATTATTATGTATCTGGTTATTTGCCAGTCTAACCGGTCTGCCCGCTTCGGTTACACGTGCAGCATGCATGATTAGTTTATTGGCTTTAGGGAAATTGGTAAATCGCGATATTTCGGTTTACAATAATTTAGCTGCCTCTGCCTTTATATTATTATGTTTTCAACCCATGTGGTTATTCGATGTCGGTTTTCAACTTTCTTATGCCGCTGTATTAGGTATTCTTATTTGCTATCCTCCTCTAGCTAATTTACTATTTGTAAAGTATAAGTTCCTGAATAAGGTAAGTCAATTATGTGCATTGAATATAGCTGCACAAGTATTTACATTGCCTTTATGTTTGTATTACTTTCATCAATTTCCAACTTTATTTCTGGTTGCTAATTTAATAGCAATACCCTTGAGCACGCTCACATTATATGCGGTTTTTGCATTGCTTATACTATCTCCATTTGAGTTGTTAGCGAAATGGGTAGTAATTCTTATAAACCAACTTGTACACTTGTTGATAAAATGCATGCAAATGGCAAGTTCATGGCATTATGCGATTATAGATGGCATTCAACTTAGCTTTTCCGCGATGCTCATTATGTATGGTATAATTGTTTGTTTGGTTGTGTGGTTAATGCTTAAGTCAACTCGTTGGCTCCGCTGGACAGCGAGTTTATTGATAGCATTTTTATGTATTAGTAATTTTAATGAGTACAGGCATTGCAAGCAAAATTACTTTATGGTTTTACATACCTATCGATCAAGTTGTTTGAGTTTTGTAACAGGTAAATCTGTTCGTTTTATGATGTCAGATTCTCTAGTTCATGATAAGAAATTCAATCAGTATATTCTTAAGCCTTTTATTACTTCTTTGCGTATCGAAACCAAATATTTTTTGACGCAAGTACCGGAAGCACCTCTATCTATATATCGATTTGGTTTCAAAAGAATTGTTCATTTGCGAAATTCAAATTTTACTGCGGCTCAGCCTATCCAAACTAATGTGCTTATTTGTAGTAATCAGGTAAACCCTGATTCGATTTGGTTTCAAAAACATATCAATACCTCGCTTGTCGTATTAGATGGCAGTGTCGCAAAATGGCAAAGCAGGAGGTGGAAGGATTTAGCAAAACGATTAAAGTTACAGTTACATGATGTTAACGAAGAAGGCCCATATGTTTATAAATTTTAGCAACTAATTCTCTTCGTTGTTAATTTTTACTTTCAATTCGATATAGCTTTGCCGCCATTCAAATATAATCGCATGCAAAAGAAAATTCAGTCAGCCCTTATTTCTGTATTTTATAAAGATGGTTTAGCCCCTTTGGTAGAATTATTGCATAAACAAGGTGTTAGTATCTATACAACTGGCGGGACACAAGCATTTATTGAAGATTTGCAAATTCCTTGTATTGCCGTAGAGAGTATTACAAATTACCCTTCTATTTTAGGTGGTCGTGTAAAAACCTTGCATCCAAAAATATTTGGGGGTATTTTAGGAAGAAGAAACTTGGAACAAGATGTTCAAGAAATGAATCAGTACGAAATTCCGGCTATTGATTTAGTAATTGTTGATTTATATCCCTTTGAAGAAACCTTGGCAAGCACTCATGAGGAGAAACTTATTATCGAGAAAATAGATGTTGGCGGGCCTTCTATGATACGAGCGGCTGCTAAAAATTTTCAAGATGTAGTGGTACTTGCATCGAAAGAAGATTATGTAAAGCTTGAGAATATATTAGAAACACAGGATACGAGCACATCGCTAGAACAACGTAAAAGTTTTGCTGCCAAGGCTTTTGAACTAGTTATGCACTACGACATAGCAATTTCTAACTATTTTAACGTGGTAAACCATGATTTACGCTATGGCGAAAATCCTCATCAAGCTGCAAGCTTTCAAGGCGATTTATCAAAATTATTTCAGCAATTGCATGGCAAAGAACTCTCTTATAATAATTTGGTAGATGTTGATGCTGCCTTGCAATTATTGTTAGATTTTTCCGTAACAGATGAAGCGCTTTTTGGTATTATAAAACACACGAATGTATGTGGATTAGCTGCACGAAATACCTTACAAGAGGCTTGGCAAGCCGCATTGGCCGGAGATCCTGAAAGCGCTTTCGGCGGAATTTTGTTTTGCAATGGAAGCTTAGATGTCAAAACGGCGGAACTTATTCAAGAGCTTTTCTTTGAAGTATTGATTGCAAATGATTTTGAGCCTGAAGCCTTGCAACTTTTACAACAAAAGAAGAACAGAATTTTGCTGCAACTCACTCCCAACTTTCAGAAGCATCTGACTCACGACATGCAAAAAACTTTACTGAATGGTTATATCAAGCAAGAAAATGACAGGGGAAATTTTAACGATTGGCAGGAAGTGGGTGGCAGAACTTGTACGGAAACCGAAAAGGAAAATTTAATTTTTGCCAATATTGCATGCAAGCATCTGAAATCTAATGCTATTGCTTTGGTAAAAAATAAGCAATTAATTGGCAAAGGTTGTGGTCAAACTTCACGCATTGATGCACTAAAACATGCGTTGGAAAAAGCTAAGCAATTTGATGTTGATTTGAAAGAAAGTGTACTTGCCTCAGATGCATTTTTCCCATTTGACGATTGTGTGCGAATGGCTCATTTACAAGGTATAGAAGCTTTTATACAACCAGGAGGTAGCATTCGAGACAAAGATTCAATCGCTTATTGCGAAGCCGAAAAATTGGTGATGGTCATGACAGGTTTGCGACATTTTAAGCACTGATCAGATTTTTTAAAATTTAACTACGGTTATTCTAAATTTAGGAACCGAAGCATAATTCGGGTTTGAACATAAACTACATTTAAACCTTGATTTTACGGTTGAATTTTAAGAATACCATTAACCTAGTCTTAAAAATTTAGCTTTTAACCGATTGTTTAAATCAGAGTCTATGATTTGCGTTAATTTTAAAAATTAAATAATAAACAATGCGGAAAATAATTTTAAGTGTCAGTCTTGTTTTAGCATCTATGATAAGTTTTGCTCAAAGTCAAGACCTTCCAACAACTGCCATTCGTGATTTAAGTGGCAAACAGGTTGCTTTTAATAAATCGGTCGAATCAGGAAAAGTTACTTTAGTGAGCTTTTGGGCGACTTGGTGCATACCTTGTAAACGTGAAATTAAAAACATACAAACTAGACTTCCTGAATGGCAGAAAGAAACTGATTTCAATTTCATGACAGTTTCGATTGATGATGCAAGAAATTTAGCTATGGTGAAAACCTTTGCGAAATCACAAGGTTGGACGTTCCCAACTTATCTTGATCCTAATAGTGATTTGAAGCGTTCATTAAATTTCCAAAATGTACCATTCTCTATCATCGTAGATCAAAATGGTAAAATAGTTTATCAGCATACAGGATATGAAGAAGGAAGCGAACTTGAGTTATACACGAAAATTAAGTCCTTGATGAAGAAATAAATTTAGTTCTTGTAGCTAACAAAATGCCATAAGTTTACTTGTGGCTTTTTTATTTTACAATCTTTTCGGCAATCATAAAAAAACTTTATCTTGCAAGCTATGGGATTATTGGATGGATTAAAGAACCTATTCAAAACTGAAACAAGTTCGAATGAAAAGCAATTGCTCGTTTCGGTGATTCGATTTGGCAGATATTCTGATAATAATAAAACATTAGCCAAAACAAATAAATGGTTTGAAGCGGAGAGATTTTATAAAGAAGGGAAAATAGAAGAGAGTATTAATTGCACTTTTGACTACTTACGTGACGAGAAAGAAGACAATGTCTTTTTGCAAAAAAATGAAAATGATTATACATTTAAAATATTTCAAGGGACCAAAATTTTATATGGAACAATAGATAACAATGAGGTGCGAGCAAGCGTATCCTTGGCAGAAATGCAACAAAACTCGATTCCAGTCATGAGGCGTTTGTTAGAAATGAATTATAGTTTGAACTATACCCGTTATGCGATGCAAGGCAATAAACTCTCCATGATTTTTGATACACCGAAGGAAATGGCAAGCCCTAGTAAATTATATTATGGCTTGAAAGAGCTTGCAACAAAAGCCGATAAGCAAGATGATTTATTAGTGACAGATTTTGCAACTTTAAAAAGTGTCGATGATTTACATGTAGAAAAATTTGGAGAGCATGAATTAGAAATTAAATACAGTTATTTTAAAAAATGGATAGAAGAAACTTTATTTCGTGTTGAAACTGTGAATCAAGATAGTTTTTCTGGGGGTATTGGTTATTTGTTGCTTTCCCTGATTTATCGTTTAGATTTTTTGATAACACCTGAAGGTAAATTACTGCATGAACTTGAAACTATTAATAATTTGTATTGGATGAATAAAGAAGAAAAAACATCCGTAGAACGAAATCAAATATTAAAGGAATCACTAAAGAAAATTCAATCTTGGCCTAAAGAAGATGTGTTACGATATTTTTATCGAGCCAAATCCACTTTCGCGATTACACTTCCAAAACCTATGGCTGATATAGAAGATAGTATTAAAGTCGCAAATGAGAATGCAAGTTGGTATTTAGAAAATAATTACAAGGATTTTGGTTTGCAAGTCATGGAATATGGTTTAGCATACTGCCAATATTCATATAGTTTACCGAAACCTATTACACAATTATTTACCTTATATATGCAAGTTAATTATAGCGATTTCTTTCTAGCATTGGGATATAATTTGCCATATCGTAATGGGGAAAGCCTGCACATACAAAGTATTCGTACTCGCATTCAAGAAATAATACAAGAAGACAAAGACCGATATCCAAAATTGAATATTCAACTTGAAAAGCTTAAATTTTCATTTCTTGAGGAGTTTAACCTGTCCTTTCTTAGAGAAATTGCTACACTAAATTTCGACGCTAAATAACCCTTACAAATAAATCCTTTAATTATGTCATTTAATATCAGCGAACTATCAGGTAGAAAAGGATTAAACGAAAATTTATTCGAAAAATTAGGGAAGGCTGCGCAAGAAAGTGGAACTGTTTCTATTGAGGAAAGCGAAAGGTTAGCGCAAGAGTTTTTAATTGGAAAAGCTAATACCTTAGGGAGTGCTAGTTTTTACGATTTTACACGTGAAGGGAATCGGAATAAAAAAGTATATGTATGTCGAGGAAGTGCTTGTCTTTGTGCAGGCACTCAGGATACATTACGCGATAAACTTTCATTACATTTTGCAGAAGACGAAATTGGTGCCATGTATTGTATAGGAAGATGTCATGAAAATAGTGCTTTTTTTTACCAAGGTAAAAATTACTCAGGTAAGTCGATTGATGATATTGAACAAATTAAACAGGAGAAAAGTGAGGTGATTGATTCTTATACAATCGCAAGCTATGGTACTTCAATACTCACGAATGATTTTACAGATATTGCAAGCTATTATCAAATTTTGTTAGATGCATTGCAAAAATCACCCGAACATTTATTACAAGAAATACAACTATCAGGCTTAAGGGGTAGAGGTGGTGCAGGATTTCCTACTGCCTTCAAATTAAAAAGTTGTAAAGAAACAGCTAGTGAATTAAAATTCGTGGTTTGCAATGCTGATGAAGGAGATCCTGGCGCATATAGCGATAGATATTTATTGGAACATCAAGCACATTCTGTATTGCTAGGTATGATGTTGGTTGGATATATCATTGGTGCAAAGCACGGGGTATTATATATAAGAGGCGAATATCCAGAAAGTATTGCCATTTGTGAGAAAGCAATTCAAGATTTGAAAGATGTAAATTTGGTAGGTCGCAATATTCGCGAATCAAATTTCGATTTTGAATTTAAAGTAATTCACGCACAGGGAGCATACATTTGTGGTGAGGAAACCGCACTACTTTCATCAATCGAAGGGCAGAGGCCCGAAGTACGAGTACGACCACCCTATCCAGCACAGGTTGGATTATTTAATAAACCCACTATTGTAAATAATGTAGAAACCTTAGCTTGTATTCCATTTATTGTAAAGGAAGGGGGAGAGAAATTTGCAAGCATTGGAAGAGGTAAATCGACAGGTACAAAGTTAATTTCCTTAGATAGCTTCTTCGGCAAGCCAGGTATTTATGAAGTAGATATGGGCACCCCATTAGCATTCGTGATTAACGAAATGGGAGGTGGATTTAATAAAGATGTGAAAGCATTGCATATTGGAGGTCCATTAGGAGGTTTAGTGCCTATAAGTGAAATAAATAAATTGACAGTTGATTATGAAAGTTTTCAAGAACATGGATTTTTATTAGGTCATGCCTCTATGGTAAGTATACCTGCAAGTTTTCCTTTAATTAAATATTTGCAACACCTATTTGAGTTTACAGCACATGAAAGTTGTGGCAAGTGTTTCCCTTGCAGACTTGGCTCTACAAGGGGTCATGAAATGTTTACAAAAGCGATTGATGAAGGGTATAAAATTGATAAAAACTTACTGAATGATTTATTAGAAACGATGGAAATTGGTTCGTTGTGTGCACTAGGAGGCGGATTGCCATTGCCGATCAAGAATGCGTTGCAATATTTTCAAGCTGAACTTAGTGATTATTTGAAGTAATGTAGTTTGTGTATGAAATACAATAGCATAGATGAATATATAACAACTTGTGATGAAGATGTAAAAGGCATTTTACAGCAAATTCGAAGCACGATACAATTGGCATCTCCCAATGCGGTTGAATGTATAAGTTATAATATTCCCACCTTTAAACTAAACGGGAAATCTTTGCTTCATTTTGCAGCATTTAAATACCACATAGGTTTGTTTGTTACACCCAGTGGACATATTAAATTTGAAAAGAAATTTACGAGATAAAATATAAAAGTGGAAAGGGTTCAGTGCAATTTCCATTAAGTAAAGAAATGCCTTTTGGCTTAATAACGAAAGTTGTGGGGTTTAGAACAAAGGAAATAATGCAATCCCAGACCAATAAGGGTTCTAAAATCTCATAGGTTTTGATGGTTAGGTTTTTAATAACCATACTCTTTCAAGTACAAATCATTGTTACGCCAATCTTTACGCACCTTAACGTGAATTTCTAAAAAAACCTTTCTGTCAATAAATTTTTCAATATCTGCCCTAGCATCTTGTGATATTTTTTTTATCATGCTGCCTTGAGCACCCAGCAAAATAGCTTTTTGGCTTTCACGACTTACAATAATATCGGCACCTATTTTAGTGAGAGTTTGTTTTACTTCGTACTGACGAACTAATACGGCTACATGATATGGCAATTCATCATCCAATAAATAAAATAATTTTTCGCGTATCATTTCAGCTACAAAAAAGCGCATGGGTTTGTCAGTTAAAGTATCCGCATCATAGTAGGCAGGCATACTGGGTAAATGCTCAATTATATTTTGCAAGAGCGTATCTAAATGCAGTTGGTTTAGCGCCGAAATTTCCAATATGTTGGAGATAGATTGAATATTGGCTAATGCGGCTTTTACTTTATCTAAATTTCCTTTTTTCGCCTTATCTATTTTATTGATAGCAACTATGGTATGTTGCTTACGACTCAATTTTTCGATATGAGTAATATTTTCTTCAATATCATCATTTACATCCATGAGGTATAAAACAACGTCAGTCCCTTCTCGAACCATGTTCACTTCCTTCATCATACGTTCGTGCAATTTGTATTTTGATTGCAGTAAGCCAGGGGTGTCAGAAAAAATGATTTGATAGTTTTCTTCGGTGAGAATACCTAAAATTTTATTTCGAGTGGTTTGCGCCTTCGGCGAAACGATGGCTAACTTTTCATGCAGCAAAGCGTTCAAAAGTGTTGATTTTCCTGCGTTTGGCTTGCCAAATATACCTACAAAGCCACTTTTGAATTCTTTCATTAGGACAAAGATAACAAGAATCTATTTGGCAAACCATGTTGATGAGGCTTACCTTTGCGCCGCGAGATAGAGCAGCGGTAGCTCGTCGGGCTCATAACCCGAAGGTCACTGGTTCGATCCCAGTTCTCGCAACAAATAGTAGAGATGGCAAGGTGAGAAAAGCTTTGCCATTTTTCATTTTAATAAATGAAAGCCTTTTGAATTCGTAAAATATTGTATTTTAATTGCTGTATTTTCGCGGCAAGGATAGTAGCGGAAATCCTTTGTAAGCAAATGAGGTTTTGCGCGTTGCTTGCTTACAAAGATTGCAGCGGATAGCCTGTAAGCCGCCCTAAAAAAATAAAAAATATGCCACAATATACTGTAGCCGTTGTAGGAAGGCCGAATGTAGGAAAATCGACTTTATTTAATCGCCTGATAGGGGAGCGTAAAGCCATTGTTGATGATATAAGTGGTGTGACACGTGATAGGCAATATGGCGAATGTGAGTGGTCAGGAAAAACGTTTCATGTAATTGATACAGGCGGCTATGTAGCGCATGGGGATGATATTTTTGAACGAGAAATTCGTGAGCAAGTAGAGATTGCCTTGGAAGAGGCACATGTTATTGTATTTGTGGTAGATGTAACTAGTGGTGTAATGGGCTTGGATGAGGAGTTTGCACAATTGTTACACCGATCCACAAAGCCTGTTATTTTAGTAGTCAATAAAGTTGATAATAGTCGACGTCAAGTAGACGGCACTGAGTTCTATAGTTTAGGGTTCGAGAAAATACATTTTATTTCATCATTATCGGGCAGTGGTACGGGCGATTTTTTGGATGATGTAATTTCATTTATGGACGAAGCGGATACTGAATTAAATACCAATTTGCCTAAAATTGCGATTGTGGGTCAACCCAATGCAGGCAAATCATCTTTATTGAATGCATTGGTAGGCGAGACACGAAATATAGTGTCGGATATTGCTGGCACCACACGAGATAGTATTCACACACATTATAAATTGTTTGGGAAAGAATTTATTTTGATTGACACGGCTGGATTGCGTAAAAAAAGTAAGGAAAAAGAAGACCTTGAGTTTTACTCTACCATACGAGCTGTAAAAGCATTGGAAGAAGCTGATGTGGTAATGCTTATGGTTGATGCCACGAAAGGATTTACCGCGCAGGACGTAAATATTTTTAGTTTAGCAGAGCGTAAAGGAAAAGGGATAGTCATTTTGGTAAACAAATGGGATTTAATCGAAAAGGAAACTATGACTTCCAAGAAATGGGAAACCGCTATAAAGGAAAAAGTAAAACCTTTTACAGATGTTCCTATTTTATTTGTTTCAGCAACAGAGAAGCAACGTATTTTGAAAGCGATTGAAGAGGCATTGGATGTACAAGTAAGAAGAACACAACATATACCAACATCACAGCTGAATGATATTATGTTGAAAGAAATCCAACATTATCCACCTCCATTTTATAGAGGAAATGCTGTTTCAATCAAGTTTATCAGTCAATTGCCTATCGTGGTTCCATCCTTTACATTTTTTGCCAATCACCCGGATGAGATTAAGGAAGCTTATCAGAATTTTTTAGAAAATAAACTAAGAAGTCATTTTAATTTTTCGGGTGTGCCGATGCGCTTGTTTTTTAGGAAAAAATAAAGTGCTAGCTCGTTTGTAAGGATTTAGTTGACTAAACCGCCAAATATCATGTAATACGAATATGATTTGCCGATCATACCAATCTATAAATTGACTACAAAATGTGTGATTGAAAATCTTATTCAGCTAGAAATAATCGGGAGTATATGCCAATTAAAAAACATGTTCATTGCAATTGAGTTTGCGAAAATTGGTCTGTTACAATTTTCATTTCTGTATAAAAAAATAACGAGAGGTTTTTGGAAAAGCTCTCGTTATCAATCTTAATTTGGGTTAATGATGATTTTGCGCCGAAAAAGAGATATGCCATGGACTATAATGTAAAACCTTGTTTGTCTTATCACTTATTCTCGTAATTGGCAATGCTACCATAAGAAGTATAATAATTCGGTGTGTGTTATGATTGACTTTGGTATTCCTTCGCCCACTCAATTTTTCGAGAGAAGTACATAATACTAGCCAAAATTAGAAACAACCCAACACTACCTGCCAATAAAGCTCCGTCTTGCAATTGTATCAATACAAAGATGAATGCATATAACATGCTTAAAAATCCAGCGAAAATACTTGCAGTTTTCATACTCTGAAATACACTCTTGGTGTATAAAATTATCAGTAAAATAGTTGCTAAAGCTGCTATAAGATAAGCTTGTACAAATTCGACATACTCCGAAATAGATAAGAGTAATGTATAAAAAATACACAAAGCAAAACCAATAAGTATATATTGAATAGCATGTATACTTTTCTTTTGCAATACTTCGATGAAAAAGTAAACCACAAAAGTGAGCATGATTACCAAAATCTCGTACTTGATGCTGCGTTGCGTTTTTCCATAGTTGTCGAGCGGTTGAATAAGGTTGACACCAAATGTGGATTTATCTAAATTATTTAATACCGTTTTTTGTTGAGGCGGTACACTTCGATATACTTTCCATTCAGCTTCAAAACCATCTTGTTTTACGATGCTTGAGTCCGGCAGATAATTTCCTGTAAAATCTCTGTCTTTCCAATTAGATTTCATTTTAACAATGGTATTCATGCTAAGCGGAGTAAAAAATATTTTTTCGCGGCCTCCCAAATAAAGTTGCATATCAAAACTATGATTTTGGGCAATTGTGCTGGCATCAAAAGGAATGTTTACAGTCAAAGCTTCGGAATTTCTTTCCATATTAGATTCATCAGAGGGGTATAGCCTGTTGTTATTGCCATTGTACGATACACCTAATGAGTTATTGATATTCAATTTATAAGTTTGTTTGCCCCAAATGATATTGGTTTGCTCTTGTAAACCTTTTAAATCGCTAATACCGAAAACAGCGTGGCTTCATTGAGCAACATATTTTCCACTGGAATATTTAATGCTTTTTTGTTAAGTGGGGTAAACATACCTGTAATATGTAGACTGGCATTATAAAGAGGAACTTTAAAAGTCCTATTATTCTTGTTTTCAGCATGTTGTTTAGCATTAATTTTAAGCGATTCAGGCATAAAGAACGCGAATGAACGAGAAGTTATATTTTCCCCTTCAGAATTTTTTTCCGCTTGTAAATACGGAATTACCAAAACAGGGCCACATACTGTTTGCATATTACCGCATTGAGTGGCTATTTCAGCCTTCACCGTTTCGTTTCTTGCCTGTCGCTCAGTGATTAGATTACCTATGAAGTGAGTTGGAATGAGTAAAGTGAGTATCAAAATGCTAATCATACAGCCTTTGAAGAAATTTTTATGCCGCTGCATAAAGGGTTCTTCGTAAACAATTTGATGAGCTTCGTTTAACTGCGTACCTTGATGGCTGTTGGTTTCTTGCTGATTTTCAGATTGTTGTGTTCCCAAATGTATTTTTTATTTAAAAGTGCTTTGAAAAACAAAGCTGTAAGATTATTTCTTATCTTTTAGATGCTGACTGTTAAATAAAATAGAAATCTCATGCTGATACAAAATGAGCCTGAAATGTTGTTTTCTGGGCTTACTGGAAACAATATTATCCTATTGAACTCGAATAATACTTCATACTGTACTATCTTTAGCCCCAATATATGTGGACAGTTTTAGCAAATTTTATACTTCATTTTCGTGCTTCGATTCTAATCATTTTATTGATATCCACGGTGATAATGGGTTATTTTGCTTCCAAAGCACAAATGCGTTATGACCAATCTAGCGCTATACCACAAAATAATCCAAAGAACATAGAACATTTGGCTTTTAAAAAGAAGTTTGGTGAGGATGGTTCAATGATAGTTGTAGGCTTCACGACAGATAATTTTTTTACACCATCTTTTTTCGAAAAATTTACTTCTTGGCAGCAAAGGATTAAAAATTTAGAAGGTATTGAAAACACATTAAATATTGCTACAGCTATCAATGTAAAAAAACAAGTAACCGATACGAGTGAGAAGCTAATTACTGAGCCTATTTTCAATAATAAAGAATCTTTTGATTCGAGTAAGCTCACTTTTTTGAATTTGCCTTTTTACAAAGATTTATTATACCATGATAATAATTATTTGACTGCGATTTATCTTAGCGGAGAAGCTTTAAGATCGTTCCGACGGATTGAACTAACCAAAGAAATAAAATTAATTACAGATTCTTTTGCAAAGGAGCAAGGTATTGAAGCTCACTATTCGGGCTTGCCTTTTATTCGTTCTCTTTTATCAGAAAGCATCAAGTATGAAATGAAATTAATATTAGTGGCCTCGTTGCTACTTACTTCGTTTATACTATTACTTTTCTTTCGGTCGTTTACAGCAGTTATTTCATCTATACTCATTGTGTTAGCTGGCGTATTGTGGGCCATTGGAATTTTGTACTTGTTAGATTATAAAATTTCAATTCTTACGGCTTTAGTTGCTCCTTTGGTGGTTGTAATTGGTATCCCGAATTGTATTTATTTTTTGAATAAATATCATACACAGTTTGCCTTGTTAGGGAATAAGCATGATGCACTTATAGGTATGATTGAGCGTATGGGTATTGTTACTTTGTTTACCAACTTAACAGCAGCCATTGGTTTCGGTGTTTTTTACTTTACGCAAAGTCAAATACTCAAAGAATTTGGTTTAGTGGCAGGGGTGAGTATTCTGGTAGTTTTCTTTATTTCATTATTTGCAATTCCTTCTTTATTTAGCTATTTAAAGGAACCAAAAACAAAGCATACTAAATATTTGGAAAATAAATTTTTGATCGCGACCTTACTTAAATTTGAACATTTTGTGGTGGTGCACCCTAAATTTACAACTGCTTTTTGGATGATAGTTTTAGGGATTTCTTGCATTGGAATTACACGTTTAAAAAGCAGAAGTTTTATTGTAGATGATTTACCGAAGAAAAATATTGTTTATGGTGATTTAAAATATTTTGAAAAACATTTCCATGGTGTAATGCCCTTGGAAATTATGATAGATACAAAGAAGAAAAATGGGGCTACCACTTTACCGACGATTCAAAAAATAGATCAGTTCACAACTGCTTTGCGCGAATATCCACAACTTTCAAAACCTCTTTCAATTGTGGAAGCGATTAAGTTTGCCAGACAAGCCTATTATGATGGCGATAGCACAAGTTATGCGGTTCCAAACGGCTTTGATGTGGCTTTTTTATTGCCCTATTTGCGCATGAAAACGGATACAAGTAAAACGCAATTTAATAAGCTTGTAAGTTCTTTTGTAGATAGTACCAAACGATTTGCACGCATTAGTGTGGGTATTGAAGATTTAGGAAGCAAACAATTACCCATATTGCTACAGAATGTGCAAGAGAAAGCAAATGAAATATTCGATTCAACACGTTACAGTGTCACTTTTACAGGTACTAGCATAGTATTTTTAGAAGGGAGTAAATTTATTACGGATAGTTTACGCGATAGTCTTTTGCTTGCTTTGGTAATGATCACATTGTGCATGATTTTCTTGTTTCGATCTTGGCGCATTGTACTCATCTCAATTCTTACTAACATGATTCCATTGGTGATAACCGCAGGTGTTATGGGATTTTCGGGTATCCCGCTCAAGCCATCTACCGTTTTAGTATTTAGTATCGCATTGGGTATAGCCATTGATGTTACGATTCGGTTTTTAGTGAACTATAAACAAGATCTTGTAAAATTTAATTACAATATTGATGAAACAGTAAAGGGCACAATACAAGAAACTGGCATCAGTATTATTTATACTTCTTTGATTTTAGCGGCTGGGTTTATTGTATTTCTAGTTTCAGAATTTGATGGAACAAAAGCATTGGGTTACTTAACAGCTTTAACTTTGATTCTTGCGATGATCACCAATCTTTCCATCTTGCCAGCCCTCTTGGTTCGATTCGATAAACATAAAGGCAAGCAAAAATAAATTTTGTAAATTGTATCCTATTTATTTTTATGTAATCATTGCATGACCAAAGAAGAATTTCAAACCATACTACCATCTATTCCTACGCAACCCGGTGTTTATAGGTATTATAATGATGATAACATAATAATTTATGTTGGCAAGGCTAAGAATTTAAAGAAGCGCGTCACGAGTTATTTTTCGAAGATATCAGACTCGTTCAAAACGAGAAAACTAGTAAGCGAAATTGTACGTATGGAATTCGCCGTAGTAGATACAGAGCAAGACGCTTTGTTACTTGAAAATTCGCTTATCAAACAATACCAGCCTAAATATAATTTCGTATTAAAAGACGATAGAAGTTATCCGCACATTGTGATAAAAAACGAACCGTTTCCACGTATCTTTCTAACGCGTCGTGTGATTAAAGATGGCTCGGAATATTTAGGTCCTTATACTTCGGTAGATCAGGTGCGAGATATGTTAGCACTTATTAAACAACTCATGCCTATTCGATCTTGTAATTTAAATCTAACAGAGAAAAGTATCGCTGCTGGAAAATTTAAAGCTTGTTTGGAATATCATATTGGTAATTGCAAGGCCCCTTGTATTGGGATGCAAAGCTTAGATGAATATTGTTGGTATGTAAATCAAATACGTGAAGTTTTCAGAGGCAAGACGCATGAAATTGCAAAGCGCTATAAGCTTGAAATGAAGGCATATGCGGAGAATATGGAATTTGAGAAAGCAGAAATCATCAAGCAAAAA
Source organism: Chitinophagaceae bacterium (assembly GCA_044234005.1). Lineage (GTDB taxonomy): Bacteria > Bacteroidota > Bacteroidia > Chitinophagales > Chitinophagaceae > OLB11. The sequence goes on along the minus strand of JBIIJE010000021.1, from coordinate 904 downwards.
CTTAACTATCTAAAAAACTATCAAAGCCAATCAATTATTGTAAATACCAAAATCGACAATATAGATGTATGCAGCATACAATCTGTTGAAGAGTATGCTTGCCTTAATTATATGATTATGATACAGGGTAGTATACGACAAACACATTCGTTTCGTATCGATAAAAAATTAGATGAAACGGATGAAGAAATATTGACGCAATCGTTGATGCAACTTCGTGATAGATTTCAAAGTTCATCCAAAGAAATAATTGTTCCGATATCGATTACTTTGGATGCGAGTACAATAATTACTATTCCGAAGAGTGGCGACAAGAAGAGATTACTGGAATTATCCTTGCAAAATGTTGACTATTATATGCGAGAACAGAAGCGAAAACTCGCGTTGAACTTGCATGAAAAATCGGAGGCAGATTATAGGGAACTTCTTGAAAACGTACAAACAGATTTACGACTTACCCAATTACCAATTCATATCGAATGCTTTGATAACTCTAACTTTCAAGGCGCATATCCAGTAAGTGCAATGGTATGTTTTTTAGACGGCAAGCCAAGTAATAAAAATTATCGTCATTATCATATTAAAACCGTTGAAGGCATTAATGATTTTGCGAGTATGAAAGAAACGGTTTATCGAAGGTTTAAACGTTTACTTGATGAAAATAAATCTTTACCCCAGCTTGTAATTATAGATGGAGGAAAGGGTCAATTAAGTGCTGCCATGGAGAGCATAATAGCGCTGAAATTACATGGTAAAATAAGTGTGGTAGGCTTAGCGAAGAATGTCGAAGAAATTTTCTTTCCGGGTGATAGTGAATCACTGAAATTGCCTTATCAAAGTGAGACACTTAATTTGCTCAAGTACATACGCGATGAGGTACATCGTTTTGGCATTACATTTCATC
>JBIIJE010000096.1:0-9486 GCA_044234005.1 Chitinophagaceae bacterium | reverse complement strand
TAATATGACAGAAGAATTATTGGCTAAATAATTGGTGGGTATTGTTAATACATTTTTTTTCTCGTTGATAATAATATTTGCTTCTAGGGTAAGGTTCGGATAGAGTAAAATAGGCTCTTTTGTAAAAATGGCTTCTATTCGAAAAGATCTTTTTTGTTCATCCATCATTGGATAAATAAAATTTATTTGTGCTTCAAAAGTCTTTTTTTCATAGCTATCCATTCTTATAATCACTTTCTGACCTTTCTGGATTTTAACGATGTCAAATTCATCCACATTAAACTCAATAATAAAATTTTTCTGCCCTACAATCGCAATAGGTTTTGTTGAAGTTGCCAATTCTCCTTGTTTTACACTAATTTTATAGACTAAGCCATCAACTTCGCTTCTAATGATTAGATTATCTTCGGTAGACTGTGCAATTTTTAGTTGGTTCTTGCTTTGGTCTGAAGTCAATTTTAATTGACGATTTATATTTTTATAAGCTAATTCTGCTTTCCTTACATTCACCTTGGCATTTTCAAGACTCAACTCTCTTTGCTCTAGCTCAACTTTGGTACCAATATCTTTAGCCCACAATTTTTGTTGTCTAGCTAACATGATATACTCATTGTTAAGATTTTTTCTTGCTAACTCGATTGTATTTTGTGCATCAATAAGTTTTTCATGGTTGGGCACATAGTCATTTGCTTCTGCTGAAATTTGGGCATTGACGGTTGACAACTGGGTATTTGTATTTTCTAACTTAAAAAGGGGCTGACCCTTCTTTACGAGATCGCCTTCCTTGACAAATATGTTTACGATTTTACCGTTAATTTGTGAGAATACTTCATATTGATTTTCGCTTTTTACAACCCCAGCCGCATAAACACTTTCAGTGATGTTAGATTTTGTTGGTGTAATCGTCTCTGTTTTATTTTTGCAGCCTACAGAAAAGAGGAGTCCAATGAGGAGATAATTTATAACTATTATTTTTGTTTTCATATTTATACCATAACACCTTAGACTAAACTAAGTGCAAAGATATTCATTTGTTCTAACAAGTGGTCCCTAGATTTCTACACAAACATTTTTAGCTTCAGTAAAAAATTTCAAAGCATCCCAGCCACCCTCACGACCTACACCACTATTTTTAATTCCTCCAAAAGGAGTTCGTAAATCTCGTAGTAACCAGCAATTTATCCATACAATACCTGCCTGTAAATTAAGTGCTATGCGATTCGCTTTGGAAATGTCTTGGGTCCATATAGTGCTAGCTAATCCGTAATTACTTGCATTGGCAAGTTGTAATGCTTCTTGTTCCGTTTCGAAAGCTTGCAAAGTAACTACAGGTCCAAATATTTCATCTTGATTGGTTTTACATTGTGGGCCTAAATTTTCTATTACCGTAGGCTCAATGAAGTAACCATTTGCACATCTTCCTTCCAACTTGATAGCATTTCCTCCAATAAGAATTTTTCCTCCTTCTTGTTTAGCGGTTTCAATGCATTGCATAACCTTTTCGAAGTGAACTTTACTCACAACTGCGCCTTGTTTGCTACTCTTTTCTAATGGGTCACCGACGTTTAATTTTTTTACATGCTCGATAAATTCAATTTTGAATTTTTCATAAATGCTTTTTTCAATTAAAATTCTGCTCCCACATAAACAAATTTGTCCTTGATTAGCAAACGAACTTTGCAAAGTTACTTTCATCATTTTCTCCCAATCGCAATCAGCAAAAATGAGGTTAGGATTTTTTCCGCCTAATTCTAACGATAGCTTTTTAAACTTTGGTGCAGCTATGGAAGCAATGTGTTCACCAGCTCTTGTACTACCTGTAAACGAGAGGGCTTTAATTTTTGGATGTGCTACAATTTCACTGCCGCATGAAATGCCATCCCCATGTATGATATTTAGTACACCCGCGGGTAAACCTGCTTCATGACAAATTTTAGCTAATAAATAGGATGATAAAGGCGTGACTTCGCTCGGCTTGGCAATCACACAATTCCCAGCTGCGATGGCTGGGGCAATTTTCCAAGTAAATAAATACAAAGGTAAATTCCAAGGTGAAATACAACCTACAACGCCTATGGGTTGTCTTACAGTATAATTAATCGCTTTAGACTCCATGGTATGGCTTTCACTCGCAAAATGCATAATGCCGGTTGCGAAGAACCGAAAATTAGAGGATGCTCTGGGTATATCTACTCTTGTGCTAAGTGTAAGGGGTTTGCCATTATCAGTGGTTTCTGCTAAGGCTAATGCATCAAGATGTGCATCGATGAGTTCAGCAATTTTGTTTAAAATTAAAAATCGCTTTTCTGTACTTGTATTACTCCACAATGGAAAAGCATCACTTGCAGCTTGCACCGCTAAGTTTACATCGCTCGCATTGCTATTCGGAATGCTTCCAATCATTTCACCTGTAGCAGGATTTATATTTTCTAAATATTGCCCCGACAAAGGCTCAACAAACTCACCGTTTATGTAATTTTTGATTTGACTGTAATCTTGTAAATTCATGATGGTAAAATTACCATCGAAAAATTTATTTCAAGGAATCAATTATTGAATTGGATAATTTGAATATTCCATTGCCATTGTTCACATTCGTAAACACTTGAACTGGCTCTGCGAAAGGATTTCCTTCATTCTCATCATAAGGAGGTTGTGTTTTCTCGTACTTATATCCATTTTCTGAAATATTATCAATCCGAAAATACCAACTAAACTGAGAAGGTGGAGGGTTATCACCAATGCTTCCATTTGCCACAAATATGGAAATGTTTTTCGTTTTACCTCTAAAATTTACATCTTTCAAATACATTTTCTCATAATACATGCCAACATTACCGCCTAGGTCGAGGCCTCAATTTTCGCTGTCAAAATCAGGATCCAATGTATGTTTCAAATTGCCAAAAATAACGCCCGATTGAAACAAAGGTTCTAGTTCATTAGCAAATGAGAGGGGGTATAAATCTTTACTATTCTCATCATCTTTTAATTCAAGTTTAATTTCATCGAACCAAACGGTTCCTTCAAAGTCTATGTTTAACTTCTTAGCATTTCTTACTATCTGTGCACTTGTTATTTGCGGTTTGATAGGCATAATTTCTTCAGCACTTATTATTTTAAACGACTGTTTTCGGCAACTATTTTATAGGCTTTGCCGGAGGTAAAATTTTTAAAAACCGATGTATAAACATTCGCAAAATATCGAAACGATGGTAGGCTCTCATCCTGAACTGATTTCTTTCGCTATAAGCAAACATGTCGCCTCTAAAAAAACTAGAGAAGGAAGGTTGTGTTGAATATCTGTATTGAGGTAAAGAAATAGCATTGCCTGTGCTGTAATTCCACTCACCACTTAATTCTATTCGCTTGTTTAATTTATATACTCCAGCTATTTTAAAATCATGTCTTCTGTCAAATTTGTAAGGAAATTTTTTGCCAGCATTAATGGTAGGGAATTTTCGATTTGTCCAACTTAATGTGTAACCCATCATGCCTGTAAATCTACTTGTTTTCTCTTACACAAATACCTCGCCTCCATAACTCCAGCCATTACCCATTTCTACTTTATCTTCCCAACTTTGGTTTGTATTTATGAAGCTTGCTCCATCGAAATACTCAATTATATTTCGCATGTCCTTATAATAACCGATTTAGAAAGCCTTGGCAGTAATTGCACTTTTTTGATTGGATATCGTGATAGAGTAAAATCCGTAAGCATTGGTTTGTAAACCTACTTTTAAACTAGGGAGATATACCGTCGCACCAATTAATTTTTCTTTACTCTTAGAATCTTGCACATAACCGCTGAGCGTAATCTTTTGAGCTCGAGCGCACAAAGCAATCAACACGAAGTATAAAATACTAAATAATTTTTTCATGTATAAAAATATGAGTTTCAATTAAACGGCTTTTTTTATAAAAAAAGTATGACGCGTTACAATAAATTTTAACATAGTTATTTACTTTACTTCTATTTAAGGAAGTAATTGTGGCAAATTTTGCTCAATGACGACTTTTGGCGACTAAATGTTCGTTAGTATTGTAATTTCATACTTTTCCATCACTGCATTGCATAACATTTTATCACAAGCTTGTGTAGCTATTGTTTTGGCTTCATCTTCGTTGCTTGTTTCTATTTCAAGTGTGATATGTTTCCCAATTCTAACATTATGAATGCTTTGCAACGATAATGCATGTAAGCTTGCTTCGACCGCTTTGCCTTGAGGGTCTAATAATTCTTTTAAAGGCATAATATTAATATGTGCTATGAATGTCATTATTCAGAATGTTTGTATGCTAATGAAAGTAAAATATATAATAAAAATGAAAATGGAATAATTAATGTTTTCAAAAATGGAAGCATCAACAGCGTTAAGGCAAGCCACGTTATTTGAGGCCAATATTTTTTGAAAGAAAAGTTGCTAAATTTTAGCGTAAACATTTTAAGCTTGCTTACCATGAGCCAACTTAGTAACAAAATGATGCCATAAATAATCCAGTAATTTAGTAAATACTTACTAGCTCCCAAAGGATTATACAATAGTATAAGCGGGAATGAAGCCACGATGATACCTACAGCCGGAATAGGGACGCCTGTAAAATACGCAGTTGTAGCTGGGGCGTTATTAAACCTAGCTAAACGCAACGCACCAAAGCAGGCCAAAAGAAAGGCAGGACAAACGGCAAACATTTGTATATCCATTGCATCTGGTTCTTGCATCCAAGCAGACCAAAGCAAACGCATTAATATCATACTAGGCGCTACGCCAAACGATACTACATCAGCGAGCGAGTCCAAATCTTTACCCAATGGTGAATTTACGCCCAACCATCGAGCCACCATACCATCCAGTAAATCGCAAACGCCTGCCAACAAAATACAAATACTGCCCCAATACATTTCAGAAGTACCTGAAATCCAAAGTTGTTCGCCATTTAATTCACCAATAAACGGTTGTTTATGCAAAATAAATGTGATGGCCATACAGCCGAAAAATAAATTGCCAAGTGTAATAATATTGGGTAAATGCTTCATGAAAATAGAAGTTGTAAATATAGAACTTTTGACAAACTAAAAATGTGCTTATTGAATGAATCCTTCTTCTTGACTTTTTTCAATTTTAAATTTTATTAAAAAAATCATGGATTCCGCACGTGTTTTGGCAAGCTCAGCTACTTTACCTTCAAAAAGTTCATCTATTGTTTGAAAAAATAAAGTTCGCCATCTATCAAAATGAGAATCGGTGATACTTGATTTTTGATTCAGTTCAAGATGCTTAGCTACCGTATTGTTGCTATAGCCGGCTTCGCCAAATAGAACTGCATTCCAAAATGTGTACATAGTTGGCATATGAGTTACCATATCTATTTTAGCTACTTCGTGAAAGAAGTGCCCGATAGATTCATCTTTTAAGGCTCTGCCGTAAAATGTATCAACAAATAATTTTATATCGTCGAGGTTTCGAATATCGGGTTTAGTAGTCATATCCTATTAAACCACACCTTTAAATTGGTCTAAAAATCTCACATCATTTTCTGATAAGATACGAATATCTTTAATGCCATATTGCATCATAGTGGTACGTTCAACACCCATACCCCAAGCAAAGCCGCTAAATTTTTCAGGGTCTATTCCACAATTGCGTAATACATTTGGATGAACCATGCCACAGCCTAATATTTCTACCCAACCTGTATGTTTGCATACATTGCAACCTTTGCTATCGCAAATAAAACAACTTACATCCATTTCAGCGCTAGGCTCAGTAAAGGGGAAGTACGATGGACGAAATCTCACTTTTACATCCGCGCCAAACATTTCTTGTACAAAATGATAAAGCGTTTGTTTCAAATCGGCAAATGATACATTCTCATCAATATATAAACCTTCTACTTGATGAAAAAAGCAATGTGCTCGTGCCGAAATAGTTTCGTTACGATATACACGGCCAGGAAATATTTGACGAATTGGCAACTTGCCTTCTTTCATTACTCTTACTTGTACACTACTTGTATGGGTGCGCAATACCCAATCAGGATCTTTCGAGATGTAGAAAGTATCTTGCATGTCTCTCGCAGGATGATTTTCGGGTAAATTTAAAGCGCCAAAGTTGTGCCAATCGTCCTCTATTTCTGGACCCTCCGCTACACTGAATCCTATTTTCTCAAAAATGCGAATCATCTTATTCATGGTAACTTGAATAGGATGTCGTGCACCTTGTTCGCTCGGATATGCAGGTAAGCTATAGTCTATAATTTGGTTAGTTTCAACATCTTTTGAAATATGCGACGATTTAAATTCTTCATATTTTGCTTCGGCAAATAATTTAAATTCATTCATGCGCTGCCCAAAATCTTTACGCATGTCAGATGAAACATTTTTCATCTCACCCATTAATTCTTTTACCAATCCTTTCGTACCTAAAAATCGAATGCGATATTTTTCTAATTCATCAGGATTTTTAATTGCTGCCTCTCGTATTTCATTTTTGAGCTCATCAATTTTATCTAAAATTTGTTGCATAGCGCAAAAGTAAACCGAAAATGTAATATTCTAAACGAAGGGTCATATTTAGAATACCTTCATCAACATATATAACGATTAATGACTGCTCTTCTCAAAGTAATTTAATCAAATTAAACCTATTACAACTAGGGTTGGAAAAAAGGATTGTGCAAGATTAACCCAAATCACGCGATAGGATTTGAGGAACGAAAATTCTAGCATGTTAGTTCTCTCGCTAACTATTAACGTGAAGATTTAGTAATTGTTATGAATCATGTCTCATGATTGATTTACAATTACTTTTATCGTATACTCATTCCTAATGAGTGTGCTGGGTTAAACAATCAATTTATGTTAACTTCGCTTTTCTTAAAAAATTCTTCTTGTCACACGAATCACTTTCTGTATTTGATATTTTTAAAATTGGCGTTGGACCCAGTAGCTCACACACGCTAGGCCCTTGGCGTGCAGCCCTGGCTTTTTTGGAGAGAATGGCCTCGAAAGACAAATTACAGAAGATTACTTCGCTTCAAGTTTTGCTTTATGGATCCTTGGCAAAGACAGGGAGAGGGCACGGAACAGATGTAGCAGTCATGTTAGGTTTACAAGGAGAGGATCCTGTAACATTTGATGTTAATTTAATTAACTCAAGTATAGAAAATATTTCTAGTTCATGTAGAATAGTTTTAGATCATAATCATGAAATTGTATTTGACCCAAAGGTAAATATTCAATTTCTCATGAATGAGTCTTTGCCTTATCATCCCAATGCAATGACCTTTTTGGTAGAGTTTGCGCATGCGAGTGCCGAGTCGCACACCTACTATTCTGTTGGTGGAGGCTTTGTGGAACAAGAGAGTGATCAACAAAATCAGCAAGAGACAGTTCAATTAGGTTTTCCAATTAATACTTCTTCTGATATTTTGCATTGGTGTATTAAAACAGGGTTATCAATTGCAGAAATTGTACTAGAAAATGAACATGCATGGCGCAGTGAAAAAGAAACGAAGGAAGGGATTTTAAAGATATGGCATACCATGCGTGATTGTATTTATAGAGGTTCGCATATAGACGGTATTTTACCTGGAGGTTTGCAAGTAAGTCGAAGAGCCGCTGCTTTAAATAAAAAATTGCTGCTTAATAAAACTTATAACAACTTTGAAGAATGGTTGGCTTGTATCCAATCGGGAGGGCAACAGTTTCAATACATACTTGATTGGGTGAGCTGTTTCGCTTTAGCAGTTAATGAAGAGAATGCTTCATTTAGCAGAGTTGTGACTGCCCCTACAAATGGCGCTGCTGGCGTAATTCCAGCGGTACTATTGTATTACATCGCTTTTTGTGATTCTTATGAGGATGAAAAAATTATTCGATTTATTTTATGTGCTTCTGAAATTGGTTGCATTTTCAAAAAAGGAGCTACTATATCAGCAGCTATGGGAGGTTGTCAGGCCGAAATTGGTGTGAGTAGTGCTATGGCAGCGGCAGCATTGTGTGAAGGCTTAGGTGGTACTCCTAATCAAGTTTTACAAGCTGCTGAAATTGCTATGGAACATCACTTAGGATTGACTTGCGACCCAATAGGTGGTTTAGTGCAAATACCCTGTATAGAAAGAAATACGATGGGAGCTATAAAAGCAATTACCGCTGCACAACTTGCTTTACAAAGCAACCCCTACAATGCCATCGTGAGCTTAGATAAAGTAATTAGCACGATGTGGCAAACTGCGTTGGATATGAATACGAAATACAAAGAAACAAGCGACGGTGGTTTGGCTGTTCATATTCCATTGAGCTTGCCCGAATGTTAGAAATTCTCTGTAGGATTTAATGATTAATCCTAAAATCTTGAAATGATAATTATGTCTATCTAACTAATGTAACGTTGCCTTTAAAAGTCTTGAATATTTTATTTTTAAAAGTTGCGTCGATTGTATAAACATAAACGCCCATCTGCTGCTCTTTTCCGCCATAATTGCCATCCCATCCTCTACCATCTAATTGGGTCGTTACAAAAATTTCTTGACCCCATCGATTGTAAACACTAAGTTTAAAACTAGCTAAACCGCTACTTAACAAATCACGAGGGAAAAAGTAATCATTCAGTCCATCACCATTAGGTGAAAATGAATTTGGAATATTGATAAAGCAATCGCGCTTCACCCAAATACTGTCGGTTGTGAGGCATTTGCCATTATTAGATGCAGCTCGAGCCCAATAATAACCAGAATTTGAAGCACTAATTGATGATGCGTTTTCGCCTGTACTCCAAATTAATGGTGTTGTAGGGGCAAATAAATTAAAGAGACTAATAGGTTGCGTCACACCAGGGCAATAAGAAGTATCACTTCCTAAATTTACAACAGGGTAATCCTCTACATTGATTGGAAGCGTGTAAATTACTGGAGGACATTTGAAATAGTTTGCGATAAGCTCTACAGAATAGGGAGATTTTGGAATATCATATACATGTGTTGGATTATGCACGTCAACTAATTTTTTATTATCTCCAAAATCCCAAGTAAAGCTAAGAGTATGAGGTGCAACTGAATCATTAAAATAGATGGGACTACCTACGCACACATCATTTTCAGAAACCGTAAAATCCGCATAGCCTAAAGCTTCTACGAATAAATCTCTTTTTAATGAATCTACACAATTTAAAGTATCAGTAACATATAAAGTGAGGGTGTAAGTTCCAGGCTGTAAATAGGTGTGAGTATCTGCTATGATACCATAAGGATATGAACTTACTGTGCCATCACCCCAATTCCAAGTATGCCTTAAATTACCACCAATGCTTGTGCTAAATGCGTCAAATCGAACCCCAATACAGGTAGAGTCATTATCTTGAATAACAGGCGGCGTTACAGGCGTAGTGGTAACAAATTCCGCATTAATAGGATGAGATAAATCAATTGATTTTACAATAGTATCTGGTATGCAAGGTGGATGATCTACAATAAGTGTGATTGTGTAAG
>JBIIJE010000020.1:0-30104 GCA_044234005.1 Chitinophagaceae bacterium | reverse complement strand
GAATTCGTTGGTGTCACCACTGGCTCTCCACCATGATGCTCTGTTACTTTTACGGTTACACAATCAGGGGCAATTTTATTAAAATGCGTAGTAAACAAATCTGCAATTTTATGTGAATCCTGATTTGGTACTAATCGCATAGATATTTTTGCATTTGCTTTTGATGGCAATACTGTCTTTGCGCCTTCACCAATATATCCGCCCCACATTCCATTTACTTCTAAGGTCGGTCTTACGCCAGTGCGCTCCAAAGCTGTGTAACCTTGTTCACCCCAATCTTCTTTTACACCCAACTCATCTTTATATTCTTGTAAATTAAAAGGGGCAAGATTTAATGCTTTTCTTTCATCATCTGTTAAATCTACAACATCACCATAAAATCCTTCGACTGTAATGCGGTTATTTTGATCATGCAAACTAGCTATCATTTTACTCAAAATAGTGAGTGGATTAGCTACTGCACCACCATAAACACCGCTGTGTAAATCACGATTCGGACCTACTACTTCTACTTCCATATAGGCTAAACCGCGCAATCCCGTTTCAATACTCGGATGCTCCATACTTATCATGGATGTATCACTCACTAAAACAATATCTGCTTTCAATCTATCTTTATTATCATCTAAGAATTTTCCAAGATTGTTACTTCCAACTTCTTCTTCACCTTCGATAATAAATTTAAGATTACAGGGCAAACTATTTGTTTTTGTCATTACCTCTAAGGCCTTTACATGCATAAACATTTGACCTTTATCGTCACAAGCACCACGTGCATAAATTTTCCCGTCTTTCAATACTGGCTCGAAAGGTCCACTTGTCCATAGTTCTAATGGATCAGCTGGTTGCACATCATAATGTCCATAAGTAAGTACAGTTGGCAAATTCGGGTCGATTATTTTTTGTCCAAAAACGATAGGATGACCCGCGGTTGGGCAAATTTCAACTAAGTCACAACCTGCTTCTAATAGAGAAACTCTAACTGCTTCGGCACATTTTGCGGTATCTTTATTATGTGCAGAATTTGCGCTCACAGATGGAATACGAAGCAAATCGAATAATTCGTCTAGAAAACGTTGTTGATGTTGATCTTGATAATCTTTCCAAGCTTGCATAATATAATAATTTATAATTTGAAATTGTGATTTGTAAATATAGAATAGATTTGTTCACTTCGCCGTGTAGCTATGATTAAAATTTTCACTCCTCAGGTAAATAACATTCATGAAATTCAGACATTAGCCCAAGAAACTTGGTTGCACACTTATATTAATATCATTTCTCGTGAACAAATTGAATACATGTTGAATGCTTTCTACAATACTGAACTGATAGAAGAGCAAATGAGTAATTCCCATCATCATTTTATAGCACTGCAAGAAAATAAACAGCTATTGGCTTATGCCCATGCTATTGAACAAGAAAATTCAATGAAGCTAAGTAAATTGTATGTTCATCCAACACAACACAATAAAGGGTTTGGAAAAATTTTACTTCAGGCAATTGAAAAAAAATGTTTGTTGTTGCAAAAAAACATATTAGAACTATGTGTCAATAAATTTAATCCAGCTAAACACTTTTATGAATCTCAAGGTTTTTTTGTTGTTCGTGAAGAAGACTTCCCGATTGGAGAATATTGGATGAACGATTATGTGATGGAAAAAATAATTTAGCAAATAAGTATTACACTAGCATGTAAATACCTTGCCATCTTTCTCCACATATTTTATGGCCTTATTATTTTGCATAATTTCTTCCATGACGTTTTTAGACACATCAATCGTAATAATAGAAATCATATCCATCTGATCAATAATTTTGACTCGCTTATTCGCTTGAATTTCGTTCAGAAACTCTTGAAACATAGAAGGCTTGATACTGATATTAAATTTCATTCGTTCAAATTAGCGCACAAGATTTACATCCGACAAAATTAGATGCCAAAGTCACACAATCATATTTTATCTCCTAGCTTTCTTTGTGTAGGGAGCTTGAACCAAACCTGCACCCACACTAGAAACAGTTTGATTCAATGGTAGAGCTGTGGTTACCAATCGCTGCCATAATAAATTTCCACGTCTAGTTTTGCGTTGTTGCGCATGCAATGCTGCAATACCAGCTACATGAGGCGTTGCCATACTTGTTCCATTTAAATTGCCATAGATTTCAGTTGCACCAATGCCGCTTAACCCTTTGTGAGGCTTTGAAACCGATGAAAATATTTGCACACCTGGCCCTGCAATATCAACTTTACCTGCTGGTGGGAATTTACCTATACATGAGAAGGAAGCTTTGACCATACTATCATTCACAGCTCCTACTGCCATAATACTTGGGCAGTTAGCTGGATGATTTACAGCTGGCGAACTTGGGAATGAATTACCGGCTGCGGCAATAATTAAGCTTCCTTTACTGAGTGCAATATTAGCGGCAGACTCATAGACTTGACTAAAATCAGCCGTATCCGTATCGCCACCTAACGACATTGAAATTACTTCACATTTGTTGGCTAATGCCCAATTAATACCTCCCAATATCCAACCATCGGCACCTGAACCTGCATTGCTTAATACTTTACCGACAAACAAATTAGCTTCATGCGCAACACTATATCTAGGCAAACCACTTTTTGTTGGATTCAAAATACCTACTGCCGTACCTGCGCAATGCGTCCCATGCCCATGTGCATCTTGCACGGTTTGATTGGGAACAAAACTTTTAGTTTCTATGGCTCTATTCTTAAAATCAGGATGGTTTAAATCGATGCCAGTATCTAACACACAAACCTTGATTCCTTTACCTGTATATTTTTGTATAAACTCCCCATCAATAACCACACGAGTTTTTGTTAGTCCCCATGTATTACCTTGCGACAATACTTTGCTTACTGCAAATGAATCTGACTGAATTTGCTTTAAATCGATTCCCATCTTAGACTTCATTTCACGAATTGCGGCATTATAGCCCTTCATGTATTCAGCACTTTCCAAAGCCCTAACAACTCGCTCACGCTCCATAATAGCACCACTTCGCACACCGATACCGCGCGTTTTTGACAAGGTTTTCATCATAGCCTCATCACCATGTGTGTTGATGATAGCAATTCCCAGTCTATCTAGAATAATTCCGTCTTGGATGTCATTAGCGGTAAATGCATCACCCGCAAAATCGCGACTATTTGCCATTTGCAAACCAATAGAACGTTGTATAGATTTAATTGAATTGGCTGGACTTAATTTCTCAGGTAATATCATCAAATATCTACCTGTAAACTGACCGCTTAAATCAATTCCTTCAATTTTTGTTTGCTTCTTTGCCATAATTTGTGATTTTATTATTTTATAATTTAAAAACTTTCACGTAGTTCCTCAAGTAAGATAATGATATCTGGTTGACTTACCATAACAATTAAATTTCGAGTATGCTGCTGCATTCCTTCGATAGCTAATATTTTGCTCCAAATTTTTTCTTTATTTTTTTGCGAATTGGCTTTTTTAAGTTCTACAAGTGTAATAGCATTCATTTGCATCGCCGTTAGAACAATTTGTTTCAATAGCGAAAATGCATCAGTTAATTTACTTGTGATTCGAGAATTTTCTGCACTTAATTTATCGTTCGTGTTCTGAATAATTTTATAACAAGTTGTCATACACAAGTCATTACGCCGAATAGTTACCCGTTCCAAGGTAAAAGGGTGAATACCTCGCTTAGCTGTCTTTAACTCTGCCAAGAGCGATTGACCCCATGTTATGTGTTGCTCTTCGTTTTTTGCTTTGTAATGGTCAATAATCGCTTGTATTAAAGCTTCAACTTTTTCATCTAAAAAATAATCTTTCTCGATATAGCCTTCATATACTTTAATAAGCTGTTGTTGCAAAGCCTTAATGGCTGTTAGTTCTTTATGGAAAAATTGAATAAACATATTTATCGTATTTATTCAAAATCTACGTCTGCCTTAATCACTTTATTATCTTTATCACGTACTGTTTTCACAAAAATACCTTCTTCAGTTATTTTAGCTTTTATATTAAATACGGATAAATCGCTTGCCTCTTCTTGTATGATATTTGTTTCTGGTGACACTAATAGATTCTCAATTTTTGTTTTCGACACGATTGTGCGAGAATTGATATAAGCTAAAATACTTGCAACACTTTCCTGAAACAATTCATTCTTAGGGTAGGTATCTTTATAGACACCTAGCAACTTCTTCTCCTCAAAAATTCGATTGAAAACACGAGCGTAATTCAAAGTGGCAATTTCATTAGGATGAGATAAGTTGCCTGGGTCACGCATATCCTCATAAAATTCAATTATATCTTTGTCACTTGTATCTTGCACGCCAACACTTCCTTGCGGTGAGATGGGTTTCTTCACCTTAAAGGGTTTAAACAAATCTGGATTTGAGATGATTTGAAAATCAGAATTTAAATTAGACCGTTTAATTTGCAATTTATTTATGGAAGAAGAAATCTCATCCATAATCACCTTATCGAATTCAACAATAGTATCTATAAACTCTAATGTATTCGTAAATTTGGCGCCAGAAACTACAACAGGAATACTTAACTCCATTTCTGGAATTTTAAATCTTGGTACAGAAAATTTTTCCATCAAAGGATTTTTCGAATACATCTCTGCAATACGGGCTGATTCTTTATCAGCCATCACACGAGCATTCGTAATTTCTACAAAAATAAAACCTAAATATTCAGAAAGTGTTATCATGGTATTGCAATGTAGTGTTTAATTAAATGTTTAAACAAAAGGTTAGGTTACATTTCAATTATTATCCCCAATAACAAGTTTTGATTCGGAAGCAAATATTGTTGGGCAAACGATGAAATATAACCTAAGTAAAGAGAAAAATGAATAAATTACAATTTTAAGAACCAGATAATAAGTTCAATACTTTTTCTAAACCTGCTGGAATTTCATCTTGTACAGCACGCACTTTCACACTTAAAGTAAACTCTTTTTCTACTTTAGAACCTGTTGTGCTTGAACGTTGATAAGAGGCAGTTACTTTAAAACTTACTGGTCCCCATCCTGCTTTTGCTTCGGCACCAATTTTTAAATCTGTTTTCGTTTCCGTAGTTTCAACAGAATTTAATTTAGCATTAAAATTAATATCTACTGATTCGATACGTAAACTAGGTATTGGCAACATCGCCAATAAAGGCACGTCTATGGTAGCAGACTCAGTAGTCCCATCAGATTTTGTTTTATTGTATTTAAATTCAACAGTTTTTACCTCACCATCGTCATCAAAACCTACTGACTTAATAAAGTTGATAGTTGCAATCGAAGATGCAACTTGAGCATCAATAGCAGCTTGTAATGGACCTCCAATCATTAATCGGAAATCAATATTGTTTAATTGATCCGCTGAAACGTCTTGCACTCCAATTTGAGTATTCATAGCTCGAGTTGCTTGACCAATAACTGCTGATGCTTGACGAGCTACTGAACTACTTGCACCTCCCGGGTTTGTGTTTGTTGCGACTGCTTTGGTGGCAGCTTTACGCGTTGCTTTTGCCATAATGAAGGGTTTTTTAGTTAATTAATTTATTTGATGTTGCAAATTTATACTTAAACAAAATACAATAATCTACACAATGAGTATTTGGTATTAAATAATAATAAATAATTAGACCAAAATTGTCTAAACCCATTGTAGAAATTGAATTAGCACAACATGAAGTAACAATCTTAAGAGTCGAAATAATTAGAAATTGGTAAAATTAGCATTGAAAACCGCCGGGTTTCTATTCGCGATGTAGACTTTCTGAAATTTTCTAGAAGCAGAAAAGAGACTTCAGAAAGACTAATAATTAATTTATTTACTTCACAAGGTCCATTTTTTTTCTTTGCACAACTAGTTTCTTCAAAGCCCAAAATAATGCTTTGTTTGCGGCATTTGTCGTGCCAAATAATTTCAGAAACGAGATGCTATCAAGCGATACAACCCTAAAAAAGAAATTAAAACCTTATGAAAAATTAGTGCTGTTATTCGTAAATTAGAACCTCGAAAACGGCCTAAAGGAAATGCTTCCACAAGTACTGTTGTTATGTTTATTGTTACCTTACTCGGAAGCATAATTACATTTTATCCACTAGCTGCACCATTTATGAGGTACAAGGCATATAGAAATTTGATGAAAGATGATTTAAATAGAACAGAATATTGAATGAATATGACCACCCTATGCTTAGGATTCATCTATTTAGTTACAATTACAGCTGCCACAGCTTTAATAATATTCTTTCTACCTCAATAAATACAATTCTTACCACTTATCGAGTGTTTCGAATAAAGGATTTCTTATTAGAGTTATTACGCTGTCACTTCATTGAATTTATCATTGAAAATACATTCTTTTATGAATGAAATAAATGCCTATTTTCGCACCTCAAAAATTTAGATAAAAGATTATGAAGGAAGTATATATTGTAGCTGCTGCTCGTACCGCAATTGGTAGCTTTGGAGGCAGTTTGAAAGACATTTCAGCTACTCAATTAGGAGCATATGCCATTAAAGAAGCGGTAAAAAAGTCGGGATTGAAGCCCGAAGATATACAAGATGTATTAATGGGTTGCGTAATACAAGCTGGTTTAGGACAAGCTCCTGCACGACAAGCTGCGAAATTTGCTGGTTTACCTGATCATGTAAATTGCACAACCGTTAATAAAGTTTGCGCCAGTGGCATAAAAGCTGTAATGCAAGCTGCGCAAAGTATTATGATTGGCGATGCGGAAATAGTAGTGGCTGGAGGTATGGAAAACATGAGCAGTGTTCCATTTTATTCTCATAACATGCGTTGGGGAAATAAATACGGCAATGTAAATTTAGAGGACGGAATTTTAAAAGATGGCCTACTCGATGTTTATCACAATTACCCAATGGGAAATGCAGCAGAGTTGTGTGCAAAAGAAATGAACATATCTCGTGAAGCACAAGACGCATATGCTATTGAAAGTTATAAAAAAAGCCAAGCTGCTATAGAGTCTGGTAAATTTGAGAGTGAAATTGCTCCAATTGAAATCCCACAGCGTAATGCGGAACCAAAAATTTTTAATAAAGATGAAGAGCCCTTCAATGTGAAATTTGAAAAAATACCCTCTTTAAAATCAGTATTTATTAAAGATGGGACAGTAACAGCCGCGAACGCTAGCACCATGAATGATGGTGCATCAGCCTTGATATTAATGAGTAAGGATAAAATGGAAGCAATGGGTATCAAGCCATTAGCTAAAATTATAAGTTATGCCGATGCTGAGCAAGCTCCTGAATGGTTCACCACTTCACCAAGTTTGGCTTTACCGAAAGCATTAGAAAAAGCAAATTTAACGATTGACCAAATAGATTTTATTGAGTTAAATGAAGCATTTGCTGTAGTTAGTCTTGCAAATATTGAAAAAATGAAATTAGACCCTAAGAAAGTTAATCTTTATGGTGGTGCTGTTTCCATTGGTCATCCATTAGGGAGCAGTGGATCTCGTATTTTAGTTACCCTACTCAGTGTTTTGAAACAAGAAAATGGCAAGTTGGGTGCCATTGCTATATGTAACGGTGGTGGCGGTGCTTCTGCAATCATAGTTGAAAAGTGCTGATAAATTCAAACTGTAAAATTCATTTTACTTATTTTATCATGGCTTGGATTTGGTTTTTTAATTAGTTAAATTTAACTAATCAAGATATTTCTTGATCATTCAAGAGTATTTTTGCATTCGATTTACTTGTATGAAAAAAATTCTCTTCTCTCTACTTAGCTTTTTGCTCTGTCATTCCACTCATCTGAATGCCTCTCACATTTTTGGAGGTGATATTGGCTATAAACATATTAGCGGAAACACTTATGAAGTCTATCTGAATTTGTATGGAGATTGTTCAGGAGTAAGTTTCCCCAATTTAATTACCTCTGTGCCTAATATTGAAGTTTATAATGGACTGTCTCCCATTGGAAACTTTAATGTCTTGAGTTATGGAATTAGTGGACAAAATATTACTCCCGTTTGTGCCGCAGATGCTTTAAATACTACCTGCAATGGTGGTACAATTCCCGGTGTGGCCGAATTTAAATTTAAAGCATTATACACTTTGCCTTCCAATTCTGCTAATTGGAGATTTGTATTTAATGCTAATTTAGGTTCAAGCAATTTAGCGGGTCGATCTAACACAATCAGCAATATTTCGCAAACGCAAACTTCACTCATGCGATTGGAAGCTACTTTGAATAATACAGTCGGTCCAAATACAAGTGCTAATTTTACAAGTCTCCCAACCCCATTCTTTTGTATCAATCAACCACAACAATATAATCAGGGTGCGATTGATACAGATGGTGATGTCCTATCGTTCGATTTAATGGATGGACTCGATACAGTAGGAACTGTCACTTACATTAGCCCGTATTCCGCGGTGAATCCTCTTGCTACAGCTAGTGGCACATTTAATTTTAGCAATATCAACGGTCAAATGGCATTTACACCCAATTTATCAAGTCAATTTTTAGTAGTGAATAAAGTTACAGAAAAACGAAATGGAATCACAGTGGGCACAAGCATGCGCGAAATGACATTTGTGATACTCGGTAGTTGTTCTAATCTCTCACCCCTAAATTTAGCGATCTCTAACCCTAATACTGGTACTGTGGATGCAAATGGTCAACTAAGAGTTTGTAAAGCACCAAACCAAATCAGTTTTGAAGTCAATGCAACCGATCCAAACTTATCAAATTTATCATTAACTTATACTGGTTTACCAAGTGGTGCGATAGTAAATGTTTTAAACAACAATACACCAACTCCGAAATTATTGTTTAATTGGACATTTCCCTCACTTCCTGCCTTTGGCAACTACACATTTTTCGTTACCTTTCAAAATGAGGCTTGCCCTATTTCTAGCAAGTTCACAGTGGCTTATACTATAATTATTGAAGACCCGATCATAGCAAATACAACCTCAATCAGTGAATCTTGCAACCCAGGTGGTGATGCACAAATTATTGTAAGTGCCAATAGCCCAAATACAGGATTGCAATATTCACTCGACAGTATCAATTTTATAAATAGTGGCATACTCAGTAATTTAACTTCAGGTTCATATGATGTTTTTATCAAAGACGCAAATGGCTGTACTCGAAAAATTACACAAATCATCAACCCACCTACTCCACCCATTATTACAAATGTTATTGTAAAGGATATTAGTTGTAGTGGTGATGCAGATGGAAGCCTCACCGTTGTTTATCAGCCTACGACAGGGAGCTATCAATTCACTTTACTACCAAATAATATCACAAATAATAATGGAATTTTTAACAACTTAAGTGCTGGCATTTTTACCATTGTAATTCAAGATAATAAAAATTGCAGTGACACAATACAAACCAACTTATCAAATCCTGCTTTATTCGAATTTAATAATGTTCAAGCTTTTGATTTATCATGTGGACAGGTAAATGGTAGAATTATTGCACAAACTAATATTCTTGCAAATACAAATTTTAGTTTGAATAATGGACTTCAATCAAATACTACAGGAGTATTTACAAATCTCAGTCAAGGTGTATATACTGTCACGGCTACTTCAAGTAACGGATGTACTACCCAAACTATTATCACGATTGATGTAGACTTAAATGATTTTGAAATTTATACTTGGAAAGAAAATTTACCGTGCATTGGAAGAGGCAATGAAGGAAGAGCATTTGTAGTGGTGCAAGGAGGCAAACCACCTTATACCTTTTTATGGAATACCACTCCACCTAATAATACCGATACCATAAAGGATTTATATTACGGAAAATACGAAATACTTGTAACTGATATTCAAGGATGCGAACTACGAAGAACCGTAGAAATAGAATCTGGTTCGTGTTGCGAAAATGTGTTTATACCTAACGCATTCTCTCCCAACAATGATGGCGTGAATGATGCATTCAGCTTACGTACAAGTACGGGTTTACGCATTAAGCAATTTGAAATTTATAATCGTTGGGGACAAAAAGTGTGGACTGGTAGAGATCAACGAGAAGGATGGAATGGTAAGCTTGATGGTGAAGAAGCAAAGGTAGATACTTACTTTTTTGTATTACGATATACTTGTCTAAGTAATGGAGAAGACTATTTGAGAAAGGGTGAAATTACTTTGGTCCGTTAATAAATCTAGCGTAAAAATAAAAAGCCCTCAAATGAAGGGCTTTCTTTTTGAGGTCTCGACCGGATTCGAACCGGTGTAGAAGCTTTTGCAGAGCTTTGCCTAGCCACTCGGCTACAAGACCATTAACGAAGGCAAATGTAATACTAAGTTTGACAAATTACAAAATTGAAATTAGAAACTTCTTAGATTTGTCGAAATACAATCATTATGATAAGCGAATCAGAATTAATTCTTACTCCTTCGGGTCAAGTTTACCACCTAAACGTACGACCAGAAGAACTAGCTGATACTGTAATTACAGTAGGCGATCCAGATAGAGTAGCTTTAGTTTCGAATTTTTTTGACGAAATTGAATTCAAAACGCAACATCGAGAGTTTGTAACGCATACGGGAAGAATAGGTAAAAAAAGAATCACGGTACTTTCAAGCGGAATAGGACCTGATAATATTGATATCGTCATGAACGAATTAGACGCTTGCGTAAATGTAGATTTTGAAAAAAGAGAAATTAAGACTGAAAAAAAATCACTACAAATTATTCGTTTTGGCACATCGGGCAGTCTGCAATCGGACATTCCGGTAGATAGTTTAGTTGCTTCAAGCCATGGTATTGGGTTAGATAATGTCTTACATTATTATCAGCTCGAAAATACCCCACAAGAAGCTTCACTTATCAGTGCTTTTAAAGCACATACAAATTTAGTAAACAAGAATATTGTGCCTTATGCCGTGGAAGGATCCAATAAATTACTTCAAGCATTTAATGAAGGTTATTATCGTGGAATCACAGTAACGTGTCCAGGGTTTTATGCACCCCAAGGTCGAGTGGTGAGAGCACAACTTCAATTTCCTGATTTAGTAGATCAGTTGTCAAGCTTTCGATTTGAGGAACATCGAATCACCAATTTTGAGATGGAAACTTCTGCCATTTTTGGTCTTGGTAGAATATTTGGTCATCAATGTCTTGCAATTAATACAATAGTTGCCAATCGAAAAACAAAAACATTTACCGAACAGGCTGCAAAAAGCATTCATCACATGATTGAAAAAAGCCTAGGTATAATTGAACAAATTTAAGATGCTAATTCACTTTTATAAATATCATGGAACTGGTAACGATTTTATCATTCTAGATAATCGTCTAAAAAAATTTGAACTAAACCGTGAACAAATTCGAAATGCTTGTCACAGGCATTTCGGAATTGGCGCTGATGGTTTCATGCTACTCGAACTTGATAAGAATCAAGACTTTAGAATGGTTTATTACAACAGCGATGGTAATGAAAGTACCATGTGTGGAAATGGTGGTAGATGCATCACAGCATTTGCAAAAAAATTAGGACTTATAAATAGCGAAGCAAATTTTATCGCCATCGATGGCAACCATCAAGCCTATATAGACGAAGATGATACAGTCCAATTAAAAATGAATGAAGTAAATGGCATACAAGTGCACGAAACTTATACAGAATTAAATACGGGGTCGCCACATTATATTCATTTTACCGAATATGTAAATGAAATGGATATCAAAAAAGAAGGTGCATTAATTCGGAATAGCCCTAAATTTAAAGATGAAGGTATCAATGTAAATTTTGTAGAAAGATTAAGTTCCCAAAAAATATTTGTGCGCACTTACGAACGAGGTGTAGAAGATGAAACAATGAGTTGTGGCACTGGAGTAACCGCTGCTGCAATAGCCTCCACAGATAATGAACTCGGAAATTTTTCTATCGATATTGAAACACTAGGAGGTATGTTGAAAGTTGAATTTGAAAAAATTAATCAGCAAAAAGTAAAGAATATTTGGTTAGTGGGGAAAGCAACATTCGTATTTGAAGGATATATTAATTTATAAAAATGAAAGTATAATAGGTGTTCAATGCTTAGATTGAAAAGAATACTAAAATTAAGAATCTGTGCCAATTTGTGACAGCTGTAACTAATGTATGCTGTACTTTTTCTCCCATGGGTAACACTGAAACCAACAGATAAGGTTTGTATTATACTATTTTGATATTAATTTTATATTATACATTTCGCTTGACGAAAATTGTAAATGCCGATGGATACAAATGTTTAGATTAAATGGAGGAACGAAATTTTTATCTATTACATTTGTCCAATCGGTATTACTTCCAAAACAATCTCTGCCAATTTGTGACATCTGTGAACTAATATCTGCAATTAGTAACTCACTCCAAGATGAATTTGTATCATCTGATTTCGCCATTTCTCCACATTGCCCGCATTAGTAACTAACTCGCTCATATTATTTACACCCATTATAAAACGAGCGCCTGCATTCATATGCAATACTGGGTTCTTACCGCCAAACTGAAGCCATATCCCAGCAACTCCGTTTACAGCACCATCTTCAATTACTACAATACCACTTTTCAAAATTTTATTTTTATCTAATAAATTAACATGTGATGTAAACTGCGGACCCACTTGTACCCATATTCTTTCGTGCAATTTGATATTTAATAAAACAGGAATAGCCAAGGTTTGAAAACGGAATCTTCCTGCGCTTAAACTATCACTAACTGAACGAAAGTGTTGTTTATAAAATCCATAAAAAGTAGAATCAGTCACAATTCGATTTTGCGACCAGACACTTTCCACTTGAATACCAATTCTTTTTTTATTTAGATGTGCAAAAAAGCCTACATGAGGATCTGTCGAATACACATTCTTTAGACCTTTCCCCGTCATTTGATTCATGTTTACCCCACCCTTCAAACCAACGGCCAAATCTATCCCATAGCGCTGTTTTGCTTGAGCGGGAAGAACAGTTACAATGAATAGAATAAAAATTATATTTTTCATAAACCAAAATTAAGTGAACTAAATGAAGTGGGTATAAATCAGATTGTAATATTACATGTAGCCGCTTACATTTGCTAAAATTTTTAGTCATATGATATTATCAGATAAGAAGATTTTGGATGAAATGGGAAAAGGCACCATCAAAATAGAACCTTATGACCGTGAATGCTTAGGCAGCAATTCGTATGATGTACATCTAGGCAAGCATCTTGCAAACTATATTCATCATGAACTGGATGCCAAAAAACACAATGAAATCCGTCATTTCGATATTCCAGATGAAGGGTTTGTATTGCAACCCGGCGTATTCTATCTGGGGGTGACCGAAGAATACACCGAAACGCATGAGCATGTACCTTTTCTCGAAGGCAAATCAAGTACTGGCCGATTGGGTATTGATATTCACGCAACTGCAGGCAAAGGAGATGTTGGATTTTGTGGCAATTGGACATTGGAAATTTCAGTTAAACAACCTGTAAAAGTATACGCAGGCATGCCCATTGGTCAACTTATTTATTTTCCTGTAGATGGTGAAATTGAAGTAAAATACAATCAGAAGTCCGGTGCGAAATATAGTGGACAGCCTAAAAAACCAGTAGAAAGCATGATGTGGAAGAACGCTTTTTAAAAACTATTTTATAAATATGCACTTGGGCGGCACACACGCTATTCGTTTCAAGTCCTCTCCCAATCACGAAAATAAGTGACTCGTTCCCTCGTAGTATTTTTTCGCAATCGGCATGCGGGCTTTCCACTTCTATCGTTGCCGAAATACATCATCCAAAAAACAATTTATCTATATAATCAATCAATTAGAAAACTAAATATCCATGCCGCAATTTATCGATACACATTGTCATTTATATGATGAGGCTTTTAATCACGATAGAAATAATAGGATTGAAGCTGCTATTACCTGCGGTATCGAAAGGATGTATTTACCCAACTGCGACATAAGCACCATAGATAGCATGCTGCAAGTAGAAAGTGATTTCCCACAACATTGCTATGCTATGATGGGCTTACATCCTACGTACGTGAATGACGACTACAAACAGCAACTCGAAGTCATGTTGAATTACCTTAACAAACAAAACTTTGCCGCTGTAGGCGAAATTGGTCTTGATTATTATTGGGATATAACATTCATCGAACAACAAAAACTGGCTTTCCGTGAACAAATCGAATGGTCTTTGCATTTCAAATTACCCATCGTAATTCATATGCGAGAAGCTACACAAGATACACTAGCTATAGTTAAAGAATATGTCCCAAGAGGTCTTCGTGGTGTATTTCATTGTTTCAGCGGTAGCCTTGAAACTGCGAAACAAATTATTGACATGGGTTTTTACTTAGGTATTGGCGGTGTGCTAACTTACAAAAAAGCAGGCTTGCAAGAAGTAATCCAACACATCGATTTGAATCATCTTGTATTAGAAACTGATGCACCCTACCTAACCCCTGTGCCTCATCGTGGTAAACGAAATGAAAGTGCCTACATAAAAATAATTGCAGAGAAATTAGCGGAAATAACACAAATTGATATTGAAGAAATAGCCATTATTACCACCCAAAATGCAGATTCATTATTTGGGTTTAACCCAAATTTTAAAGTTGAAAATACGCTAAGCTCAGAAAAACCAATTTAGTTTCTGATAGTTGCATTTACTTTTTGTGAAAGAGAATTAATTAAAGCCTTCATTTCATTTTCTACCTCAATATCAGTTAAAGTTTTTTGCTTATCATAAAACGAAAAATTTAGGGCATAGGATACTTTATCCTCCCCTAATTTCTCACTTTCAAATACATCAAACAAACTTACATCTTGCAGCAGTTTGCACTTAGCTTGTTTAACAGCCAATTGTATGTCCTGATACTTTAGTTGCTTATCTACCACGATCGCTAAATCTCTCTGTACAACTGGGAACTTGGGTATTTCAGCAAATACAACCTTATATTTTTCTAAAGCCAATTTCACACTATCCCAATCTATTTCAGCAAATAAAACTGCATGTTTAATATCAAACGTTTTGAGCTTTTCCTGTGAAACCACTTCGATACTACCAATCTTTTTCTGATGCAATAAAACATTCAAACCAAAATCGGCTGCTTCATAAGTAAGTTGTATATGTTTAAACAAACTTTCAATAATTCCTCTCACATAGTACACATCAATTTGTTTCTCTTTTTCCGTATAATGTTGTGTGCGATAGTTGCCACTTACATAAATCGCCAATTTTTCATTTTCAATAAATGAGTTATTTTCTTGAGAATATACCTTCCCAAATTCATAAAATTTTAGCTGTGTATTCTTACGATTCAAATTATAGGCTACTGCTTCTAAACCAGTTTCTAACATCGATGCACGCATTACATCCAAATGAGCAGATAAGCTATTCATCATTTTTACCAAATTATCTCGATCTGGATAAAAGTTTGCATTTGTGATAGAGTTTGTGAATATTTCAAAAAAACCTTTCGACACAAGCTGATTAGATATAGACTCTTTGTAATTGGGCTTATACGCATTGGCGACAGCAGGCAATGAATAGGAAATTTTACCTGTAAATGGGATATTATCTAAACCATCGATTCGCATGATTTCTTCAACTACATCAGCTTGCATGCTTATATCAGTTTTTGAAAACGGAACCAATACTTCAAAATCACTGCCTCTATCATCCTGAATTTCAAAACCTAAATTCTCTAAAATATTTTTTATTTGCGTAACAGAATAGTTTTTGCCTGCCAAATTTGTAATTCTCTCAACACTTAATTGAATTTTCTTTCTTTGCGTTTGTGTAGGAAATAGATCATAAAATACTGAACTTACTTTGCCTCCAGCAATTTCTTGAATCAATTGTGCAGCTCGATGTAAAGCATAATTCACATTGCTAATATCTGCTCCTTTTTCGAATCGTGTGGCCGAATCAGTTCTTAAACCATGTTGCAACGATGTCTTCCGTATGCTTTCAGCTTCGAAAAAGGCACTTTCCAAAAAAATACTTTGGGTCGTATTTTTAACTCCTGAATGCAAACCACCATACACACCAGCGATGCACATAGGTTCCTCTGCATTATAAATCATTAAATCATCAGCATGCAGAATAATTTCTTTACCATCGAGCGCGACAAATGAAGTTTTACTCGTAGGTTTCTTGATCACAATCTTATTGCCCTTTACAGTCTCTAAATCAAACGCATGTAAAGGTTGACCACATTCATGCATCACATAATTGGTGATGTCAACTATATTATTAATTGGCCTTAACCCAATAGCCTTCAAATACATCTGTAACCACGATGGCGACTCTTTCACCTCAATTGCTTGCAAACACACCCCCGCATATCTTGCACAAGCTAATTCATCTTCAATTTCAATATTTATATGAACATTTTCTTGAATCGCTATTTCTTCAAGATTTGGAACTTTTACAACTACTTTTTCATTCGTTGTATGGGAAATATAAGCACAGACATCTTTGGCAACCCCTAAATGACTCATCGCATCCATTCTGTTAGGTGTTAAACCAATTTCATAAATAATATCTGAGGCTGATAGTTGATAGTAATCTTTTGCATGTTGACCAACGGTTGCATCCTGGGGAAGTATAATGATACCATCATGAATTTCGCCCAATCCAATCTCATCTTCCGCACAAAGCATCCCTTGACTTTCTTCGCCACGTATTTTCGCTTTCTTTATTTCAAAAGCCTCACCATGTAACGGATAAATAGTAGTACCAATGGTTGCTACCACTACCTTTTGACCAGCAGCAACATTCGGTGCACCACAAACGATTGATAATAATTCTTCTCCACCTATATTCACTTTAGTCAACTTTAATTTATTCGCGTTCGGATGTGGTTCACAATGCATCACTTCACCAATTACCAAACCAGATAACCCACCTTTTACCTCTTCATAAGTTTCCATATTCTCCACTTCCAAACCAACTGAGGTCAATATACGTGATAATTCATTTGCGTCTAAAGTAAGCGGCAAATACTGATGTAACCAATTGTATGAAATTGTCATGAAATAAAAAATTGAAGCACAAATATAGCCTTTCTCTCTAAAGGAAATGCAAACTGAGAATGGCTTTTGCGGTAAAAAAAGAATGAATTTGCAGACTGTAATTTTTTCAAAATAAGCAAAAAAAATTAGTGCGGAGTTATTCACGTTAACATTGTGAATAGCTGTTAGTAAGCGCGAACAACTTAGTTCAATTTGTTTATAAATGTATATTTCAGAACAATTTCAGTGGAAAAACTTGTGTATTTTAGTTTGAATTAGCCTTAATAAATATTTCACGAAAATGATTTCCTCACCTTGCCTTTTACAAACTACATTCGCTCTCCCATACATTTTTTCAATAAAATACTTTAACTTTATTTCACATCATGGCAATCACAACCAAACTCAATTCAAGGGCTAAAAAAGCAGATTTATCATCACTCGTTTATGGTAAAGTAGCTCCACAAGCCAGTGATTTGGAAGGTGCTGTATTAGGTGCAGTAATGTTAGAACCTGCCAAGCTCGCCGAAATTTTAGAAATTATTCAATCTCCAGAATGTTTTTATTCTGATGCCAACCAAAGGATTTACGCTTGTATTCGACGTTTATTCGACAAAGGTTCACGAATCGATTTTATGACGGTGTGCGAAGACCTACGCAAAAATAGTGAACTTGAAATGTGTGGCGGTAGTTATTATGTTACGAGTCTCACACGCGATGTTGTAAGCAGCGCAAATATTGAAGAGCATGCACGAATTGTCATGCAAAAATATATCATGCGCGAATTGATAAGAATGAGTGGAGAAGTAATTGGTGATGCTTACGAAGATTCTACAGATGTTTTTGATTTGCTTGACAAAGCTGAAACTAATTTGTATGAAATAACAGATAAACATTTAAGAAAAAACTTCTCAAGCATTAATTCAATTTTAGCACGTACCATTTCCGAAATCGAAGCACAAGTCAATAAAAAAGAAGATTTGACAGGTGTTCCTTCTTGTTTTACTGATTTAGATAAAATCACTTCAGGTTGGCAAAAAACTGACTTAATCATCCTTGCTGCTCGCCCTGCTGTTGGTAAAACTGCTTTTGCGCTAAACTTGGTGATGAACGCAGCAATCAAAAGCGATAGAAATCCAAACCCAACAGGCGTTGCATTTTTCTCCTTAGAGATGAGTGCTGGGCAATTGGTAAAACGTATGCTATCAGCAGTCACAGAAGTTCCACTAGGTAAAATTACCAAAGGGCAATTGGCAGACCATGAAATTGTACAAATTCACCAACGCATGAGTAAGCTGGCACAAGCGAACATATTTATTGACGATCAAGCGGCCCTAAATATTTTCGAACTAAGAGCTAAATGTAGAAGGTTGAAACAAAAATATAACATTGGCATGGTCATCATCGATTACTTGCAGTTGATGCAAGGTTCAGTTGATAAAGGTGGAAATCGTGAGCAAGAAATTTCAAAAATATCGCGAGACTTAAAAGGCTTAGCGAAGGAATTAGAAATCCCTATCATGGCATTGTCTCAGTTGAATCGTGGTGTGGAAAATCGAAAAGAAGGTGCTAAACTTCCGCAATTGAGTGATCTTCGTGAATCGGGCGCTATTGAGCAAGATGCTGATATGGTTATGTTTTTATACAGACCAGAATATTATGGTTTAGATAAAAACCCTGAAGGGCAACCTGTAGATGGTGAAACTTGGATCAACATTGCAAAGCATAGAAATGGTACCACTGATGTAGTAAAAGTGAGAGCCAATTTAGCTTATCAGAAATTTGAAGACATGCCCGTAGATAACGGATTTGGTATTTTACCTGCTAATATCGAAGATCCGCGTGCAGGTATGAAAGCTAACTATGGCGATGGTCCTAAACTATCGATAGAAGTAGGACAAGAAAAACGCTTGCCTTCTAAAGCCAATGATTTTAATATCGATGAGCCCGATGAGTTTTCTAATTCTTCTGCACCAGATGAAGATGTTCCATTCTAACATGAGGACGAACGAATAAAACCTAAGAACAAACCTCTAGAAAATCAGTTGATTGAAAAATCACAGGTATGAACCCGAAAGCAAGCATTGAAAACAAAATCGAAATCCGATAGATCTTTCCTCGTATTGAGATTCAAAAATCTAAAACTCGTATCTCATTTTGATTTTTGTAATAAAACCGCAGCAACTTTATTTTTCTAAATTTGCTCTATGAATACAAAAAAATCCGATTTTCTTCTAAATCCTGAAATTACATATCTCGGTTTTGGATCTTTTGGCGCTTGCCCAAAACCTATTTTTGAGGTATATCAAAACTTTCAACGAGAATTAGAATACGAGCCTGTTCAATTTATTACTAGAAAAGGTTTACAATATTTACAAACTTCAAAAGAAGCTCTTGATAAATACCTTTCATGCCAAGCCGATGATCTAGTCTTTGTAACTAATCCTTCTTATGCTGTAAACATTATTGCAAAAAGTTTGCAACTAAAAGTAGGAGACGAAATTCTAACAACCAATTTGGAATATGGTGCATGCGATAAAACCTGGCAATATTACTGTGACAAAGCAGGTGCAAAATATATAAAACGAGAAATTCAGTTACCCATTGAAAGTAAGGAATCTTTTATAGCGAACTTTTTGCAAGGAATTACACCACAAACGAAGTTGATTTTCATAAGCCATATTACAAGTGTGACAGGATTGAGACTTCCAATAGAAGAAATATGTACTTACGCAAAAACTCTAGGTATTACCACCTTCGTGGATGGAGCTCATGCACCTGGACACATTAGTGTAAACCTGCGTAATTTAAACGCTGATATTTACACAGGCGCCTGTCATAAATGGATGCTAGCCCCCAAAGGATGTTCATTTCTATTTGTGCAAAAAGAAATACAAAACAATTTTGACCCCCTCGTGGTGAGCTGGGGTTACCATAGCATGATGCCTTCAGATTCTCAATTTCAAGACTACCATCAAATGCAAGGCACGAGAGACTTTTCTGCATTTCTTACCATACCAGCTTGTGTACAATATATGCATGAAAATAATTGGAACGAGGTGAATACAAACTGCAGAAAATTGTCACAAGATAACGCACTTCGATTTTGTGAATTACTAAATACGAGCCCTATCAGCCCTATTCACGATGACTTTATGGCTCAAATGTGTAGTATACCAATTAATTGCGAAAAGCCAGCAGATTTGCAACAACTTCTTTACAACCACTATCAAATTGAAATCCCTGTGATGACAATCAACCACAATAATTACATCCGTTACTCAATCCAAATTTTTAATGATCAAGACGATTTAGATAGATTATATAATGCCTTACATAAAATAAAAGAAAGCACTGATATGATTTTTTAAATTGACTCTGTATTAAAATTTAATTCTCCACATAATCTTTAAGTTCTCCAAATGCTTGCTTACATACCTTCGACAAGTGAGTTATCTTTTGCTTTAATTCATCTTTATCTTGACAATGAACAGCCATTCGTTCTAAAGATTGAACTTGCGAAACTTCTTCCTTTACCCCCATATAATTAAGCTGGGTTTTTAACGAATGTGCTCCAATTTTTATCATCTCTCTATCATCGCGCTCAAATCCTTGTTCAATTTGAAGCATCATTTTAGGAGCATTCTCTAAAAAAAGATTGATGTACTTCTTTTGTTTTTCCATGTCATTACCAGCAAATGAAATCAAGAAGCGCGGATCAGTGATTTTAAGATTCGAAGCTTGTGGTTTAACGCTTGGGGCTTGTAAATTTTGATTTTGACTGACGTCATCTATTCCCAATTCATCAATGTCTTGATGAGGAAAATCCAAACTTATGTTGGATGAATTCAAATCACCTAACTCACGCTTTCCTATCACCTCGGCATCCAAATTCTTTAATAGTTTACGAAGCAATTCATCTTTTCGAAATGGTTTTGGCACATGACCATTCATGCCATTTTGCAAATAATGCTCAATATCATGCGTCATTACATTGGCAGTCATCGCTAAAATTTTAATATCAGATTTTGGTTTCGGAAATTCGTTTCTTATTTTTTGGGTGACCTCTACCCCATTCATGAGAGGCATTTGAATATCCATCAAAATTAAATCGTAATCATTCATCTCTAATTTTGCCAAGGCGTCCTTTCCACTAACTGCCTCATCAATCCTGATTTTTTCAGCGTAACTTTTCAAGGTATCGACCGCCAATATCATATTGAATTCGTTATCATCTACTAATAAAATTCTTGTCTTATTTAATATATCAATATTTTCAGCTGATAATTCAAATGCATCCTTTAGCTTAATTCTTTCTTGATCTCCAACCTTAAATGGCAATATAAAAGTAAAGACAGTACCAATATCAACTTTACTAACCACCGAAATTTCACCATGCATTAAATCTACTAATTGCTTAGATATAGTTAAACCCAAACCTGTTCCACCATACTTTCGTGCAACATCGGTGCCCGCTTGTGTAAAACTATCAAATATTTTATTTACGTACTCTTCGGAAATTCCAATTCCTGTATCACTTACTTCAAATTGAATGTAAATATTTTCTTGCGACGATTGATGAACTTTAACCTTAATAATAACAGAACCCTGCTCAGTGAATTTTACTGCGTTACCAGCAAGATTCATTAAGACTTGACTAAGACGCGTCGGATCCCCAATCAAAACTTCGGGAACTTGGTCATCTATTTCAAAACGCACATCAATATTCTTTTCATCAGCTTTGAATCGCAATAAGGTAACAATATTTTTCAAGACTTGGTTTAAAGAAAAATCAATATACTCAATGGCCACCTTCCCTGCTTCTATCTTTGAAAAATCAAGTATGTCATTAATTATTACTAATAAATTATCAGCACTTTGTGTTATCGCATTTAAATATTTAAGCTGATCTGCCCGCGGATTTTTTTCAGCCAATAACCTTGCCATACCGACGATTGAATTCATTGGCGTCCGAATTTCATGGCTCATATTCGCGATAAACTCTTGCTTTAATTTAGAAGATTGCTCGGCAACTTCCTTCTCTTTTACAGCAAACTCAATCTCATGTCGAATTTGCAAATTCCGTAATCGATTGCTAGTATTTTGTTGAAAAATTTCTTCTTTTAATTGCTCATAAGTTTTTAAATGACCATATGCTTTCGTTAGATCATGCATGCCTTCATATACGGTTGCGTACATTTCATGGATACTCATGATATCGTGCTTTCGTGAATATTGATTTGCAATTTCAAAGGCATGGTCGAAATGTTTGAGCGCATCATTGTAATTACCTTCGTCGAGATTAACTCGTCCTAAATAAAATTCTGATATAATTAATCCTTCTATATTGAGCAAATCTTCTGATTGCTCAAAAGCCTGATTCAAATAATGTCTTGCTCTATCAAACTTTTTTAACTTGTAATAGACTTTACCAATACCACTATTAGCGAGCATATATCCAATCGTATTAGGTTCAGTTATCACTAAACTATTCTTATAATTAATTAAAGCATTATCAAAATCGTCTTTCTTAAAATAAATATTACCAAGTGTATGATACAAATTAATCAATCGATTCTTATCATCGTACTCTTTAAAAATTGCCAAACATCGAAGTGCATAATCTAATGCCAAGTCATAATCGAACAAATCAAAATGTATGTTTGAGATATTCATCATGATGGCTGATTGTGAAAGCTGGTCGTTTAAGTCTTCATGTATTTCCAATGACCATTGATAATACTTTGAAGCGCTTGATAAATCACCCAACTCGCGATAAATATTGCCAAAATTATTATAGATACGTGCTTTCAACGCATCATTGTTCATACTCTTTGCTACTTGCAAAGCTTCTTTCAAAGTATCTAAACCTGCGTTATAATCGCCTTTGCGCCAATAGCACGAACCCTTCAAATTTAAACCACGCCCATATCCTTCACGAAAATTATGCTGTAAAGAAAGTTTAATTACATCCTCGGTTAATTCAAAAGCTTCTTCGATATCATAATTACGAACCTCTAATACAATATCTATTAAACAAAGAATTTGCTCTTCTGAATTGGTAAGTTTTTCATACTTCAATCGAAGTTCTGTGTATCTTTCTGTGCTCATTGCTTTTAATTCTTTTTAATAAACGTCAATTTACAAATTTCCTTTGTACTTGGCAAGATCTGAAATCGATGATCGAGCATGATGCCTAATATACAAATCAATTTCCTGCCAGATTCAAGCACCCAAACTTTCTCCTTCTCAATCAAACTTAATTTTGCATCTATAAGTACTCGTGATACTTTCTTTTTTTTATTCAAGCCAAACGGATATAAATAATCGCCAGCTTTCCACTTTCGTAATATTAATGGGAATTTTATTTCTTTCATATCGAAATAAATTTCGTGATGTTGATTTGTAAATTTCTCAGGTGCCTTTGCCTGAGATATTATTGAAAAGGAAAAGACATCCGTTTCTATCTCTGCTTGGCTTGACTCCACGAGAAATAAACCCGAAGTGAGATTCATTTTATGTGTTACTATTAAAAAATCTCTATTCTTAATAAGTCGGTGCGTTGAAGATTCGAGGTACTTGCTATTTTCTGCATCTAACAACTTCATAATTTCTTTCAGTTGCGAGGATTGAAAATTGAATGGCTTTAATATCTCGTAAACTATTGTTTGCAAGGGTTGTACTTTTTTAAGTTTTCTGATTGGCAAGTAAAAATCATTACCTCGCTTTACTACTAACCTAGATACTTGCTTTTGGATGGCATCCACATAAATCGAGTAGATTTCTGACCAACGCGATACATTCTCCATCATATTGTTCTTAAATGATGGAATTGCATCCATCAATGCAGGAATCACTTGATGTCTTATTTTATTTCTTGTATAATCTGATTTAGCATTACTACTATCTTCTCGAAACGGAATTTGGTGGGTGTCTATATAAGTTTCTATTTCTTCACGGAAATACTTTAGCAAAGGGCGTTGAATAAATTCATTGATGGCAGGCATCCCAGTTAGGCCTTTCAAACCTGTCCCTCTCGCAATTTGAAATATAACTGTCTCAATATTATCATCCTGATGATGGGCAGTAAGTATTGCAAAGTATTTAAATTCGATTCGTATTTCTTCAAAAAAAGCATAGCGCAGTTTTCTTGCGGCTTCCTGAATAGATAATTGATTATCCTCCGCGTAAGTCATTGTGTCAAATCTATTCTTGTGAAATGTAATTCCATGCTGAAAGCACCATGTTTCAATAAATTTTTCATCCGCTAAAGATTCTTCATCACGTAATTGAAAATTACAATGGGCTACGCCAAATTCTACTTTTTGAATTAAGCATGCATATGCCAAAGCCATAGAATCTTTTCCGCTACTTACAGCAACCAAATATTTTTGTGGTTCTAAATCGAGCTTTAGCATGTTAATCAATTAAATCGTCTAAAGCCATTTGCAATTCGTTTTTAGCATGATTATCTTTTAGTTGGTTCGCGACAATAATACCTTTTTCATAAATGAGTATAGCTTCTTTAATTTCATTAAGTAATTCATTCACTTTAGCTAAATGATAATATGTACCAATATAATTTAGATTACTAACTAGCACTCGCTCAAACGACTGCTTTGCCAAGTTCAATTCTCCGATTTTTATATACTCCAAACCTAGGGCATGCAGTAAAAAACTATCACTTGGATTTGCAGCCAACATCTCTTTTATTTTTTCGATCCTTTCCATTTCTACTGCAATATTAGTGCCTCTGATAACTTCTAGCTTAAAAATTGAAATGTTTTAGCAAATTCTAGCATAAATTTTAATCTTATCCTCTATACAAAATCTTTAAGATTGCATGATTCACATTAATTCCTTTTTGCTATTTACGCCTTATATTTGCGGCTCTTAAAATTTCGTGATATATATGAAAATATTAGTTTGTATTACTAAGGCGCCTGATACAACGACCAAAATTGGATTTAGCGACAACAACACAACTTTCAATGAGGCGGGTGTTCAATGGATTATTAATCCATTTGATGAATGGTATTCATTAGTAAGAGCCTTAGAGTTAAAAGAAACAAACGTTGCATCTGCTGTTCACATGATAACAGTTGGGAAAGCGGATGCTGAACCTGTTATTCGTAAAGCATTGGCATTAGGTGGAGATGAAGCAATCCGAATTGATGGTGAAAGTAAAGATAGTTTCTATATCGCTACGCAAATTGCTGAATACGCTAAAGATAAGGCATACGATATGATTTTAACAGGAAAAGAAAGTATCGATTATGGTAATTCGAGCATTGGTGGCATGGTTGCGGAAATGTTAGATATGCCATTTATTTCTCATGCTTCTAAGCTTGATATAAATGGCACTATTGCTACTGTAAATAGAGAGATTGAAGGTGGCGAAGAGACTAATTCATGTAATTTACCAATCGTAATATCTTGTCAAAAAGGAATGGCTGAAGCTCGCATCCCTAATATGCGTGGTATTATGGCTGCTCGTACAAAACCTTTAACAGTTGTGCCACCAGCTACTGCTGATGAACTCACAAGCATAGTTGCCTACGATATGCCAGCCCAAAAATCAGGCATTAAAATGATTGATGCAGATAATATGGACGAATTGGTGCGTTTACTTCACGAAGAAGCCAAAGTAATTTAGTAATCATTTTCTAATTAATTTTTAATACAAATAATCATGATAGTCGTTTTTGCAGAATCAAATAATGGTTCATTTAAAAAAGCAAGCTTTGAAGCCATACAATATGCCTCTCAAGTGGGCAATCAACTAGGAACTCAAGTTTGCGCCGTTGTATTCGGTGATGCAAATAATTTAGAATTATTAGGCAACTATGGTGCCAATAAAGTGATCCATGTTGCAGACGCACGATTAAATAATATTGAATCAAAAGCCTATACAACGGCTATTTGCGAAATTGCGCAAAGCGAAAATGCGAGTGTCATTGTGTTTTCTAATAATAATACGGCCAAAGCAGTGGCACCTCGAGTGGCAGCTCGCCTAAAAGCAGGCTTAGTGGCTGGCGCTATCTCTTTGCCAGATACTAGCAATGGGTTCGTGATAAAAAAAGGAGTTTTTGCAGGCAAGGCTTTTGCCATGGTGAATATTAAATCTGCGATTAAAGTAATTTCAATAACACCTAACTCATTTCCTGTTGTACAATCTGAAGCGACCGCTAGTATTGAATCTAAAAATATTGATTTCAAAGCGAATGATTTTGCAATTAAAGTAGAAGCTGTAAATAAAGTGACAGGTATAGTGCCTTTGGGTGAAGCTGAATTGGTAGTAAGTGGAGGTCGTGGTTTAAAAGGTCCTGAAAATTGGGGTATTCTTGAAGAATTAGGAACGTCATTAGGTGCTACCTTAGCTTGTTCTCGCCCAGTGGCTGATTCACATTGGAGACCACATCATGAGCATGTAGGACAAACAGGTGGAACAATTCGACCAAATTTATATATTGCAGTAGGTATCTCAGGCGCTATTCAACATTTAGCTGGTGTAAATAGTTCAAAAACAATTGTGGTAATCAATAAAGATCCAGAAGCCCCATTCTTTAAAGCAGGAGATTATGGAGTGCTTGGGGATGCCTTTGATATACTGCCTAAATTAACAGCAGCTGTCAAAAAATTCAAAGCGGCTCAAAACGCTTAATTTATTTTTCTATATTTGCCGCTGAAATCTTATGAGTTCCAAAAAGTTAGAGTTAGAAATTGTAGCCTTGTCGCATAGTGTTACGCAATCACATTCATACGCTGTTGTGCTAGGCGAAGTGAATGGAGTGCGCAAATTACCCATTGTAATTGGAGGTTTCGAAGCACAAGCAATTGCCGTTGCTTTAGAAAACATGCAACCAACCCGACCTTTAACTCACGACTTGATGAAAAATATGATGTCTGCTTTTTCATTACAATTGATAGAAGTAGTTATTCATCGTATACATGAAGGTATTTTTTATTCGAAGCTTGTTTGTCAGTCACCACTCGAAACTGTCGAAATTGATTCACGTACTTCAGATGCCTTAGCATTGGCAGTTAGATTTGATGCCCCCATTTATACATTTGAAAATATTTTAAACTCAGCAGGTTTGCAAATGGACGAGTCAAGTCCTAAATTGGCTTCCGAAGTTGAGAAGAAATCAACCACCCGTGCAAAGGTTACTTCCACCAACGACAATATGTCGAAATTAAGTATTGCTGATTTACAAAAAATGCTCGAAGAGGTACTCGATAAAGAAGATTATATAAAAGCAGCACAAATTAGAGACGAAATAAATAGCAGAAAGTTATAATCGATATAAAATATAGAATCGCAAATCTCAAATGCTGATTCTTCGATTTATCTTTACGGCATGATACCAAGTAATATTCAAAGTATTCTTTCAACCTTTAATATCACATCTGATTTAAAATCCATCGCCGATAAAGTTATTCAACATGAAAGAATAACAACTCAAGACGCTTTACTTTTATACCAACAAGGTGAAATTGGATTTTTAGGTGCTTTAGCCAATTTTGTTCGAGAAGAAAAATATGGTAACAAAACTTTCTTTAATAGAAATTTTCATATCGAACCAACAAATGTATGTGTTTTCAGTTGTGCATTTTGTTCTTACTCAAAACTCTATAAGAACCGAGAAGATGGATGGGAAATGAGCACTGATCAAATGCTGCATATTGTAAAAAAATATGATAATATTCCAGTAACTGAAGTACACATTGTAGGTGGAGTGCATCCAAAACTGGACCTTGACTTTTTTTGTGATTTGCTCAAACAACTTAAATCACATAGACCTAATTTACATCTAAAAGGATTTACGGCAGTTGAACTTGATTACATGTTCCGCAAAGCTAAACTAACTCGAAAAGAAGGTTTACAAAAACTAAAAGATGCTGGCTTGCAATCACTACCCGGTGGCGGCGCAGAAATATTTGCCGCACATATTCGCAAACAAATTTGTGAAGACAAAGTGGATGGTGATGGATGGTTAGACATTCATAAAACGGCTCATGAATTGGGTATGCATAGCAATGCAACAATGCTCTACGGACATATAGAAAGTTATGAAGATCGAATTGATCATATGAATCAATTAAGAAATATGCAAGATGAAACCAAAGGATTCAATTGTTTTATACCGCTTAAATTCCGTAATCAAGATAATGATATGAGTCATATTACAGAAAGCTCGATGATAGAGGATATAAAGACATACGCGATTGCTCGAATATTCATGGATAATTTCCCTCATTTAAAAGCATACTGGCCTATGTTAGGGCGAACAAAAGCTCAACTTTTATTGAGTTTTGGTGTAGATGATTTAGATGGAACCATTGATGATAGTACCAAAATTTATTCCATGGCTGGTAGCGAAGAGCAAAATCCTAGTTTAAGTACAGAACAAATATGTGAATTGATTTACGCTGTAAATCGAGTACCTGTTGAGCGTGATTCTGTTTATAATGAAATAAAAATTTACGAAGCACTAGAAAACGCCGAATAGATTAACACACCATTTTCATACTTCTATTTACATTTGATGTGATTTTGAAAAGGTTACTCAATATATCGCTTCTCTTTTTCTATTTAACTGCCGTAATTGGCATCAACATTTCATTACACTATTGTGGTGGAAGCTTAGCTTCTATTAATCTAATCGAGAAAGCATCTTGTTGCTGTGACGATAATGAAACTACCGATGATGGCTGTTGTAAAGATGATTTTAAACAATTCAAAATTCATGATGATCAATTAGAGAGCAACAAGATTCAGAATAAGTATGAGGGACAAGGTGATTTCTATAGTCAGACTTATTTTAAATTCACCGTAAGTCAAAATAAACCGCATGCGCAAGCTTTAAATGATAAATTACCATCGCAACCTCCACAAAGGCAATCTGTAAAAATTTATCAGCTAACTCATTCGTATTTATATTATAGTTAAAGCATTTTGTCGCAATATGCGATCATGCTGAAATTTTCTATTCTAAACCTAATTAATTTAGTGGTAAGAATAGATTGAATTATTTAACTATAAAATACATTTAAAATGAAAACTTTAATTTTAAGTACGATATTTTCACTCGTACTCATCTTCACAAATCAATCCATTCAAGCGTCAAAATCATGTATTAAAACCGACACATTAACAGTAAGAGGAAATTGCGGTCAATGTAAAGAACGTATTGAAGAAGCAGCTTATGTAAAAGGGGTAAAACAAGCAACATGGGACAAAAAAACTCAAATATTGCAAGTAGTTTATAATCCAAATAAAACAAATTTAAAACTTATTGAGAAAGCTATCAGTGAAGCTGGACATGATACACCTAACTTCATAGCTTCTGAATCTGATTACAAAAAATTACCTTCTTGCTGCGCATACAGGACAGGTAAATGTGACCATGATTAGGAGAAGGATTCTCCGTTGCTTTTTCTTGTTTGTTGGATGTGTTTGTAATAGTTCGATATATGCGCAAAAATCAAAAATTACACTCAAGGGAATTGTGCTTGAAAAAACAAAATCAAACTCAGAAGAGGCTTTAATTGGTGCGAAGATAAGCTTCAATAAATCTAGCTTTGCTTTTGTAGATAAAGAAGGTAGGTTCACCATACTGGTTCCTGATAGTGTAAAGCAAATTATTATTGATCATCCTCATATAGGTAAAGACACCGTTCAGATTACGGATGTCACAAAAGAAATAAAAATTGTGTATCCTATTTTTATAAAAAAAATGAAAGATGTGGTAATACGCAATAAACGTTTCACAACAGAAATTAGTTTGCTTTCCATACAAAAATTAGAAAATATTGGAAGCAAAGAATTACTGAAGGCTGCATGCTGCAATTTGAGTGAAAGCTTCGAAACAACACCAAGTGTTGACGTTTCTTTTACAGATGCGGTTACGGGATATAAACAAATTCAACTTCTAGGTTTATCAGGTCCTAATACTTTCATCACTCGAGAAAATATTCCTGATACACGCGGTTTAGCAAGTATAACAGGTTTGAATTTTACGCCCGGACAATGGATAGAAAGCATGCAACTTAGTAAAGGCACAGGTAGTGTGGTAAATGGCTTTG
>JBIIJE010000095.1:0-9539 GCA_044234005.1 Chitinophagaceae bacterium | reverse complement strand
GACTATATGTTTCGAATTTTGTAAAGGAAATAGCCAAAACACCTGGCAAGCAAATTTCGGCTTGCACACTATTTTTTATTTCAAGTAATGATTTCGGAATAGAATTGCCCAATTTTCTTGTCACCTCGCCATATGCGGCAAATACGACTTTGCTGCCCATATTGAGACTTCCCCCGCTATAATCGAGGGTATCCATGGTAGTTTGGGTATAAAAATGAACATCTCTTTGCCATTGAATACGAGCTAAAACATAACCTAAATATTCGGCTATATGGTGAATATCTAGCTGTTTGCTTTCATCTGCGGTGATGAATAAATATTTTGCTAAGCTCAATTGTCCTGTGCCTAACATATGATTCGCAATTGTGAGCAATTCAGCCGGACTTTGCGTGGGATTAAAAGGCGTATATCTTTCTGTACCAATTGCTAATAATAGTGGATGCACTCCAGCCGCATCCACTGCATGTACCGCTTTTAATCCTGGTATTTCTTGTTGGATGGCTTGTCCTGTCATGGCATGAATGAGTTCACCAAAGCTAGTGTCTTCTTGAGGCGGCCGACCAACAACCGTAAAAGCCCATATCGCATTTTTGCGTGCATAGACTTTATGAATTCGCATCAGAGGAAATAGATGTTGTAAACTATAATAGCCTAAATGATCTCCAAATGGACCTTCGGGCTTTAGTTCATTCGGATGAACTTCGCCAGTGATTACAAAATCGGCATCAGTACTGATACAATATCCATCTCGATAACAATATCGAAACCGACGTGCTCCCAATAAACCAGCAAACATCATTTCACTCATACCTTCAGGGAGCGGCATCACCGCGGCGACAGAATGAGAGGGAGGTCCACCTACAAACACGCTCACTTTCATAGGCTTACCTGCTTGATGCGCTTTCGTTTGATGCACCCCAATTCCACGATGTAATTGATAATGCAATCCAACTTCTTGATTCATCAAATAATCGTTACCACTAAGTTGAATCCTATACATACCTAAGTTAGCGTTCATAATACCTGGCTTTTCAATATCTTCGGTATATACTTGTGGAAGCGTTATAAAAGCCCCGCCATCCATTTGCCAATGATGAATTAAAGGCAAATCACTTATTTCAATTTCTTCGAAAAGAACTGGCTTACTTAAAGGATTTCTAAGTGGTAATGCATGAAGTGCTGAAAATCCAGTTTTGGCATATTTCAAAGGATGCTTCAAAGCCTGCATGGGATTACCTTTCAATTGTATCATTTCTTTTACGGTTGAAATAGT
Source organism: Chitinophagaceae bacterium (assembly GCA_044234005.1). Taxonomy (GTDB): domain Bacteria; phylum Bacteroidota; class Bacteroidia; order Chitinophagales; family Chitinophagaceae; genus OLB11. The sequence goes on along the minus strand of JBIIJE010000095.1, from coordinate 8,266 downwards.
ATTCCGAAAAATAAATTCACTTCTTTCTAGTGTTCCAAACAAATTACTCGCAGCTCGAAATCGAGAACCTTTTACTTTCTCGAAAAGAATAGCAGGTCCTTTTTTATTATAAATTCTTAAATGAATAGCAGCCATTTCTAAATATGGATCTACTTCTTCAGCAATGCGCACCAGCATATTATTTTTCTCCAAATCGATAATACAATCTTCTAAACTTGAATATGCCATGTGGTTAAGCTGAAATGCAAAGTAAGGTTAAAGTTATCTTCTTGAAAAAATGAAATTGTTGATACAATATTTTAAATGCTAAAGGAATAAATAAAAAATCGAAGCCTTACAGACATGAATCACAAGTCTTTCATGATGAGTTAGTAATTCATCTAGTCTTAATTTGGCAGTAAATTAAAGTGCTCAAAATCACTTTTTTCGATCGGCTTCTATCTAGTGGTCGAAAGTTGGTATAATATATCTAGCATGTTGATTCAGAAAAACATGTTAGCGAAAGAGTCGTTTATTTTCTTTATGGCAGAATTCTAAGGATGAATTCATCATCGCAATACAAAGCAATTATTATTGGATGCTCGTCTATGCACTCAATCCAAAGAATGTTAAATTAATGTAATAGTACATTACATCATGCGTGAGATATAGAGGATGTAACTACATTCGTGTTTGAACATCTATTAATAAAAACAAAAGTTATGAACAAAAAAATTTTCGTAGGTATTGGGTTAGCGGTGACACTATTATCCTTTAAGGCAAATGAACCTACAACCTGGCAGTTAGATTCATCGCATGCAAAAGTAGGCTTCAGTATTTCACACATGATGGTATCAGATGTAGAAGGATACTTTAAGAAGGTAGAAGCAACGATTACAGCAAGCACAGCTGATCTGACTGATGCAGTAGCCACAATGTCAACTGATGTTGCATCAATAAATACTGACAATGCTAATCGTGATGCTCATTTACAAAAAGAAGACTTTTTTGATGCAGAAAAGTATCCTACAATCGATTTTAAAAGTACTTCGTTTACGAAAACTAAAATACCAAATGCTTATATTATCAAAGGAAATTTAACGATGCACGGTATCACAAAACCTGTTACGTTAACTGCAATTGCTAAGTTTGGAAAAAATTCGTTTAGCAAGCAAGATATTGCTGGCTTTAAAGTAACTGGAAAATTAAATCGTGATGACTACAAAATCGCTCCAGGTATGCCAGCAGCAGCTTTAGGGAAAGAAATTACTGTTAATATTAATGCAGAATTTGTAAAGAGTTAATTTGGATCTATTTTCTTTAAAAAAGAGACCTCAATTTGAGGTCTTTTTTTTGTATAATTAATTTTAGTAAACATATTTTAGTCGTTTCTGCTGCAAAATCCCGGTTAAACCTAACGACACGAAAACGTAGAATATTGACAACATTATTATTTATGATTCATTGAAACTTTAATGAATATTTATGGTTCAAAGCTTAGCTGTTATTCATCAATTCAAATACATTTGCTTCCAAAAAAAAAATTTTATGTCAGATTATCCTTATGTGCCTTATGGTACCACCGTTCATGGTCAAGAAGAAATAGATGCTGTAGTGAATGTCTTAAAAACAACAACTCAGATGAGCAAACATGTTCGAGAATTGGAACAAAAGGTCTCAGCTTTATATAATAAAAAATATGGTATAGGTGTAAATTCAGGCTCGAGTGCATTATACCTTGCGGCTGACTTACTCAATTATGAAGAAGGAGCTGAAATTATAACTCCTGCCCTTACTTTTTCAACTACTGTAGCACCTATCGTAAAACGAAATTGGATTCCTGCATTTGTGGATGTTGAAGAAGGTACTTACAACTTGGATGCTGACAAAGTAGAAGAAATGATAACGCCAAAAACCAAGGCTATGATTATTCCGAACCTTATTGGGAATTTGCCAAACTGGAAACAACTTCGCGAAATTGCTGACAAACATAATTTATTTGTGCTTGAGGATAGTGCAGATACATTAGGTGCTGAAATTGATGGTGCAAGTAGTGGTCGTTTTACAGATATGAGCACGACCAGTTTTTATGGCTCTCATATTATTAATTGTGGTGGGAATGGGGGCATGCTTTGCGTCAATGAAGATGCTCACTTGAATAGAGGAAAATTATTGCGCAGTTGGGGACGTTCATCTTCGCTTTTCGTGGAAAGTGAATCCATTGAAAACCGTTTCAATGTGGAAGTAGATGGTATTCCTTATGATGCCAAATTTGTATTTGAAGAGCCGGGATATAATATTGAACCTTCTGAAATGGGCGCTGCATTTGGTTTAGTTCAATTGAGCAAATTAAACAGCAATATAGATTTGCGAACTTCACATTATACGAGGCTTCGCAAATTTTTCGAACAATATGAAGAATATTTTATCTTGCCTAATCAGCTGCCAAATTCACGCACGGCATGGTTGGCTTTTGCAATTACCATAAGAGATACTGCACCATTTATACGTCGTGACTTACAAATATTTTTAGAAAAAAGAAATATACAAACTCGAACAGTATTTACAGGAAATATCTTAAGGCAGCCTGGATTCAAAAACTGTGTTCACAAGGCATCAATTAATGGCTATTCAGAATCAGATAAAGTTATGAGAGGTGGTATGTTGATGGCTTGTCATCATGGATTGAATGAGATACAAATCAATCATTTAACAAATAGTGTGACTGAATTTATGAAAAGTAAAATTTAAACAAATTATTTATCTTCCCAAATAATTCGCTTGAAGATAGCTACATCGTTGAAGTCAAGACTATCAACGATATTGATTGTTTGATTGGGATAGATATATCCTAAAGTATTACATGAAGCATCTAAAACTTCAGCATTTAATATTTCATCGCAATTTCCAAGTTTGAAGACATACACGAGCTTTGTATCAAATTCATACTCCATTACGTTTCCGCCAGTTTTACAAGTGTATTTACTAAACGATTTAATTTTCTCGCGAATACAGCCACTTGTACCATACGCTATATCAATTCGCTTACATTGAGTAAGCATCATACCTATTATAAAAATAAAAAAGTATTTTCCTAGTTTTGAATTTTTAAATGAGCCCACAAGCATCAAATTTATCACATATACTTCAATTTTTTTCAACAAATTAATCCTAGCATATGCCAATTCCACAAGTTTCGACAAAAGACTTTGATTATTATTTACCCGATGATAAAATCGCGAAATATCCATTAAGAAATCGCGACGAGAGTAAATTACTAATTATTGAAGAAGGAGAGTTTAAAGAAGATATTTATAAAAATATTCATGAATACTTATTGCAGAATTCTTGCATGGTTTTTAATAATAGTAAAGTAATTCCAGCAAGGCTCACCTATTTAAAACCAAGCGGTGGTATTATTGAAATTTTTTGTTTAGAGCCGAGAGACATCACGCCAAGTGAGGCATTAATGCAAGTAAAAACTTCGCGATGGATTTGTATGATAGGAGGTCTAAAAAAATGGAAAAAAAATGAAAATTTAGAATGGACACTGCCAGACCATACTGTGATTGAAGCAAGTTATCGAAATCAAAGCGAGTTTGGTGTTGAAGTTCAATTTAATTGGAACGGCGAGTTAACCTTTGCTGAAGTCATTGAGCAATTGGGCGATATTCCGATACCACCCTATTTATTAAGAAAGGCAGAAGCTAGCGACAGTATTCGATATCAAACAACTTATGCTAGCATTTCAGGAAGTGTGGCAGCACCTACGGCAGGTTTACATTTCACTGAAAAAGTTTTTGAAAGTTTAAAGCTAAAAAAAATAGAATCATTGTTTTTAACACTACATGTTGGTGCTGGAACTTTTAAACCCGTTAAAGCAAACCTTGCACATGAACATGAAATGCATGCAGAGTGGGTAGAAATTAAAAAAACTCTTCTTCAGCAATTAATGCAGTTTGAAAATACAATTGCGGTTGGTACCACTAGTTTACGAACACTTGAAAGCATTTATTGGTACGCATTTTTAGCGGTTCAAAAAAATAGTTTATTTGAAGAAGATTATATTTTACCGCAGTTTGTGGCCTACACCAATGTTTCTAATTTTTCAAGAAAAGAGATTTTGAAATCATTACTTCACTTAATGGATATTGAAAAGAAAGAATCGATTTTTTTCAAAACACAAATTATGATAATGCCAAGTTATAAAATTCGTATGGTTGATTATTTAGTTACAAATTTTCATCAGCCGAATAGCACATTACTCATGCTCATTAGTGCTGTTACGAAAAACAAGTGGAAGCCAATTTATGAATTTGCGCTAGCCAACAACTATCGGTTTTTAAGCTATGGTGATGGTTGCTTGATAAAAATTGAAACAACAGAATAGAAGAAGGGTTGTAAAATAACAATGCAACCTCAATTTCAAATGAATGATAAGACTATCTCAGTAGAAGGAAGTCCCCTTTACCAATTTTCTGAGAGATAGCACCTTTATCGTTGCATTGATATTGAATGATATAATGATAAGTATCATTGCTTTGCAACACTCCTTTATACTCTCCATTCCAACCTTGCGTAATGTCGCGAGTGCTGAATATTTCTTGGCCCCATCGGTTGTAGATTCTAAATTCGCCAAGGATAACCCCACCACCTCTTTCGATAATTTTAAATTTATCGTTACGACTATCTCCATTTGGAGTAAATGCATCAGGCATAAACAGCTCACAACATAATTGTTGTTCTACTTGGATTTGCGTTGCCGTAATACAATTATTCGCATCTGTAACAAGCACATGATAAACGCCAGTCTTCAAGTTAGTGGCATTTTGTGTGGTTTGCATAGGACTAGTATTCCATTCATATTGGTAAGGTGGTATTCCACCTGTTGGCAATGATTCAACCATTCCATCATTCTTAACTAAACAAGTAGCTTCATGAGTTACTTGTGTAACATTTAAGAGCTCTGCTGGTTCATTTACAGTCACTGGTAAAGACGTTATACATCCATGAGAATCTTCTACACTAAAAGTAAAATTACCTGCTCGCATCGAATCAAAATTAGGTGATACTTGACTAGGAGAGCTATTGTGATAGTATACATAAGGCGGAACACTTCCACTAGCTGTCAAGTGCACAGTACCTGTGTTTTGGTATTTGCACAACACATCTGTTTGAGAAAGGATACCTAGCATTAATTGTGATGGTTGGTTAATAAATACAGTTGTCGTTTCAGTGCAATTATTTGCATCCGTCGCTACAACAGTGTATGTATTTGATGTTAAATTACCTTGAGGACCTGATGCGATTGCATTTCCATTTAAGGTGAGTGAGTAAGGAGCTTGCCCACCTGTCATATTTACGCTAAAACTACCATTTGCCTCGCCAAAACAGTTCGCATCGACAATATTTGAAATTACAAAGTTCATTTGTACATTCTTTTGAATATTCAAAGTATCAGATGCTGAAAGTAAACCACAACGATACCACCTCGCATAATAGGTAGTTGCTTGGGTTGGGCAGACGACTAAAGAGTCTACATTCGAAGCTATCAATACATTATTTATATCATACCAGTCAACCGCAATAGGGGCTGGTGCTTGAGCCACTGGACCGGTTCCATTCGGAACAAATTCCCAAGCATCATTGGTCGCTGTCCACACATTGGGTAAATTTCTACCAGGGACAGTTATCGCAATTGTACCAGCTGCATTTTGAATTCCATGAATAGCTCTTCCCCCATTCCACCCACTACAGGTAGCCTTACTTTCTATAAAAGTCTCTATTTTATTAGTAGATTCATGAAGGACAAGTTGTTGTCTTGCTGGAAGAGATGTGCAACTAAACATAGCAGTATTATTCCAGGAAACAACAAAAACACGATTAGGGGCAACACCATATGTGCCATAGTTAATAGTTCCACCAGCTGTTGGTAACAAATCATGATGAGGGCACATGATGGTATTTAACGCTGTTGCGTAAGCAGGATTTGGAAGTGGCGCAACTGTTGCTGTATTCCAAGCACATGCACCATTTGCTTGACCAATATTGAAAGTAATCAACCCATTTGAGCCAATTACACATTCGTCATATGAATTGCCAAAAAAATAAAAATCAAATGGAATACAAACAACGCCAGACCATTGATCATCACTTAATGAAACCATATTGGCTCCAGTGAATGAATAAGGAGCATATGTAATCTGATTAACAGCGTAGTTGGTAATATTAGCAGAATAAGGTGTGTATTTAGCATGTAAAGTTGTACAAGGATCGCAGTAAGGAACTATTAAATCTGGCCCTATTGTTAAATTGTTTTGTACTTGTGCAAAACTAGTTAGCGAAAGTGTTATTATACAAAATATAAATAAGATTCTTTTCATGTTAAAATATATTGTTCGAACTAAAGACGTTATTCTTGATTATAAGGTTTGACTCTATTTCCTGAACTTCAAAAATAGTGAAATTATTTTATATATACAGGAAGTTTAAATCTATGAACTAGACAAAATAATCACAGGTCTTTGTTAATTTAGCTTTAGTATTCCTTACAAATCGAGATGGTTTAAGTTTTATTGTTTCATTGTGGATAAAATCTTAATTACTATTTCGCTGAAACATTTAACCAGACGCATTTTCATGCAAAAAATACTAAAAAAATGTCTTGCTTACTAAGCTTAAAAACTTTACTTTTGTAAGCCTTTAGATTTTAACCCTATTCATAGATTAGGCATCATTATTAAAGGATTTAAATACACAATAAAAAATTAGTATGTCTCAAGAAAACGAGGAAATAAAACAGCCCAATTACGGTGCTGATAGTATTCAGGTATTAGAAGGCTTAGAAGCTGTTCGTAAACGCCCAGCCATGTATATCGGCGATATAAGTCTAAAGGGTTTGCACCATTTGGTATATGAAGTAGTCGATAACTCAATCGATGAGGCTTTGGCCGGACATTGTAAAAACATTACTGTGAAAATTCTTGAAGGCGAATCAATTTCGGTAGAGGATGATGGACGTGGTATTCCCACTGCGATGCATACTAAAGAAAAACGCAGTGCGCTAGAAGTTGTTATGACGGTCCTGCATGCAGGGGGTAAATTCGATAAAGGATCTTACAAAGTATCGGGTGGTTTGCATGGTGTGGGTGTAAGTTGCGTGAATGCCTTAAGTAAGTATTTATATGTAACCGTCAAACGAGATGGTAAAATATTTGAACAAGAATATAGTTGCGGCGCTCCCAAATACCCCGTTCGTGAAATCGGTACAAGTGAAGAAACCGGCACAAGAGTAATTTTCACACCTGATGATAGTATTTTTACTGTAAAAGAATATCATTACGACATCTTAGAAGCTCGTTTGCGAGAACTTTCATACCTCAACCGAGGCATTCGTATACATTTAATTGATGAGCGCGAAAAAGATGAAAATGGAGAACATCCAAAACAAACCTTTTTCAGTGAAGGTGGTATTAAAGATTTTGTGGTTCTACTCGATAAAAATGCCAAAAGAGAAGGATTGCTTGAATTTCCAATTTATGTAGAAGACCACGATGAAACGAGCAATGTGGCTGTAGAATTGGCTATGATGTACAATCAATCTTACAGTGAAAATATATTTTCGTACGTAAATAATATCAACACAATTGAAGGAGGCACCCACGTGGCAGGTTTCCGACGAGCTATCACGCGTGTGTTTAAATCTTATGGCGATAAAAATAAATTATTTGAAAGAGCCAAAGTTGATATCCTTGGTGACGATTTCCGCGAAGGCTTGAGTGTAATCATTTCAATAAAAGTACCAGAACCTCAATTTGAAGGACAAACCAAAACAAAATTAGGTAATAGCGAAGTTTCTGGTATTGTTGACTCTGCAGTATCACGTGTATTGGAAGCTTATTTAGAAGAGCATCCAAAAGAATCTAAAGTTATTATCGACAAAGTAATTCTTGCGGCTCAGGCGCGTCAAGCTGCACGAAAAGCACGTGAACTTGTGCAACGAAAAAATGTACTTACTGGAAGCGGTTTACCAGGTAAATTAGCTGATTGTAGTGATAACGACCCAGCTAAATGTGAACTTTATCTTGTCGAAGGTGATTCGGCAGGTGGTACGGCTAAACAAGGTCGTAACCGCCAATACCAAGCCATTTTACCATTACGAGGTAAAATTTTGAACGTAGAAAAAGCGATGCCACACAAGGTTTTTGAGAATGAAGAAATCAGAAATATGTTTACGGGTTTTGGTGTTACTATTGGTACTCCAGATGATGCCAAAGCATTAAACACG
>JBIIJE010000019.1:0-30302 GCA_044234005.1 Chitinophagaceae bacterium | reverse complement strand
TTTGCGATTTTTCTTCTTCCTTCTCTCTTGTGGCTTTTGTTTTGAAGTGATTTAGCCATTCTGTGAAACTCATCATGACCATGAGTGACTTTTTATCATCATCTTCTGGGTCAGTTTTTGATTCAACTGGTTTGTCAATATCCATCGATTTATCATCAACCTCTTTTAAGCTTATTTTAGATTCAACCGGATTGGAAGCTATATTCACTGCTTTCTTATCTTGAAGTGTGATATGCGGTTCAACTATATTTGTTTCGGTTAGAATACCATCTTGTGTGGTTTCATTTTCGATTTCCAGCGAAGTAAGTTCTATTTCGAAGACAGTTGACAAATCTTTTTCTGTTAGTTTGCCCAATTCATCCTTGTAATTCTCAATAATGATTGGTGCAGGCTCAGTGGCATCAACTTTAGATATATCATATAAAGCTTCCACAAGCTTTTCATCGTCATTCTTATTTTCAACGCCAACATGTGCTTCATGCTCCGTATTTTGACTCTTAGGATCGGGTTGATTATCACTTTTACTTTTATTATTCAAGCTCGATATCTGCAAATTCTCAATATTAAACGTGATTATTTCATGCTCAATAATTTCTTCCTTTGATGTTATGTTTTGAGGATGCGTTTTGATAGTTTGGATTTCCTCGTTTTTCGAGTTGCCTGATAATACAGTTTCATGATGAGGAATGTTTTGTATGTTATGATAGAAATCAGCGAATAAAATAGGATCTCTTTTATACAATGCCAAATCGCTTAAATTTCTTAATGAATCTGGCATTTGCGCAAATTTAGCAAATTGGAATAAGGCTACATATGGATATTTATCGGTTAATAACTGCCAATCGACTTTATTATTCTCATTTTCGATTGCAGGCATGTTGAAGACTTGGAACAGTTGGCTATTCATGTTGTAAAAATATTGCAATACTTTGTAATACCAATGTGATTTTCAATTTTGACCAATCTTTTATTGCAAAAGAAACTTTCAAGTGAAAATCTTATCCCAGTAGAAATCATCGGGAGTATATGCCGATTGAAGATATATTAAGAAGCATTGAGTTTAGGAAAATAGGTCTGGCTGTGCCGATGATATTGATGTTGATGACGAAGGAATCTTACAACAATACCAATCGGTGTTACATATTTCGTTTCGGTATAAACACATTTATTTCTTAAATAATAAATTAGGAGCCACACAATTTCAACAAAATTTTAAACTTTCAAATTTCTTTTTGTTATTTTTCAAAACGCTTTCTATATTTGCACTTCGATTGCCTGATGGTGTAATGGTAGCACAGCAGTTTTTGGTACTGTTAGTCTTGGTTCGAATCCAGGTCGGGTAACTAAAAAATCAGAGTAAGTGTAAGCACAAAGTGCGAATACGAACTCTGATTTTTTTTCTGCACCGAGAGGAACGATTCGGAGTTCGCACTCACACTCATTCTCACACTAAAACTAAACTTAAGTACGAAAATGTCATTTGATTTCCAAAATCTTGAAGTTTATAAAAAATCAAAGACTTTTCGTAAAAGTTGTAAGCAAATTGTCAAGGCAAATAAGTTAGATAGTTTTAGAAATGACCAATTAGGAAGGGCATCCTTCAGGGTTGCATTAAACAATGCCTAAGGTTCTGCAAAATTTTCTAAACCCGATAGAAAAAACTATTTTACAACAGCAAGAGGCTCTGTATTTGAATGCATTGCAGTTTTAGATATTTTACATCATGACAAAATAATTGAAGAAGAAGAATTCAATAAACTACTTCTCATGACAGATGAACTTTCAAGAATTTTATACACTATGATTAAGAACTTGTCTTCATAATCGCTAATTATCATTTCCTCCTCTGTACAATATCACTCTTTTCCCTCTTTAGATTTTTAGACTTCACCACCTCATCCATATACAGCCTGATTTTCCATATTTCTAGAAGCTTCCCCAATGACTTGAATTTTGAAATATCTTGAAAAAAAGTTAGTATGAAAATTCGGCTTCTCATTGTCACGTTGGTTTTTTTATGCACTTAGAGAAACAAATTTCTGTTGATTCTTATTTTCTTTCTTCATATTAATGGTCATGTTAACATAAAGTATGAATGATGTAAATCTTAACCGCTAAAATGTAAACGCCTAGCGTTTATGATGGTGTTTATTTACGGTAGAATTTCAACATAATAATTCTGCATATATCATGAAAAATTTATCTCTGGCATTAGCAACATTTGTACTATTCTTTTTTACTGAAAATGCAATCTTTGCACAAGCTCCAAACTTAGGTTCAGCCGCCTCCTTTATTTTATTTACTAGTGTGGGTGCCATAACAAATACCGGTATTGCTCAAATCACTGGCGATGTAGGCAGCAACAGTGGTGCTGGTACTGGCTTTGGAAACGTAAATGGTGTCATGCATAGTGGTAATGGTACAACAGCATTGTGCTAAGCTGATTTAAACACTGCTTATCTACAATTAAATGCAGCAATCCCTAATTTTTTCGTCGCACCACTTCTGGGTAACAGCGATACCTTAGTGCCCGGCGTTTATTATATTTCAGGCGTTACAACACTGAAAGGGGATCTTATTTTAAATGGACTAGATAATCCAAATGCCGTATTTATATTTCAAATACAAGCGGCGTTCTCAACGAATGCAGCATCTAAAGTAAAATTAATTAATGGAGGCTTAGCCTGCAATATATTTTGGAAGGTTGAAGGTTTAGTAGATATGGCAACCGGAACTTATATGCGAGGTACGGTGATTGTTCATAATGCAGGAATTAACATGAATGTTTTAGACACATTAGAAGGGAGAGCATTATCAACAACAGGGGCTATTTCTATTAATGGCGTATACACCTATTGGTTGCGGAAGCCCAACACTTAACGGGCCATTGATGCCAACCTTAGGATCTGCATCTTGTTATACACTTTTTACGAGTAATGGTCCTATGACTAATAGCGGTGTTTCAACAGTCACTGGTGATGTGGGAACAAATGTTGGACTAACAACGGGATTCAATCCTTTACTCGTTAATGGAACTATTCATTCAATTCCTAATGGCTCAAACGTTACCGCTGCATCCGATTTGTTAAACGCATCCAATTTGATGAATATTATGCCTCATGATATCGAGATTCTTTACCCGGCTCAATTTGGAAATGATCTTGTGCTTACACCGCATACCTATATCCTCAATGCAGCAAACTTACTTACAGGAAATATTTATTTAAATGCACAAGGGAATGCAAATGCGGTTTTCTTTATTAAAATCTATGGCGCACTTTCAACTAGTGTTTCTTCAAATGTTGTTTTAATGAATGGTACTCAAACAGACAAAGTATATTGGCTTGTTTCCGGCGCAGTTGGCTTCGATAATAATAGCATATTTAATGGCAACCTAATTAGTGTGAATGGTGCTGTTAGTACCTTATCCACCAGAGTTCAACTAAATGGGAGGTTATTAACCACCAACGGAGTCTTTAATACCACGACTATTACTGCCATCTCACCGTCTCCATTTTTTGCATTGCCGTTGAATTGGTTATACTTTAATGTACAAGCTATTCATAATCAAGTAGCACTAACATGGGGAACTTTCTATGAAGTAAATAATAAATACTTTCTTATTGAAAAAAGTATGGATGGATTATCATTTGAAGTGCTCACGAAATGAATGGCTAAAAATGAAAATTTGAATGTACAAAAGGAATATGAATTCACCGACCATCAACCCTTTCAAACAACCTACTATCGTATTTCACAAATAGATATTGATGGACAAACAGATTTTTATAAAACTTATAAAAGTGAACCCAACGAATCAGGGGGTAGTTATTACACACAATGCATTAGGTGCTTGTATTGACGTAAGAATATCTAATGCCAGAGCTGGAAATGGTTTTATTGAATTATTTACAATAAAAGGAGGAGTGGTCTCATCGACACCTATTCTTGTAAGCACTGAAACTAATCAATATCAAATCAATAAACCGTTTCATAAAGGAGTGTACATATTGAGAATTATGGTCAATGGCACATCGATATATAGTGAGAAAGTCATGGTAAATTAGGATTAGAATAGTTACTTAGAAACTTGGATAGAAATTTTCATTCGTTTCAGTTCTTCTTCACGAATATTATTACGTTTAGCTAAAGTAATATCTTCCGCATCTATTAATTATATAGCTGCATAAACTAATCCACCCCCCAAAATTAAATTTAATGGTATTTAAATAATGAAACCATCGAACAGATCACATTACATTACATTACATTACATATATGCATCTTATACAATTCTTGCAGTACTCCTTCGTCTAAAACTCTTTTTTGCGCTGAAACTCAAACATGTTTGCTATTGGAAAACAGAAAGCTTGGTGATAGAGCCAAATTATTTCCACTAAAAAACTAATGTAGGATAATATATGCCTTATTAGACCAACGAAAACAGCATAAAAAATAGAAAAAAAACGATCAATACATGTGAGGCTAGGTTGTCATTTTTTGATACAAAATATTTATTGAATAAAAGATGAGCCATGAAGGCAATGATAAACCAAGCTATATAATTTTGAATTGGAACTATACCATCCCTAAAAAGCCAAAAGTCGAAACGTGGGGCGCATAATTCCATAAAAATATCTAAAACAACCATGATGACTGCTCCAACAATGGCCACGAGTATTTTATTTGAAAAATATTTTTGAGCCACCGCCGAAGTCGAGTAGACCAATATTACCCAATTGATGCCAATCATCCAAGGAACACCTTGGAATTTTATGCCTAAATTATTTCCATAACTGTATTCACCAAAAATAAGACCTGTATTCACGCCGAGCCATTCTGCCATAAATCCTATAAGAAATGGAATGATGAAGTAGGGGAGTTGTTGTTTATTATTTTCATATTCAACAATCAAAATAGCTGCGATGCAAATGCCTAAATTGAGTGGTGTAAGAGGCGCAAACCAATCTTGAAAACCCAATAAAATCCCAATACTACCTGAAATGTGAAAGAGCCAAATGGTAAAAATTAGTATATGAATTTTTTGAAATCGCATTTGCTTACTCAGATGTTTTAATTAAATCGCAAGTGATTTTGGCAGAAAGCAAACATAAAGGAATACCGCCACCTGGATGAATACTACCACCGCAAAAAAATAGGTTCTTGATTTTTTGTGAAAAATTTGGATGACGCATGAATGCTGCGAATTGTGAATTACTTGCTGCTCCATACAATGAACCTTGATAGCTTTGTGTTTTTGATTCAATGGTTCTTGGGTCTAAAACAGACTCGCAACTAATGTATTCATTCAAATTTATTTTTAAAGTATCAGAAAGCTTAGCAATCACATTTGCACGGGTTCTTTCTATGATATGCTCCCAATCTTGATTCTTATTTCCCGGAGCATTTATTAATACAAACCAGTTTTCACAATTAGGTGGCGCATCTTTTTCTTGCTCTTTGGATGAAATATTAACGTAAACAGTTATATCATCTGCAATGGTGTCATGCTTAAAAATGGCTTCAAACTCTGCACGATAATCTTTCGCAAAGAAAATATTATGCAAATCCAACATCGGAAATGTCTTTTCAATACCCCAGTAAAATATAAGTGCAGAGCTGGATCTCTCTTGCTTGAGTATTCTTTCAGGTGCTTTTTGGGTTGGCATCAATTTTCTATAAGTTGGCACAATATCCATATTACTTACTACAATATCTGCTTCAATAAAATTCCTATTTACAAATACTCCACTAGCGTGATGCTCACTTATTTCAATCTTCTCAATCGTTGAATTATAATGAAATTGAACACCTATTTCTTGCGCCAATTGAACTAAGCTTGAAGTGATACTTATCATTCCACCTTTTGGGAAATAGGTTCCATAGTATTGTTCTAAATGCGGAATCAAACTCATGATTCCAGGTGTTTGATAAGGATTCGATCCGTTGTAAGTTGCAAACCTATTAAAAAACTGAATTAAATTTTTGTCCTTAAAATAGGTGCTATTAACTTGATGCAAAGATTTCATTAAATGTAAACTCGATAAACTTGCAATCGCATGAATCGTATCCTTGCTGAAATAGGTCTTCAGTTTGTGCAATGATTTTTCTAAAAATAGGGTAGCGGTTCTATCATATTTAAGCTTGCTATTTTCAAGATATGATTTTAAATTTTGTTCTTCAACATCAAAAACCTTGCGAGCATTTTGAATAAAATCATCTTGGTTTGCTTTCGAAATAAATTGTTTGCCATCTGCAAAAAAGTAATTACAAATATTTTCTTTCTTCTTGTAAGAAAAATAATCCGACACTTTTTTGTCACAAAGTGTAAATAGTTCTTCTACAAAATGTGGCATGGTAAAAAGTGAAGGTCCTGCATCGAATCTAAAATCATGGAAACGAATTTCAGATAGTTTACCGCCTGGGTAGGTATTTTGCTCATATATACTTACTTGATAGCCGGCTGCCTGTAATCGAATACTTGTAGCAATACCTGCAATGCCAGAACCAATTACGATTACTTTCTTCAAGCATTTAGCTTTTTGTGGTAGAAAAATTCGTAGAGACCTGTAGAGATGAGCAACATCCCCATACCATAAAATATGTCTTCAAAGGGAATTGTTAGAATTCGTAAACCCATAAATTCATCCGGGTTGTACCAAACAATTTCTTCCTCAATGCCTGTGCCTGTAAGTATACCATTTACAATTAAAAATGGAATAAGTAGCACGAGATAAGCAAAATAAAATCTTGCTAACCATTTCAACTTCCACACAAATTCAAATAAAGCAATAATTACAGCGAGTAAAATAAATGCAATGTTGGTATATAATTTATCGTAAAATATAAAACCTATGATGGCTGAAAAAGCAATGATGGAAATCGAAATATTTCGTTGTACTTTGTCAAAATAATTTTTAGCCACAAGTGTTACAATACAATGGTAAGAGTAAATGCAAGCATACGGAATACAGATGAAAAATAAAATTTCTTCAATAGGTAAGTTAACCAAATATTCACCTAGTAAGTATTTAGGATTGAATCCCCAAACACCTAAATGGGTATAGAACATATCCCATACTATATAAAAAAAAGCAGTTATTAGGATGGCTGGCCATAAGGATGACCATCGTTTATTCAATTGTAATTTAGGATGAAATGAGAGTATGAGCGGGGGAATTATTGAAAGTAAATTCACCCACAAGTATAATGATTTCATTTATTTTTATTTTTTATCTCAGTAGCAAAATAATGCCAAGGAACCCACAGCATGCCAAAACATTCACCATGTTCTTTGTCTAAATGTTTGTGATGCATTTTGTGTGCTCGGCGTATAGCTCTTAAATAAATCGAATCTGTATTTCTAAAAATTTTGAAGCGCTGATGAATAAATATATCATGAACAAGAAAATAGGCGAGTCCATACAATGAAATGCCCATTCCTATCCAAAAGAAAAAATTAAAGTGTTGGATGGAGCCAATGATAGTGGTCAAGGAACCGGGAATGGCGAATATTAAAAAGAAAGAATCATTTTTTTCGAAAAAACCTGTGTCATCGCGTTGATGATGATCATGATGAAGATTCCAGAGAAAACCGTGCATTACAAATTTATGTGTCGCCCATGCAGCACCTTCCATGAGGCAGAAAGTACTTAATAAAACCAAAAAATTATTAAAATAAATTGACATATCGATTAATTAAAATTAAAATGAGTTGAACTTAATTTTTCTAAAACTGTTGGTAAACAAATTCGAAACCAAATGGTAAAATTTTCAGGATTCATATTCATTTCATCCAACAAATCTGGTATTGAAATATACTTCCAA
This sequence comes from Chitinophagaceae bacterium, assembly GCA_044234005.1. Classification (GTDB taxonomy): domain Bacteria; phylum Bacteroidota; class Bacteroidia; order Chitinophagales; family Chitinophagaceae; genus OLB11. The sequence continues at coordinate 22,475 of JBIIJE010000019.1, read as the reverse complement.
TGGGAAACTTCACTTTCGTTGATGATTGGCATTTCGTTAAATCGACCAATAAATATATGATCGTATTCATGTTCGATGAGGCCATTTTCCATCTCTTCATGATAAATAAAGGAGTGTAAAAAGTTTATCGGACTTTTGATACCCATTTCTTCTTGTAATCGTCGTAAAGCAGCGGCTTGAGTGTTTTCATTCTCTCGAGGATGGCTGCAACAAGTGTTTGACCATAAGCCTGCTGAGTGATATTTTGTTAAGGCTCGTTGTTGAATGAGTAATTCATTTTTCTTGTTGAACAAAAAAACGGAAAATGCTCGATGCAAAATTCCTTTCTCATGAACTTCTAGCTTCGGCATGGTTCCTATTTGTTCATCGTTTTCGTTCACTAATATAACATGGTCTTCCATAAAGTGTTATTTTACGTGGGTAAGGTATTGTTTAATTTTTTGTACCAGATCCGAGTCTTTTTCTGAATTCAATTTTGATAGAATAAATTTTTTATCGTTTTCTAAATCATGTTTGTATCCTAAAATTATGGGGCATTTATTTTGCACACAGAAACGCAAGAATCTAATTTCTATGTTATGGGGTTCGTCTTGAACTGCTTGTTCAATAATAGATTTACCTTTTTTAAAATATGAGAATTTCTCGTAAGGATTAAAAACATAATTTGACTTCATGACAATACTTACGCCTTTATAGCAACGCAAAACAGGGCTGTCTTGCAATGATATCTGAGAAGTCACTTGGGCAAATCTTTCGTAATTGCGCTTATTGATTGAAGCCTTAAAATAGATTTCCCTCATCGTAAAAATGTCAATGGCCTTCACTTCTGGAATACTCAAGAATAATGCAATTATTACAATCCAATTTCTCATGATAACCAATTTAGTCGATTTCTAATTACAGCTTTACCAACAAGTAAATATTTGTCAAAGTCGGGAATCCGAATACGCTTTTGCATAATTTCAGAAGCTGGAGTTTGCATTATTTTTTTAAAAAGTTTTGTGTAATAATAATAGGCTAAAAAGACCCCGAATTTAGCGTTCATTGGCAATTGTTTTATACCCAATAAACCTGCGTTGAAGTCATCATTAATTTCAGTTTGAATTTTTAGCTTATCATCTTCACTAAAATTTTCAAAATTAATATGTGGAAAATACGTTCTTCCCAATACTTCATAATCTGCTTTTAAGTCACGCAAAAAATTTACTTTCTGAAAAGCAGCACCTAATTTCATTGCAGCTGGTTTTAATTCTTCATACGCTTCATCATTCCCATTTGTAAACACGCGTAAGCACATAAGACCTACAACTTCTGCTGAACCCAAGATGTACTTTTCATAAGTAGCTTGGTCGAAATTTAAAGGGCTTAAATCCATCTCCATGCTTTTCAAAAAAGTATCTATCAATTCCCATTGAATTTGGTAGGTATGCACCGCTTGTTGAAATGAATTTAAAATTGGATTTAAACTTATTTTTTGGGCAATGGCATCAGCAGTATCTTTACGAAACTGCGACATTAATTCGACTTTGTCATAATCATGAAAAGAATCAACAATTTCATCAGCTAAACGAACAAATCCATAGATGCCATAAATTGGTTCACGCAATTGTTTGCCAAGAAATAAGATACCATGCGAAAAACTGGTACTGTAGTTTTTCGTGAACAATTTGCTGCATTGTACTGATGATGAATCAAAAAGGGATTTCATGCAATAGTTTAGTTATTTTTTAAATATTTTAGAACTTCTTTAGATACAACTTGCCCAGAAATAATAGATGGCGGAACCCCAGGACCCGGAACAGTAAGCTGACCTGTAAAAAATAAGTTTTGTAATTTGTTGTTTCTCATCTTTGGTTTGAAGATAGCTGTTTGAAATAAAGTATTAGCCAATCCATAAGCATTTCCTTTATAAGCGTTGTAATCATTTTTAAATTCATTTACTGAGAAATGTTTTTTATAAATCACATGAGGTGCGATAGATTCTCCAACATAATTTTCGATGCGTTTCATCATTAAATTAAAATAATACGCTGTATTATCTGGCGAATCTACTAAACCAGCGGCAATTGGCATGAGCAAGAATAAGTTTTCATGATTTTCAGGTGCAACACTTGGATCTGTTTTTGATGGACAACATACATAAAAAAGTGGCTTCTTGGGCCATTCTTTCGTTTTGTATATTTCTTCGGCATGTGGAGCAAAATCTTCGTCGAAAAATAAATTGTGGTGATTTAATTTATTAATTTTTTTATTGATACCTAAGTAAAATATAAGACTTGAAGGTGCAAAAGTTCGTTGTTCCCAATAAGATTCATCATACATGCGAAATTCTTTCTTCAATAAATCTTGTTCAACATGGTGGTAGTCAGCTGAAGCAACCACTAAATCTGTTTTGTATTCCGTGGCATTATTGTGCACAGAAATTATTTTCTTTTGATGATAACTAAATCCTTCAATCGGAAATTGAGTCTTTATTTTAACACCTTGTTCAATCGCGATTTTCTCAAATGCTTCAATAATTTTCCCAAAACCACCCATAGGATAGAATGTACCTTGTTTTAAACCTGCATAATTCATTAAACTATAAAGTGCGGGTGTATCTTTTGGCATTGCGCCTAAAAATAAAACAGGAAATTCGATGAGTGAAAGTAGGCGAGGGTCTGAAAAATATTTTCTTGCATGTTTACTAAACGATGAAAATACTTGGAGTTTAGCTACATCTTTTACAATACGCCAGCTTATAAACTCAGTTATTGAGTGCCCTGGCTGGAAAACTAAGTCCTGTATACCAACTTTATATTTATAAGCAGCTTCATCCAAAAATTTTTTAAGTCGCGTTGCACTACCTTTTTCTATGCTTTCAAACAAGCTGCATAATTCATCAAAACCAGCAGGTATATCCATGCTTTCGCCACCGCTGAATATTACAGTAAAACCTGGATCTAATTTTTTTAATTCATAAAAGTCCTGAACATCCTTTTTGAAGAGTTTAAAATAATTTTCAAATACATCTGGCATCCAATACCAACTTGGTCCCATGTCAAACATGAATCCATTTTCTTTGTAATGTCTTGCTCGGCCACCAATTTGGGTATTTTTTTCGTATATAGTTACGTCATGTCCTGCTTTTGCTAATAAAGCAGCACTGGCTAAGCCTGCAAACCCAGAGCCTAAAACAGCTATTTTACTTTCTTTAAAAAGAGGAAGTGGAGACATTCTATTTTTGTACTTTAATGAATTTAAATTGCAAACAAATCTATAATAAAAACTTATAGTTTAATCAATTTGATATAGTTATTTATAATAATTTAAAGTATCTATGTTTATCAAGATATTTATCTTAAGAAATGAAAAAGTCCACTAATTACAGGCCTTATCAGACGTTTTTTCATGCATTTGGCGAGGTTTAAGGCGTAATATAAAATAGATTAAATCTATCTCGAAGACATAAATACTAATTAGTTAAATCAACCACTGCCATAATCAACGCACATCATAATAATCAGGCTTGAAAAGTTGTTAGAATTAAATATAATACCCTTGTGATTCAATTACTTAATCGATTAATCATTTCTCATGCTTAATTTGGATTTAATGATAATTTTTTTAGAGAAATTGAAACTGTGCAATAGAAGTTTTTGTCTTTCACATGTAAAGAGGATAGAAAATAATTTTGTTATAACTACTTTGAGATGGAAAGCTAGTTGTCAATAATTAGTTTAGAACTCATATATTCGTTGCCTAACAAATTATGCTGAAAATCACATTTTTAGGAACTGGAACCTCACAAGGCGTGCCTGTGATTGCTTGTGAATGCAGGGTTTGTCAATCGCAAGATATCAAGGATAAACGCTTGCGGACTTCAATCATGATTGAAAGCGAAACAACATGTGTCGTGATTGATAGCGGACCTGATTTTCGACAACAAATGTTACGAGCCAATGTTAAAAAAGTGGATGCGATTGTATTTACACATTCCCATAAAGATCATATTGCAGGTACTGATGATGTAAGAGCATTTAATTATGTATTGCAAAGACCTATGGATGTTTTTGCTACTGAGGCGACTCAGACGAAACTGAAAGTAGAATTCGATTATGCTTTCTCTGGACTTGATTATCCAGGAATTCCAAAAATCAATTTACATACCATTCATCATGAAAGTCAATTTCAAATTGGGGATCTTATTTTTAAGCCTATTCTTGTCATGCATCGCAATATGCCTGTGCTTGGTTTTCGTGTAAATGATTTTACCTATGTTACTGATGCAAATTTTATTAGCGACAAAGAAATGGAGAAGATAGTTGGTTCAACTCATTTAGTCTTGAACGCACTTCGACATGAAAAGCATGTTTCGCATTTCACACTAAAAGAAGCAATCGAAATTTCAAGTAAAATCATGCCACAGCAAACCTATTTTACACATATTAGTCATCAACTAGGTTTGCATGAAGAAGTAGAGGTTAATTTACCACTTTCTCACAAATTAGCTTATGATATGTTGAAGATTTTCATATAAACATATTACATTTAAAACGAATTAGACGCATTATGGACGGTAAACAAAAACCCTTGGTCAATATTTCTTTTTCCTACAATCCGTTGGAGGAAACGCTCGAGTATGCTCCGAAGAAGAAGGCAGTATTCATCGGTATTCCTAAAGAAAATTCATTTCAAGAAAATCGTATTGCACTTTCTCCACAGGCTGTTGCTGTCATTGTAAATAATGGGAATAGGGTGGTCTTGGAGCATGATGCAGGTTTGGCATCTTCGTTTACAGATAATGAATATTCGGAAGCGGGTGCTGAAATCGTTCATGAAAAAAGCAAGGTTTTTCAAGCAGATATGGTTTTAAAAACAGCTCCCATTTCAATTGAAGAAATTGAAATGCTTCAACGCAATCAGATTGTTTTTTCGCCTATTCATATTCCTACACTTAAAAAAGAACATATCGAAAGATTGCTCGAAAAACAAATAATTGGTTTGGGCTTAGGCAATATTAAAGATGAAGCGGGTTATTATCCTATTGTTCGTTCCATGAGCCAAATTGCTGGCGTTCATGCGATACATGAAGCTTCAAAATATTTAGGGAATAATGATGGTGGAAGAGGTATATTGCTAGGCGGTATTGCTGGTGTTCCACCTGCCACGGTAGTTATTATAGGTGCAGGTATGGTAGGTGAGTTTGCTGCCAGAACAGCTTTGGGATGTGGCGCCCAAGTGAAAGTATTTGATAATTCTATCTATAGATTAATGCGTTTACAACGAACAGTAGGACAAACTTTGTTTACTTCGGTCATCGATCCGATCATATTAGGAAAAGCACTTCTCGAGGCGGATGTGGTAATTGGCGCTTTAAAACCTCAAAAGGGTTATGTCCCAATGGTGGTTACCGAGGAAATGGTTCAACAAATGAAAAGTGGTTCGGTGATTGTAGATGTGAGTATTGACAATGGAGGCTGTTTCGAAACCTCGCAAATCACTTCTCACCAAGAGCCTGTCTACACGATTCACAATGTAATTCATTACTGCGTGCCTAATATTCCTTCAGCTGTATCTCGAACAGCCTCTAACGCGATTAGTAATATTTTAATGCCAATCGTATTGGCATGCAACGAAATTTCTGGTGGCGCTGAATTAATGGTGCAATCCAAGCCAGGATTACTAAGCGCAACCTATGTTTTTAAAGGTAAATTGACCAGCAAGGTATTGGCCAAAAAATTTGATTTAAAATATACAGATTTAAACCTAATTATTAGCTCACAATTATAAATTTCTCATATGCCATCTAATAGAATGAACCATGTAATTGCAGGATATCATATTCTTATGATTTTGTCTGCTGTTGATAATAAATTTAATCCTGAAGAAGATAAAATTATTCAGACATACTTAATTCAGCAATTTCCATTTACTGTAAGTTTGGATAAAGAAATTGAAACAATCAGCAGTTTGCTTCCGATTGAATGGGAATCTCATTTTTTAAAATGCATGGATGATTTTATGGATGATTCGACCATTGAGGAGAGGAATAATCTCTTGAAATTTGCCATTCATTTGATCAAAGCAGATTTAGAAATTGGAACTGAGGAAAATCGTTACATTAAATTATTATATGATGGCTGGGACGATGCACACGAATAAAATCGTATCAAATTAACTCGTTGTATTACAATTCATTATAACTATACGTAGTTTAGGTTCCATTCTGTTTAATTCCTATAATTAATATTATGTTAAGTTAAAGAGATAGAAGTAACCACCGAGTTTTAAATCCTGTATAACAGCCTTTACATGACTTGATGCTTTTTTTCTTGCTCAAAGAATTCTATAAGCGAGACATTCATCGATTCGAATCATACTTACCTATTCTTCTTAGCGACAGCAACGATTTATACCAGATGGCAAGTTGTATCTCAGAAGTATTCTATAAAGCAGCATTTCGTAAATCAATTTCTAATGATTAAATAATTAAATTAATAAAAGATTGTAAAATTCTGTAAATTAGTCACTTATGTTATCATAAATGATTATCCTCTTCGTTTACAAATATCAAAATGAAGTACGAACTTAAAATTTTTCAATCCCGACTTGCTTTGAGGTTCACCCCCTTGTTTACCAATTGGAAATCTAATAATTAATAGTAAGCCATTGGCGCTCTATATTCTTAATTCAATTGGTAAACGACCAGTACTAGATTGATTTTAATTAAATAAAAATATCATATAAACATTATAATTTAATGTAAATCAATTGATTATAACTATTTTATAGTTAAAATAATCTGACTGATAGCGCCTTTAATTTTTGTAATCTAAATCTTATCACGATAGAAATCACCAGTGTTACTATGCCGATTGATAAAACCTTAAGAACGTTTGAGAGTCCGAAGAATCTGCCTGTTGTATATTTAATTTACATATATATATATATATATATATATATATATATATAAGTGAAGGCTTCATCCAGTATATTTATAAAAGATCATTAAGTATTTTTATAGAAGCGAGCGAAGTATTAGATTGGCAAGAAGTTAGCTTTTTCTTGGTTATTCCCATGTGATTTGAGTCGCACAGCAAAATTTATCTCGTCAAATCTGTCGGGATAAATGCCGAAGATTTTGATGTTGATGACAAAGGAAGCTTACAGCAATAGCAATCGGTGTTACAAAATTCCAAATGGTATTATGTCACTAAAGTTCAATTTTGGTGTTTGGCATAAAACAGTGTGACTCTTCTTCATTATATAAATTTGGTTGCAAAATTTCGGATTATTATTTAATCTCACTTTGATTAATCCTTTCAAATGTTATCTAATTTTTATTTTTTATCGACTAATTCTATTGATTTGTCTATTTCTAGTCTTTTAGTTCTTATCATAGAATAAAAATTTCACCGCTATTATTATCAGCAACACCGCAAAATATCTTTTAATTGTCAGCGAAGGAACATTCACTGCATACTTACTGCCAAAGTAGCCACCTATCACAAAACCAATACAAAGTAAGCCCGCAATTTTCCAATCGACCATCCCCTTTTGATAATAAGTGTAAGCTCCCACTAAACTTACAGGAAATGCAAGCATAGCAAGCGTTGTACCTTGTGCAGTATGCTGGTTTAAACCAAAAAACATGACCAAAAACGGGACAATTACAATACCCCCTCCTATGCCAACTAGACCACTTAGCAGACCGGCGGCGATACCTAAAATAATGATAAAAAACATAGTACTTAATGTTAAGTGCATAGTGTAAATTTAATAAAATAATAAAACAATTGTACATTCTATTCGTTGTATAATTGAATCAACTTTACTTTTTTTTCAAAACTTGTTTTTTTCATTTAGAAAATTATCTTTGTAGTCTTTAACAATAAAATAAAAATTAAACCTCAAACACAATTATGGCAGAAGTTAAAACAGTCGTTTCAAGTGCAGCAAACGCTAAAGGAAAAAGCGGAAATACAATGTTAATCAATGGAGTTATTGTTGGCGCATGCCTCATTTTAGCTCATTTATTATTCTACACAGTTTTTAGAACCGCAGAAAAACATGGTTTGCTAGGAACTATGTATCAAGGTGGCTGGGTTGTACCTATTTTGATGTCAACCTTATTTGTCATGATTTGTTTCGTAATTGAGCGATTCCTTACCATTTTCAAATCTCGTGGTAAGGTTTCAAATGCAGACTTTATTAAGAAAATTCAATATCATTTAACATCTAAAAATGTAGATGCTGCTTTAGCAGAATGCGATAAGCAATCTGGAAGTGTGGGTAACGTCATGAAAGCTGGATTGAATAAATACAAAGAAATGATTTCTGCAAACATGGATACGGATATGAAAATAGCTAATATTAAAAAGGAAATTGAAGAAAGTACGGCTTTAGAACTACCTATGTTAGAGAAGAATCTAGTATTTCTTTCTACAATTACCTCTGGCGCTACTCTATTGGGTCTTTTTGGTACCGTAATGGGAATGATTCGTGCCTTCTCTGCGATGGCTGCGGCAGGTGCCCCAGATGCTAATGCGCTTGCAGCGGGTATCTCTGAAGCTCTTATTAATACCGCTTTAGGTATTGGTACTTCATTTATCGCCATGGTTGCCTATAACTTCTTTACAACTATCATTGATAACATTACCTACGGTATCGACGAAACTGGTTTTACATTAGAACAAAGCTTTACAGCTAACTACAAATAATTCGTACTTCGGATTAGTTAGTCATATAAATCTTTTTCAATCAAACTTAAAACCGTTACATAAAAAATGGCAAAACACAAACTTCCAAGGAAAAGTACCCACATCGACATGACTGCGATGTGTGATGTGGCTTTCCTGTTGTTGACCTTCTTCATGTTAGCGACCAAGTTCAAGCCAGACGAACCTGTTGTCGTAAAAACCCCATCTTCTATTTCAGATATTCCATTGCCTGATAATTCGATTGTTTTGACAGTTGATTCCTCTGGCAGAACTTTCTTCGATTTCGATAATAAAAAAGCAAAAGAAGAATTGATTAATCGAATCGATGTTGAGAAAAATTTAAACTTAACAGCAGAAGAAAAAAAATCATTCATTAATGGCGCGTCTTTTGGATTACCTTTTCTTCAGATGAAAGAATATCTAGGCGTGGCTCCGATGGAGCAAAAAAACTTCAAACAACCGGGTATTCCAATTGATACGAATTACTTGGCTTCTATGAACGAATTAGCCTATTGGGTTCAAACCGCAAGGATTGTAGCCCAAGAGCAAGATGCGAACAAACCAGCCTTTGTATGTATTAAATGTGATGGGGCAACGGTTTATCCAAAAGTAAAAGACGTGATAAAATCATTAACTAAAAATGATATTTTCAACTTTAATCTTTTAACATCATTAGAGGGTATTCCTGAAGGGAGTGTTGTGGCGGAAGAAATTAAAGCAGCCAAAGCAGCAGCGAAATAATATTATTTAACTTAAAAAACTCATTATAAACAATGGCTGAAATAGATACCTCCGGTGGGGGCAAGAAGAAAGGCCCCGGAGTCAAAAAAGGAAAGAAACTTTCCACTAGAATTGATCTTACCCCGATGGTGGATTTAGGATTTCTGTTAATTACATTTTTCATTTTTACAACTACCATGAGTAAACCTAAAACCATGGACATAAAAATGCCTAATGATAATCTTCCAATCAAAGAGGATGATTTAAATAAAGTCAAAGATTACACTGCCATGACGATTTTATTAAGTCAAAAAAATAGAGTTTATTATTACATAGGCGCTGGACAAGATCCTACAAAAGCTCCTGATGTGAAAGTTACTTATTTTAAAGATAAAGGTGGTATTCGAGATGCAATTCTTGCGCATCGTAAAGATGTATTTGAGAAACGTGTAAACGGAGAACTAGGTCACGAACCAACAGATGAGCCTACTATATTAATAAAACCTGATTCAAACAGTAATTTTAGTGATTATGTAAACATCTTGGATGAAATGCAGGTAAATGGTATTAAATTATATGCTATTATTGATATATCGCCTGTGGATCGAGATTATATTTTAAAGACAGAAGCTGCTAACGCAGGAACTGCCAATTAATATTATGGAAAAATAAATTCATTGGCATCTTAATTAAAAATTCAAAATGGAAATTAAAGAAATATTAAATTCAGATGTACTAGACATCATCTTCGAAGGAAGAAATAAGAACTATGGTGCGTATGAATTACGTAAAAACTACAAGCGGCGTGCAACAATTTCGTTGATATCAGTTTTAATATTTATTGCATTACTGGGCAGCATTACTTATGTACTGGGCATGAAGAAGCCTAAAAAAGAAGTAAGATTAAAACCGAAGGTTACTCAATTAAAGCAACCGCCTGTTGCGAATAAAAAGAAGCCACCTCCACCACCTCCACCTCCTCCCCCACCACCCAAAAAGCCAACCGTAAAGTTTACACCTCCTGTTATTAAAAAAGCAGAAGAAGTAAAAAAAGAAGATATTATTCCTCCCAAAAAAGAGTTGGAAAAAGCGGTAGCTGCGGCGAAAACAGAAGCCGGTGATCCAAATGCTAAAATTGAAGCAATTACTACACCAGAACCAGCAAGACCCGCTGTGGTTGAGCCTCCTAAACCAGTAGAGGAACCTACGCAAATATTTGATTATGTTGAGCAGATGCCAGAATTCCCTGGTGGAGAAGATAAAATGTTGGAATACATTGGGAATAATTTAAAATATCCTAAACAAGCTCTTGAACAAGGTGTTGATGGTCGTGTAGTAGTGAATTTTGTTGTCGATGAAAATGGACGTATTTCGGATGTGAAAACAGTACGTGGTATTGGATCAGGTTGTGATGCTGAAGCAGAGCGTGTTGTAAGAAGCATGCCACCGTGGAAAGCAGGTAAACAAAATGGTAAAGCAGTTAAAGTATCGTTTAGTTTACCTATTCTTTTTGAACTACAATAAGTATAAAACATATGAAGCATAAAAAATCCCAAACTTAGATTTGGGATTTTTTTATAGGCTTAATAAACCACCCTATAACGGGATCTAATAAATTTTCAAAGCACTTAAACGGTTCATTTCAATTTGCAAAATCTGATGCAGCGCATTTTGCTTCGCCTCTTTGTGTTTAAATACAAGTCTGTGATGCAACACTGAAATAGCGATTTCATTTACATCATCTTCAATTACAAAGGAGCGACCATGAATGAAAGCATAAGCCTTCAGACATTTAATGAAGCTAATACCACTTCGAGTTGAGGCGCCTGTCTGAATACCATCGTGCACACGAGTGGCTCTCACAATATTACTCACTGCCTGACAAATTTCATCGTGCACGAATACTTTCTCGGCTTCTTCTTGTAAGGTTAAAATTTCATCAAGTTGAGCCACTTGCTTGATTTCATTTAGGTTGCTACCTATTTCTAAGTAATTCTTATAAATATTTTTTTCTGTTTCTTCATCTACATAGCCGAAGTAAATTTTCATGGCAAACCTATCTAATTGTGCAGCCGGCAGCGGATAGGTACCTTCCATTTCGATTGGATTTTGCGTAGCGATGGTAAAAAAAAGTTTTTCTAGTAAATAGGTCTTCTCGCCCATTGTTATTTGATACTCTGCCATACATTCTAGTAAAGCACTTTGAACCTTAGGCGAAGCTCTGTTAATTTCATCGGCGAGTAAAATATTACAAAATAAAGGACCCTTTTTGAAAATAAAATCTCTGCTTTGTTCATCAAACACATGTGTGCCAAGTAAATCCATTGGCAGCAAATCAGGTGTAAACTGAACGCGCTTAAACGTGTTATCGTGTTTGTTGCTAATTGAACCAGCCAGAGTACGCGCCAATACCGTTTTACCTGTTCCTGGATTATCTTCCATCAAAACATGTCCTTTCGCAAGCAAGCAAGTTAATACTTCAATAATTTGTTTGCGCTTTCCTTTTATTACTAGTTCCATGTTATTGATAAGCGCATCAATTAAATGATGTTGACTTACGAAAATATCTGGTTCATTTATTTCTGTCATAAAAATTTAATTAGATTCTAGTTCAGGCATGTAAAAATAATCGATAAAGCGATTGATGTTAACAAAACTTCTGAAACGTTGACTTCGTTTGAAGGATGTATTAATCTTGGTTTCAAATTGTTGTAAGAAATTATCAATGAACTGTTTCTCATGATTAGTAAGTGATTGCTTAGAAAATTTCAATTTCAAATATACATACATGAATTGCGTCAGTTGGGTGTTGAGTTGCATATCAACTTTCGTTTTCGCAAATTGTAAAGGACTCAAATTATTTTGTGGTAAGCCATGTTGCTTCGCCAAAAACATACTTGCCCGATACACATAATAGGCTTTGCTTTCAGCCCGTTTGGCATGTTTTGCTTTCCATTTTAGATATCGATAGAAAATACTGGGTAGAAGAAGAATACCTAAGAATAAGACTAGGCATGAACCAAGCACAATGGCTATATAAAACCTCCATGAGCATGTTTTGGCTATAGTTTCTACTTTCTTTTTATCTGAGGAATGCTGCTTCAAACTTTTTATAAATAAATCATCAATCGGTAATTTCTTCGGAAGTTTATTTAGTAACGGTTTCACATTACGTTCTATTGAAAATTTAGTGAGGGCATCCACATAGGATACACCCATCACGTCATCCTTTATTTTTAAATCAGAAATCTTTATAGGCAAACTGTCTTTCCAAATGTTGCACACACTTACATCGAGCATGGCTTGTTCATCAATAGAGACATATTCAACATCACGGAAAATAAGATTGTTTAATTTTACTTGTAAAAGCTTTTGAATCGTATCAATAGATATTATTTTACCAGACAAAGCCAAAACTGGATTGGGTGGTTGCATGGGTGGTGTACCATCTGGCGAAGGTGATTGCTCTGCCTCGTCATTGCCAACAGTCGTGTCAAAGTCTAACCAACCATATTCTGGAAAATATACTTGAACCCACGCATGTGATTGATCTTCGTAAAACCAATACCAACCTGGGTTTTTGTCGCTTCTATCGACAGTTAAAAAACCTGTCACCAACCGACTAGGAATTTTCATAGCACGTAACATAAACAAGGTAGCACCCGCATAATAAGCACAATATCCTTTTTTGGTTTCAAACAAGAAGTTTGTGATTTTAGATGCGCCTGGTAATCCTGGAATACCCGGATTGTCCGAATAAGTATACACTTGCTCATTATTGCTATTGCGTTGCAAAAAATAATCTCTTACGGAAAGTACTTTGTCAATGGTTGTTTTTTTACCTTTCGCTAACGAATCTGCAAGTACTTGAATCGCTTGGTATTGCAAGGCATTCGGAAAGAATGTATGATATTTCATAAATTCATCGCTTATTCCTTCATAAGATTTTGCTTTGCGTAATTCCGAAAAACGTTGTGATTGAAAACTTTGAATAAATGGATCTGTGGTGTTATAAATAAAATATGCACTATTCAAACTCGAAACATAGCTTTTTGCCCGATATGCTGATTTAAATTCTTTTTGAAATTCTTTTTCTATCGTTATAGGTTGCACATAAAAAGAGGTACTCGGTGCTACAAAAGCCTTGGCAGAAAGCCTCTTCTTATAAACTTCTATTGAAACAGTTTTACGAAACTTATTACTCAATGCATTAGTAATACGCGAGCTATCTTTTAAGGTTGAAAATAATCCGATTTCTGCAGGGTTGGGCTGAAATTCGTCACTGCCTGAATAGACGCTGTCTCGCTCAAAAGTTTCGGTTAATGTATCGAATTTAGTATAATGATAAGAAGTCAAATACAATGGATTGGCTATTTGAGTGCCTTCGAAATAGTTTTCAATATGCGCACAAAAAAGAGGCTCAGGGTTTTTATTACGTTGGTTGCTCGTGGCAAAACCCATACTCTTTTTATTCTCAACGCTTCCATCTTTATTTTGCTGTAACATTTGATTTTCACCTTCCTTTCCTTGTCCGCCATATTCTTCTATTCGAGCTTTTATCTCGTCGAACATAAAATAAACGACACCGCCAAATAACGTAAATAGTAATGCTGCAAATACGATAAAACGCTTGCCGAATCTCCACCAGAAACTTTTATCAAATTCTCTTTCAACGCGAAAATTTTGCGATGTGTATAAAATATAGATAGCATAAATAGCAATAGGTGAAAAATATTGCAATAACATTACGGGTGTTATATGTCCTGTTTTAGAAATTAAATAGATACATAGTAAAACGAATAATGTAGACAAAATGGTTGCAAAAAAAGAAACCCTTGACATGCCCCACCCTATTATCCAACCTGTGAAAAACAAATACGCGAAAACTTGAAATTGAACCGCAATGAAAAAACCATCAAACTCTCCAACTGCAAAATTTTCAATCGTTTTTTGTGCACTAAAAAGCAAAAAGGCAAGGGCCAAACTGCTTGTTATAAAACGTAAACGAGTTTGAAATAAGTAGTAGGCAATTAGCAGACCGATGCTAAAATAAACAGTTTGTAAAAGCCATTGCGATTGCAAAAAAGTGAAATATTGATTGCAATTCCATAAGATGAAATACACAACAGCTATAATGGGCAAAAGTATAAATACGAATTGACCTAGATACTTTGATATGTAATTGGTTTTACTCATTGCATTACATTCAAATTAACAACATGCTTTTGTAAAAGGCTTAATAATTCTTTTTCATTTTTTTGCATGTACAATCGCAATGGTTGATATAACCATTTAGATTTTAATTCCGACAATTCATCTTTTGGTAGATGAAAAAATATTCGGCGCAAACTACTTAAAACATAATTTTGTTGAAATAATTTTCCGAAACAGACCAACACAACTTGTGTTTCACTATCTATTTTGTCGAGCATTTTCGAAACATCTTCTAAGTTTGAAAGTGAATGGAGGCAAATAATACTTCCTTTAGATTTATTGTAATACACATCTATAGTATTCTCTTGCTGCCATTCGCAATTTGTAATATGATTGCGAACTGAATCGATATTACTTGATACAAAATTGGTTTGATCACTCGCAAATTGAACCGCTTCTCGTACTTCTTGTATATGTTTGAAAACAGAAAAAACCATTTGCTTATAATAGCTGAGCATAACCGCTTGATAAGACATATAATGTGAAGGATTCGTCGCATTGAAGAAACTAGCATAAAAAAAAATTTCTGATGCAAAAGGATTCATTGTTTCTGGTATTCGAACTATTAATTCTTTATTCTTAGCAAATACTTTCCACACAATTCTTCGAACATCATCTGAGTCTTCAAACTTTTTGTATTGCAACAATTCTCCGTCTAGTCTTTTTAGCTGTTCAATGCGTATTTCATCTTCTTGCGCTTGTTTAGGTTTCGCTTCAAACTGATCGATAGAGGTGTCTTTGGGTAAATTTTTATAATTATATTGAAAGGGGATTTTTCTGGCTAACCTAAAGAAAGAAAACATATCATGAAAGTAAATCCAAACTTCCTGTATTTGATACGATTTAATTTCTTGTAAAGGCAATTCAAATTCTGATTTTACGCCTCTTCCCCAATTGAAAAATTGGTGATTTATGTTCTTTTTTAAAACAATTCTTGGAAGCAATCTTGATTTGTTGAGAGAAAATTGTACAGAAATATAACCCAATAAAGGAAGCCAAGCATGTGGTAAACTAATTTGTAATTTATTAGATTCTGAAACCTTGCTTAAATTTTTCAGGATGATTTGAGGGTCCTTTTTATGTTGCTTGGTATAATATAAATAAGCTAAGCTCACACTAAGGAATGAAAGAAAGATAATGATTGAGCTAAAAACTAAAATTATTTTAGCCATTAATTTAATTAGAATATAATACGAACTGGTTTCTACTTGCTGATTCATCAGCAGAAATGAGGAAGCCAAAAGTAAAGTGGTATATATTATGAAATTTAACCGAAAAGGAAAGAATCGTTTATAATAGATGAACCAATTTTTAATTCGAACAAGCGCCATTCCATGTAATTACTCATCGAAATTATATGAATTAATTGTAACCAAATGCTAAAATTTATCGTTATTACAATGCGACTTGTTTATTTTCGAACTCAGACAAATTGTACTTATCCACATTGCGATTATTTTGGTAACATTCTATTAGTTGGCTGACTAAAGTTTTAAGCTAAATTTGCTCTTTATTCTTAAATATGAAGAAACTTTTTACCCTACTTTTCGTTTTAGTGCAGTTTTCATCGTTTGCCCAAACAAGTTTGGTAAAAGGTAGTGTTTTTCACGATGATACAAAGTTGCCTTATGCTGATGTAAGTATTGTATTGCCGAAATTAAAAATAGCCACTCTTTCTAACGAGAATGGTGAGTATTCATTTTCTAATGTTCCTTATGGCGAACATGTCGCAATTTTTTCTGCTGTTGGTGAAGAAGATAAAACAATAACAATCAATGTGACGGAGCTTGTCACCAAAGTTACAGATGTGTACTTAGTACATCAAGATGCCTCCGCAAAGCCAATAGACCAAGATTTTAGTTCAGTAGCTACAGAGGATGCGAACTCTGATGCAGAAAATTCGGTAAGTTCAACTGGACAAAGTGTTTCGAGTGCGCTAAATGCAGGTCGCGATGCGTATCAGCAAGCCGCCACTTTCGGTTGGGGGCAATTTTTTTATAGAATGCGTGCGTATGAGAATGACAATAATTTGGTTTACCTAAATGGTGTTCCGATGAATGACTTGGAAGAAGGAGGTGTATTCTTTAATACTTGGGGCGGATTGAATGATGTGTTTCGTGGTAGAACCACCAGCTTAGGTTTAGCGCCTATTGATTTTAATTTTGGAGGCTTGGGTTTGAATACAGCCTTAGACGCAACCGCTTCTAACCAGCGAAAAGGAACCCGCATCACTTTTTCTCAAACCAATCGTTCTTACCGAAGTCGTATTATGTTAACACATTCATCAGGTTTAAAGAAAAATGGTTGGGCTTATTCATTCTCTTTATCTCGTCGTTGGGCGAATGAAGGTGTAATAGCAGGTACTTATTATTCTGGACTGGCCTATTACGGTGCGATTGAAAAACGTTGGAAAAAACAAGGCGTGAATCTTATGGTTGTTGGGTCGCCACTCGAAAGAGGCAAAGCAGGTCCAGCACAAGAAGTTTTATACGATTTGGCAGGTACAAACTATTATAATCCGAATTGGGGTTGGCAAAATGGCAAGAAACGAAATACAAGAGTTCAAAAGAATAATTTGCCGCTCATCGTGCTTACTCATGATGCTGACTTAGCAAAAAATACAAAGCTTAACTCATCAATTAGTTATCAGTTTGGTGAAACTTCTCAAACTGGTTTGAATTGGTTCAATGCCAGAGATCCCCGACCCGTTTATTATCGTGATTTGCCTATTTATGACATGGCTCCTGATGTAAGAGCAAATGTTATCAAATCCTATGAAGAAAATCCTGATTTACTGCAAGTTGATTGGAATCAGATGTATAATGCCAACTATAATAGTGTAAGGTATGGTAATGGACAATCTATCTATTGGTTGGGTGCAAACGTTGAACGTACTAAGAGATTTACAGGTTCTGTGAATTTAGAATCCGTATTGAATGATCATGTAACAATTTATTCAGGGCTAAATGTTCAAACTCAAAACAACCATAATTATACACGTGTTGAAGATTTATTGGGGGGCGGTTATGCACTGAATCTAGACGGTTTAATTCAAAGTAGAATTGGATTACCCAATGGTGCGAATTTAAATATAAACGATGCCAACCCGAACAAACAAGTAGGTGATAAGATTGTAAATGATTACAATATACGTTTTTCAAAAGCGGCGTGGTTTGCACAAGCCGCATTTGTATATAACAAATTTGATTTTTTCGTGGCGAGCGAATTGGGTTACTCAAGTTTTTTCAGAACGGGTAATTTTAGGTCAGCTCTTTTCCCGACTACATCATTTGGTAACTCAAGCACAAATACTTTTTTCAATGCACGTACAAAAGGAGGTGTAACTTATAAAATTAATGGTAGAAACTACATCTATGCGAACGGTTCTATTGGAAATCGTGCCCCATTTGTTGATAACGTAATCATATCACCTCGTACAAGAAATGATATTATCAGCAATCCTATCAACGAAAAAGTGAGCAGTGCTGAAATTGGTTATTTATTGCGTTCGCCAAATGTAAAAGCGCGTTTCACATTATATGCTTCACAAGTGAGAGATGCAGCAGATATTCGCCGTTTTTTCTCTGATGATGACGGTTCATTCGTTTCGATGGTTTTGCAAGGTGTCAACAAACAATATAGTGGTTTAGAGTTTGGTGCAGATATTAAATTAAGTCCATCATTCCGATTGAATGTAGCAGGTTCTTATGCTCAAGCTTTTTATACAAGCAGACCTTATTTAGATGTGTATGCTGATTATCAAACGGTAGGTCGAAATGGCGGACAAATTGGTGATAGAGATACAGCCTATATAAAAAACTATTATGTACCTTCAGGACCTCAATCAGCCTTACAGGTAGCACTAAATTATAGCTCGAAAAGATTTTGGTACGCCAATATCGCAGCCAATTATTTAGCACGAAATTATATTGATTTTACCCCTAACACTAGAACAAAGACTGCCACAGATCCTTATGAGTTTGGTTCAGAAAATTGGCATCGAATGATAGATCAAAGCAAACTACCGAATGCATTTACCGTAGATATTAACGGTGGAAAATCGTTTAAAGTGAATAAGTATATCAAAAAAGCAGATAACAATATGCTATTGCGTTTGAATATTGGTATTTCAAATATTTTAAATAATACCAATATTAAGCTCTATGGATTTGAAAATCCGCGTCGTGAAAGAAATTTAGATTGGTTCCCTAACAGATACGCTTATGCTTTGGGCGCTCAATATTTTGTAAACCTGAGTCTTTCATTTTAAAATAAACTATATTTAACCTAAAAAGCATTCTACTATAATTATGATGAATACAAAAAATATAATCGCTTCAGTTGCCCTGTTAATCACTTTGATCGTAGGCATAACTTCATGCGTAAAAAAGAAATTTGACAATCCTCCGGATTCGAGTCAAATTGATCCAAACTTACCAGTAACTCACACTATTTTGCAATTAAAGCAAAAATACACGGGTGCTGCTACTCAAATTACCGAGGATATGACTATCTCAGGTATAGTAACGGCAGACGATAGAAGCGGTGGTTTCTATAAACAAATTATTATTCAAGATTCAACTAGCGGTATTCAAATAAACATTGGTCAAACAGGTTTGTTTGGTGATTATCCCATGGGTAGAAAAGTATATATTAAGTGTAAAGACTTGTACCTAGGAGCTTATGGTAATTTTATCCAATTAGGTTATGCACCCGACCCCACAGGTTCAGCTTCGGATGTAGTTGACATTCCTTGGTCTCTTATCGATAATTATATTGTAAAAGGTAAAACAGGAAATACGATAGCTCCAAAACAAGTTACCATTTCGGAATTAAAAAGTGTATTGAATACCGCAGACGCAGTAAAATGGACTGCAACTTTAGTTACCATCGATAGTGCTGAATTTATCACATCAGATGTAGGTTCCACTTATGCTGTTGATCCGAGTATTTCGTCAGGTGTGAATAAAACAATTCAAGATTGCGGTAATTCGCAACTTGTGATACGCATGAGCAGCTACGCGAATTATAGAAATGCTTTGATTCCTAGCGGACGAGGTCCTGTGACAGCCATATTTTCTCGTTTCAATGCAACCGCACAATTATTAATTCGCGATACAACCGACTTATTATTAACCGGTACTCGTTGCGGCGGAGTTGTCATTCAACCTGCTGTTGACATTACGATAGACAGTCTGCGTAAATTGCATAATGACAATGTTGGAATTGGCGCAAGTGCTTATAAAATTCATGGCGTTGTCATTTCGAGCCGTCAGGATTCAAATATTTCAAGAGGTAATTTGGTGATTCAAGATGAAAGTGGGAAAGGCATGCTCGTGTACTTTGGACAAAATGAAGTGAACCGAGTTTTAGGTGATTCAGTGGTTATTACACTTGATTCTCTCATAACATATGCAGGTGTAATGGAGGCAAAAGCGACTCTATCGAAAATGGTCATGATATCATCTGGAAAAACTGTAGCACCTAAATTAGTAAGTTTGGCTACCTTGAATGCGGATTTGAGCCAAACTTCAGCTAAGAGCAGAATCTACGAGTCTACATTGGTACAAATAGCCAACTGTACGATAACAGGAGCAGTTCCTACTTATTCTAGTACGAATGTGCCGGATAGAAGCAAAACGGTTACTGACCCAACGGCTACAATCACTATGTATTCTCAACCCACTACACCCTTTAAAACCACTGACTTTCCAACTGGCGTTGTAACAATTACCGCTATTGCTTCTAAATTCAATACTACCAATCAAATTCAAATTAGACAATTTAAAGACGTTCAAGAATAATTCAATTTAAAAAATAAAACAATGAAAAAAATATTTTCCTTACTCGGTATTTGCTCCTTAGCATTATTTGCCAAAGCGCAAACACCCTTTTCGTTGACAACAACGACCTACACACAGAACTTTAATACTTTAGACACAACAAGCACACCTAGTTCAAATTTACCAAGCGGTTGGTCTATTTTTGAAGTTGGAACAAGTGGAAGTGCCGATAATCTATATGTTGGAGGAACTGGAAGTTCGAATACTGGTAACGTCTATAGCTTCGGAGCACAAGGCAATCCTGAAAGAGCGCTTGGAAGTCTTCGTTCAGGAACAAATCGCACTCGATTTGGTGTAGCTTTTACAAATAATACAGGAAGCAGCATTACCTCCTTAAACATTAATTTTACGGGCGAACAATGGCGTTCTGGTGATACGGCTTCTATTGCAGATTCGTTATATCTTGAGTATTCAACAACTGCAACTGGTATTAATGATACCATTTCGTCATGGACAACTAATTGGTCAACTATGTTCAATTCAGTGACATTTGGTTTAGTTAATTCTGCTTTAAATGGTAATTTAGCTGCCAATCAATCAACAGAATCAGGTATGATAACTGTCACGATTCCAGTAGGTGGAACTATTTATTTGCGTTGGAATGATGTAAACTTAGCTGGCTCAGACGATGGTATGGCAATAGATGATTTGAGTATCACATTCGGCACAGGTGCTATCAACCAACCATTAATTGTTTCAACAGTACCTGTAAACAATGCAACAGGTGTAGCTTTTGGTAACTCTAATTTGACAGTAAATTTCGATAAAAACCTTACCCTAGGAACAGGTAATATTTATGTAAATAATTTAACTGACGCTACTTCGCAAACAATTCCAGTGTCAAGTACTTCAGTAAGTGGTATGACTGCAACGATTCCAAATGTCACCTTATTACCCGCGAAATCATATGCGGTTCAATTTGATTCGACATGCTACAAAAATGGCACTTTCAATGGTTATGGTATTTATAATAATACCACTTGGGCTTTCCAAACAGTTAATCCGAAACCGTTAATTTCAAGCTTGACACCAGCCGATAATACACAAGGTGTTTTGATAAGCACGACTTCTGCTTCTGTTACTTTCGATAAAAATATTGCTCTAGGTACTGGAAGTATACGTTTGTTTAATATAACAGATAATACACTTGCTCAAACTATCACTTTGCCAAATGCATCGGTAACTGTAAGTGCAGCTACTGCCACAATTGGCGGCCTAACTTTAGTTACAGGTAAGACGTATGCTATGCAATATGATTCTACCGCCTTCAATGCAGCGGGTTTTAATAGCTTAGGTATTTATGACACAACTACGTGGAATTTCTCAACTACTTTACCACCACCTCCACCTGTTACTACATTAAATGAAAGCTTCACAGGTTGTGCGGCACCTTTGTTAGGTACATTCACGCAAGTATCTCTAGTGGGTAACCAGCAATGGGGTTGCACTACATTTGGTCGTAATGATGCAAATGGAGTACGAATGAATGGTGGCAACACTACAACCTCATTTGATAACACAGATTGGTTGATTTCTCCTCCCATTAATGCTGCCTCATACACGAAGCCTATGATTAGCTTTTGGGCTAAAAGACGTTTTGTAGGTATCACAACTAAAGAAGTTTATGTAAGTAACAATTACATTGGAGACCCAAGCACTGCAACATGGACTTTATTAGCACCTTCTTTAGCTAATTTAGACACAATTTGGACAGCTTTCAAAAATACTGATATGACAAGCTATAAAAATACACCTTTTAATATCGCATTTAAATATGTGAGTACGAGCTCTGATCCTTCAGATGAGCTGAACATCGATGATGTAGTCTTAAGTGAAGGTCCATTGAACACAAATGCATTTGAGTTAAGTAATCAAGATTTTTACGTAATTGGAAATGCAAGTAACAATCAATTGAATTTAGCAATAGCAACTTCACAAAATGAATCTTTCAATTATTCAATTCTGGATATGAATGGGAGAACACTGCAACAAGGTT
>JBIIJE010000074.1:0-13081 GCA_044234005.1 Chitinophagaceae bacterium | reverse complement strand
ACCGTATCGCCTTTGTATCCTCTTTCGCGAAAATCGGCTTGCCAAAAACTTGGTATGGAATCTCCTTTGCAAACAGTGAAAGAATAATCTGTAAATATTATTGGCAACCCTGTAGAATCTTGAAACAAACCTCGTTCGGCATACGTTATTTCAAAACCAGAAACCGGATACACATTTCCAGCACTGTCCTTCGCACAAAGTTTGTTTGCAATCAGTCTTTGAAAATCATCTTTAGAAATGGTAAATGAATCAGATTGTTTGCATCCTAAAAAAGCTTTGTATCGATAAATAATTTTAGGAAAAGGTGCAAAAGAAATACAAATTATACTTGCCAATAAGGCTATGAATAAAAACTTATGCATTTTTTTCGTTGTCATTTAGCAAGCAAGTTAAGACTTTCTTCTAGGATGCGTATTTTTTCGAGCGCATCATTTTTCTTTTTAACTTCTATTTCAATAATTTCTGGTTTAGCATTTGCTACAAACTTTTCGTTACTCAATTTCCTTTCTACACTTACTAAAAAGCCTTGAAAATAATTTAACTCCTTCGTTAAACTTTCGCGTTGTGCGCTTGTATCGATAGCTTTATCGCTCGTAAGATAACATTGATATTTGTCAGCCATGAAAGATATGGAACCTTCGATAGCAGTGGGTGTAAACGAAATCTTACTGGCAAAACTTTGTTTTTGTAAAACATCTGTAATCATTTGCAAATCACCTTCATTGGCTTGTGCCAAGTATAATACTACTTCATCCTTTGGCTTTAATCCTTGTTTAACTTTTACATCACGTATGGCAGTAATCAAACTTTTCAATGCCTCGCCTTGTTGTAATACATTCGTATCTATAGAATCGCTTGCAACCAAACTACTAGCTAAAATTATTTCACCTGCTTCACGAGGTTTTATGTTTGCAAAAATTTCTTCCGTAATAAATGGCATAAATGGGTGTAATAATTTCATTAATTCTTCGAAGAATGCAATGGCTTGTTCTATATTTTCAGCAACAATAGGTTGGTCTTGTGCTGTCTTAATCCACTCAAGATACCAACTACAATAATCATCCCAAATGAGAGAGTATATTTTCTTTAATGCCTCACTCAGTTTAAATTCTTTAATATCTGCTTCAACAGCTATTTTTACTTCTTCCAAATGAGTCGCGAACCACTTGCTTGCAAATACTTGCGTTTCATTACTACTTGGTACTGTTTCTTTTTGTTGTAGTATTTGCAAAAGTTTTAAGGCGTTCCAAATTTTGTTTCCAAACATTTTACCTTGCTCCAAACCACTTTCATCAAACAATAAATCATTACCCGCTGGCGAAGAAATTAATACACCGAAACGAACTGCATCTGCTCCAAACTTGTCTATTAATTCGAGTAAATCTGGTGAATTACCCAGCGATTTGCTCATTTTACGACCTTGCTTATCGCGTACAATTCCTGTAAAATAAACTTGCTGAAACGGAATTTGTTTTTTGTATTCCAAACCAGCCATAATCATTCGTGCTACCCAAAAGAAAATTATTTCTGGGGCCGTCACTAATGTAGCAGTCGGATAATAATAATTTAATTCAGCATTTTCTTTATCCTTATTCCATCCGAATACCTCCAAAGGCCATAACCATGATGAAAACCAAGTATCCAATACATCACTTTCTTGATAGATGTTCGAGGCCAGATGTCCGATTTCTGGAAAACGTGTATTAAAAATCGACAAAGCTTCTTCTTGAGTCTTGGCGATTACCATATTTCCTTTATCATCATACCAAGCTGGAATACGATGTCCCCAGCGAAGTTGACGGCTGATACACCAATCCTTGATATTTGCCATCCAATGACGGTAAGTATTCTTGAATTTCGGAGGATAAAATTTAATTTCATCATTCATCACAACATCTAAAGCTGGTTTTGCCATCGATTCCATTTTGCACCACCATTGCATACTCAAACGCGGCTCAATCACAACATCCGTTCTTTCACTGAATCCCACTTGATTTTTATAATCTTCAACTTTTTCGATGTGACCTGCAGCTTGCAAATCATCGATAATTTTCTTTCTTACATCAAATCTATCTTCACCTATGTATAATCCTGCCGCTTCACTCATGGTACCATCTTCATTTAGGGTATCAATGACAGGTAAACCATGTTTAATACCCAGATTATAATCATTAATATCGTGTGCAGGTGTAACTTTCAAACAACCTGTACCAAACTCCATATCAATATAATCATCGGCTATAATCGGAATCTCACGATTGATAAGAGGTACAAAGCAAGTTTTGCCGACTAATTGTTTATAACGTTCATCGTCAGGATGAACACAAATAGCGGTATCGCCTAATATTGTCTCTGGGCGAACCGTTGCTATGATGATTGAATCCTGCGTCGAATCGTTTTGTTTCGATAAAAAATATTTTACATAAACCAATTTACTATTTACTTCTTTATGATTTACCTCCTCATCGCTGAGCGCCGTTTTTGCTTTCGGGTCCCAATTTATCATTTTCACCCCACGATAAATATGTCCTTTGTTGTATAAGTCGATAAATACATCAATTACCGCTTCATAGTAATCAGGATCCATTGTAAATGAAGTTCGATCCCAATCTAAGGAACAACCTAATTTTTTCAATTGTTGCAAAATAATGCCTCCGTACTTTTCCTTCCACTTCCAGGCATGTTCAAGAAACTCTTCGCGACTCAGACTATTTTTATCGATACCTTGTTCCCGCAACATTGCTACTACTTTAGCTTCTGTGGCTATTGAAGCATGATCGGTACCAGGCACCCAGCACGTATTGTATCCTTTTAGCTTCGCAAAACGAATGAGTACATCCTGCACTGAATTGTTAAGTGCATGTCCCATATGTAGCACTCCTGTCACATTGGGTGGCGGAATGACGATTGTGTATGCCGGCTTTTCATTCGGTTTTGAGCTAAAAAAGCCATTTTTAACCCAATATTCATACCATTTTTGCTCAGCTACTTGCGCATTAAAGTTTTTTCCCAATTCCATAGTGGCAAATATAGAACTGAGCTATGATAGAGCTTTCATTGTGGGCATAATTTTTAGTACCTAAAACATAATTACCTACAAATTATGCTACATTTGTCGCTCGATTGATTTTAGTAAACGTAGATTATGAAACAGATTTGTTAACGATTTAACTTAAGTTGATGAATCAAAAAAAAGTTTAAAATTAGCAAGATGTTTGTTTTCAAAAAAGAAACATAATGAGGTTGGGTTGAAGTTTGTTTACTAAGGTTAATCATCATCATAAAAAGTAAAATACATGTCATCGACTTGGTTCAAACGTATTAAACAAAACATTCTTACCAATACAAAGGATAAAAAAGAAGTACCTGATGGATTATGGTTCAAATGTCCGGGATGTAAAAAGACCTCTACCATTAATGAAATAAAGGACAACTTATTTGTTTGTCCAAGTTGCAATTTTCACAACAGAATTGATGCATCCGAATATTTCAATATTATTTATGATGAAGGGAAAGTCGAATTGCTCTTTGAGAATATTGTTTCAAAAGATGAATTGCGCTTTGTGGACCTTAAACCATACAAAAAGAGACTGGTTGAAGCACAAAAAAGCACAGGCTTAAAAGATGCCTTGACGGTCGGTGTTGGTGAAATTAATGGAAAAAAAATAGTCACAGCAGCCATGAATTTTTCATTTATTGGTGGAAGTATGGGAAGTGTTGTTGGTGAAAAAATATCTCGTGCCATTGATTATGCGATTGAGCATAAATTACCCTTCATGATAATTTCAAAATCGGGTGGTGCTCGTATGATGGAAAGCGCTTTCTCGCTTATGCAAATGGCAAAAACCAGTGCAAAACTCACTCGTTTAGCCAAAGCCAAATTACCTTACATTTCTTTTATGACTGACCCTACAACAGGTGGTGTGACAGCATCGTATGCTATGTTGGGAGATTTAAATATTGCTGAACCTGGTGCTTTAATTGGTTTTGCAGGACCTCGCGTCATTAAAGAAACCATTAAGAAAGATTTACCAGAAGGATTTCAAACTTCAGAATTTTTACTTGAACATGGATTCTTAGATTTTATTGTTGACCGAAAAGAGCTAAAAGCGAAATTAAGTCAATTGATTACTTATTTTCAGAATTAGCGATTCGCTTCGAAATAAATAGACGCTCAAAATAAATAGACGCTAACATTATATTTATCTTTTAGAAATCTTAACTCTTTAAAAATAGAGAGAGCGTGAAGTAATAAAATCAGAGTTCGTGCTTATTGAAATCGCACACCGCACTTAATCTGTTTTTTGCGGAGAGTGAGAGATTCGAACTCTCGATACCCTTTTGAGATATACACACTTTCCAGGCGTGCTCCTTCGGCCACTCGGACAACTCTCCTTCATTCAAGTTATTAAAAATAGGCTGCTTGAGCCAAATTTTGCGGCCAGCGAATATCGAAGGTCAAGCCAGTAGTTACCATCCATTGATTCTGATAAAAACGCTTGCCATTCATGGGAATATTTCGATCTACTTTGTACTCATTTCGAATATATTGGAAACCGAGTTTCCAATACAATAATTTATTCAAACGAAAAGAACCGTATAATTCTGATACGAGTGTTCCGTAGCTTTCGCTCCAAGGTACTCGTATATTGAAAGCATAGGGCTCTGTTTTGTATCTAATACCCGGATAAGGTAAACGTTGAGTTTCATATGAATGAAAATAACCATCTTTAGAATCTGCAAAATTTATTCCGGCTAAATCTGTGGTAAAAAATATATCTACACCTCTCTTTAAATGATATTTAAACGCAAAATAAGCATTTAGTGTATTCGTTTGAACTTCAGGCAAATACATGGAATCTGCTCCTCCATAATTCAAAGCTGTTAATCTTTGGCTTGATGTGGTATATTCTCTTTTCTTTGAGTTAAATACGTTAATGCGTAATCCACAACCAAAACTAAACTTTTGTTTGCGCAAACCAATACCGTGCAAATAATGAATATTTGTACCCACGCCCCAATGTTCATTGCCATAATAACCCAAGCCACCGTAAACGCCAGCTTCTGCGGTTCGCTTCTTCAATTCTTTGCGAATATTAGCTTGCTGCGCGTGCGAATACGTGTAACTCATCATAACAAGAAGTAAAATACTTAAGCTTTTCATCATAGTCCGTAATTTTCGAAAGTCTAAAAATAATATTTGTACTACGGACTGACAAGTTTTTTATCAAATGCTTTTAAGAAGTAGGCAATTAATTACAAAATTGGCAACTGAATAATGACTTTGGTGCCTAAAGCCTCTCCTTTATCATTTTTCAAATCGACAATTTGAATCGAATTAGGATTTTTGTGCTTAGAAAGCTTGCTCAATCGATCTTTTGTTATTTGAATTCCTTTTGACTTATGTTTTTTCAAATCTACCTGCAAACCTGCACTTGCCTCACGACCAATTCCATTATCTTCAATCTCACAAATAATTTCATCATCAATATCAGCTATTTCTAAAAATCGAATACTCAAAAAGGCTATTTCACCTTTATCTTTATTGAGTAAACCATGCCAAATTGCATTTTCTATGAATGGCTGAATAACCATAGATGGGATAGAAATACCCAATCCTTCCAACTCCTCCGCTGTTTCAAATTTGTAGATAAATCGATTTGAAAACCGCATAAGTTCCAAATCTAAATATAAGGAAAGCATTTCCACTTCATCTTCTAATACGATTTTACTTTGTTGCGAAGCATCTAAAATTAGTCGCATGAGTTTCGCAAAGTTTGCTAAATATTCACTTGCTTTGCTTGATTCATTCTTGATAATATAATTACGAATAGAATTCAGCGAGTTGAATAAAAAATGTGGATTCATTTGCGAGCGTAATGCCATTAGCTCCAATTCGGCTACTTGCTGATTGTATTGCGAAATTTTGTTTTCTTCTTCTAATAATTGATGCTTTTTTTCGTTTTGCAATACCCGGTAAATTAAAAAGATAGATAGACACGCTAATAACAAAACAAATAACGAGGCCAATAAAAGCCAATTTTTTTCGTTGAGCTTTCTTTCTTGTTCTCGCTTCATTAATTTCAATTGCTGATTCTCTTCATCTTTTTCTTGCGCTTCGTATTGGGCTTGAACAAAATTGAGATGTGCAATATTCTTAGCATCTAAAATAGTGTCACTTAAAAGCTTGTTTTTTTGCAGGTAGTAAAATGCGGAATCAAATACGCGCAGCGCTTCATATTGGTTAGCGAGCAATTGAAATATTTCACACTCCTCATTGCGGTTACCTAAATCTTTAGATAAACTTAAAGCATGCCTTAACCAATGAATACTGCTATCATATAATGTTTGTTTTTCAAACATGAATGCGTAAGCTTTAGCGGCAAATATTTGATATAATAATTCATCACTCAATGCTGATAAAGAATCTGCCTTTTTCAAATGCTTCT
Organism: Chitinophagaceae bacterium; assembly: GCA_044234005.1. Lineage (GTDB taxonomy): Bacteria > Bacteroidota > Bacteroidia > Chitinophagales > Chitinophagaceae > OLB11. The sequence goes on along the minus strand of JBIIJE010000074.1, from coordinate 6,632 downwards.
TAGATTGATTCCAATTTTTCCGAATTGAGAAGAACTTACTAAGGTCTGAATGTAATTGAGAGTACACGTTAAAATTATCCGCATCACGTGCGAACTCTATGCCTTTCAACCAATACTCTTGTGCCAATTCGTATTTCTTCAACAAAAAATATACCGCACCAATTTGTTCGAGATTGATAGCTTGTCCTCGGTTTTCTTTAATTAAATGATTCAGTGCTAGCGCCTTCTTTGAGTATTCAATTGACTTTTCATATTCCTTTAAATGCATGTAATTTTCACCCACATTATTGTATGCAATACTTAATCCTCGGGTGAACTTAATTTTCTCAGCTATTTCAATCGCTCGCAAATAAAAATCTGCGCTACGTTGGAAATTACCTCTCATGCTTTCTAAGATTGCATAATTGATATTTGCTAAACACTTCCCTTTTTCAAAACCAATCTTATGCGCTACTAGCTCAGTTTGTTTAGCATAATCCCATGCCTTACTTGCATCAATTTCGGAATAGCGATACGATAAACGATGCGTATTCATGACACGATTAGAATCTAGAGCGGGGTGAACTTTGAGCCAATTGAGCAAACTATCAACATAATTATTTTGCGCTCGAGCTTGTTGAACTAATAGAAGAAGAAATAAAATTCGTAAGGCTTTGTACAAAATATTATTTTAAGACACTAAATATACTAAGCAAGAACGAATTACCTAGTTTATAAATAGGCATAATTGACACTTCACCTAGCTTCTTTATAAAATGAACTTTATAAGACTAAGTATGCGCACCAAGATTTTAAAAAAGCTATTTGGACTTCTATGGGTAAATAGTTAATTTGAATTTATTGTAGGATTGATGCGGTATCGTGAGAACGACTAATCTTGCTTGATTGCATGCTTAGCTTCCCAATTCATGCATTTCTAATTTTTCAATCAGATGATTGTCACTGAAAGTGAGTTTTGCAATTCCATTTGGAATACACGGCTGATTACCAGAGAAATAGATGGCAATATTATTATTTTCAAGAACAGACTTTTTCAATTCGAAACGAAGGTTAGGAAACCGCGATTTATTAAAACGCCAAAATGACATTAATTCGTCTTTACCTTGAAGTCCGTGATTATCATTGGCAATAACTTGAGGACCGATGTAGGCAGTAAAGATTAAGTTATCGCAATATAGATCTATGTAATTCAACAAGTTATTACTATTCCAGCTTTCTATCCATTTGTTGGCTATATGTATTGATTGGCTGTTTATAAATTGGGTTCTAGGCTCTAAAGTGTTAAGCATTAATTTAGTATTTCTTGTGATATGACAAGAGGCATGCCAAAAATTTCTTTGATGCTTGTATAACCACCCAAAACATTCCGAATATTGTGAATATCTTGCCGTTTTAAAATAGCAGATGCAATAACAGATCGGTATCCGCCTGCACAGTGAATGTAGATATTTTCTGTCTCTTCAAAATTGCTAATCAACGATAAATCAGTCATGCTTTGCAAAGGAATATTAATAGCAGACTTTACATGTCCGTTCTCAAATTCTAATTCTTTACGAACATCAATTATGACCATTTTATGATCGTAATTCATATCCATCTTTAACTCATCTGCTTCTATATCAATAATCATATCAATTTGCTCACCCGCATTTTTCCATATTTCGAAACCCCCATCTAAGTAACCAATCACATTATCAAATCCAACTCGAGCTAATCGAATAATTGTCTCTTGCTCACGACCTATTTCAGTGATTAATATAATTTTTTGTTTGAACGAAATAAGCGACCCTGCCCATTCCGCAAACCTACCTTCTAATCCAATAAATAATGATGTGGGTATATAACCTTGTGTAAAAACAGTGGCGTGTCGTGTATCTAACAATAAAACATCTTGTTGTATGTAGTTTTTAACATCAGCAACGGAAAGTGCTTTCATGCCTTGTTGAATGACTTCATCTAATGCGACATAGCCTTTTTGATTGATACTTGCATTGATAGGGAAATAGGCTGGTGGAGTATTCAAGCCAGCGGTTACTTCTTTGATGAATTCAGTTTTATCTTCATGCTTCATCGCGTAATTATTCGCTTTTTCTTGGCCAATTGTGCTATGTGTATTAGGCCCTAAATTTTTGCCGCAGCTCGACCCGGGTCCATGCGCAGGATATACTTTAACTGTATCAGGCAGGGATTTCAATATTTTTAAAGAGTCAAACATCATTGCTGCTAAATCTTCTTTATCTAAGTTACCACTAAATAAATCAGGTCTACCTACATCACCAACAAATAAGGTATCACCTGTAAAAATTACATGAGGTTGTTGTGCTTCATCTAATAACAAATAGCAAGTAGATTCTAATGTATGGCCTGGGGTGTGTATGGCTTTCAAGCTTATTTTCCCAAGTTGAAAAATTTCACCATCCTTAGCTTCATATTTTTCGAAATTAGTTTTGGCTTCAGGACCGTAAATTATTTGTGCGTCAGTAGCTTTTGCCAATTCCAAATGCCCGCTTACAAAATCAGCATGAAAGTGAGTTTCAAAAATATATTTTATTTGAGCATTTCTTTCTTCTGCCATTTGAATGTACTTTTCAATATCACGTAATGGATCTATAATTGCAACTTCACCACTGGATTCTATAAAATAAGCTGCTTCTGAAAGGCAATTTGTATATAGTTGTTCGATATACATGTAATAAATTTATTTGAAGTTAAACAATCTTTTTAATATTATAGTTGGCATTAGCTTGTGTAAGACAGGTAATGGTAAGATCGTTTACACAAACATGTTTAGGCAAATTTGCAGTATAAAAAATGGCGTCTGCAATATCATCAGCTTGCAAGGGTGTGAATCCTTCATAGACTTGTTTGGCTCTTTCTTCATCACCTTTAAAACGAACAAGGCTAAATTCAGTTTCGCAGGCACCTGGATTTATCGAAGTTACCTTGATGCCAAAATTTAATAAATCTATACGCATGCTTTTTGAAAGTGCATCTACAGCATGTTTACTCGCGCAATACACATTACCATTGGCGTAAACATCTTTACCCGCAGTTGAACTTATATTGATAATATGCCCATAGCCTTGTTGCTTGAAAATAGGTATAATTTCTCTGGACACATACAGAAGGCCTTTCACATTGGTATCTAGCATAACATCCCAATCTTCAATTTCGCCTGCATCAATACTTCCAAAACCTGCAGCTAGACCTGCATTATTGATTAATATATCAATGATTGGAAATTTATTACTATCAATTTGTGACAGATTCTCATTTACTTCTTTCGCATTTCGTACATCGAAACACAAAACTTGAATTTGTATTTGATAAGTATCCAAAAGTTCATTTTGTAACGCTAGTAATCTATCATTTCGTCGACCTGTAATAATTAAATTGTAATTATTCTTGGCAAACAAATATGCGCAACTTTTACCTATGCCCGAAGTAGCTCCTGTGATTAATACTGTTTTTTGCATAAGGATATTAAATTTAAACTCTCATATAAATGAGAAGGATAACCCTTCAAAAAATCTATCCTCTAAATTTATGAGTATGCAAATCTAATTGATGATATTGACATCACCTTTAAATTTATACTCTTTACCGTCGGGACCTACTACACCAACTACCCAAAAATAAGTTCCTAAATCACATAAACGACGCTTGAAAGTGCCATCCCAACCCAATCTGAAGTTGTTGGAGAAAAAAATCTCCTGGCCCCAACGATTGAAGATGCGGAAATAATTAAGCTTGGAATAGCCTGCATTTAATATTTTAAATATATCATTCTTACCATCACCATTGGGTGAAAATGCATTCGGTAAATTTAGATAAGGCCAATTAGCCACAGTAATATTAATGGTATCTTTATCTACGCATCCATTTGCGGTAATGCCTGTCACTTCATGCGGATACAAGCCAGGAGTCGGGAAATTCGCAGAGGGATTGGAAACAAAAGGATTATTTAAATAAGTCGAAGGCGACCAAGTATAACTTAAAGCCCCTGTACCATTCAAATTGAAAATTATATCTCGAACAACGGTTGTGTCTAATCCCGCAAATACATTCACCGCAGGAATATTAATTGGAACAGTTGCGGTATCACGACATCCAAACGCCGAACCTGAAATTAATGTAACATTAAAGGTTTTACCAACATTGGAAAAGATATGTGTTGGATTTTGTAGAAAACTGAAAGGGCTACCGTCATCAAAATTCCATTTCCAATAATTTATGGGGTTAAATGTGGCAGTTGATAAATCGAAAAAGCTAATCGGTTCATCAGGGCAAAGTTTACCATTAAATGTTGCATTGGCATTAAAATCAGGATACACTTTTACAATACGTTCGATACTATCCGGGCAACTGGAGCCTGGATTTACAACCAATTTAACCACATAAGAGCCTGTATCAGGATAGACGTAAGTCGGTGATAAAAGACTGGAAGTATCATTAGTGGTTGTCTTATCTCCAAAGTCCCACCTGTATTCAAAACCACCGGTACTTATATTAAGAAAATTGACTGTTTTTGTTTTACAACTTATGATATAGGTGTTCGGTTCTTCCGACAGTTGAGGAATATTGGCTACAACAGCTTTGGAACAATCGGTGACTACAAATTGAAACTCGCGTTTGTTAGTATTGATAATCACTCCATTTCGCCATTCATGACAGCATACATTTACCACATATCTGCCTAACAAATTTGGGGTGCCTGTCACCAAACCTGTCATTGGATTAATTTGTATAGTTGGATTCCCTATCATAGGGTTTATGGCGTTATAGGGTGAGATATAATTCACGGTTTGAACTAACGGTATTGTAAAACCTAAGAATGAAGGCTTAGGATTTTGGTCTGAACCTCCTTCAAATGCATCACAAAATTCGTAGCTTAGCGAATCCCCATCCAAATCGAAAGCTGAATGATTGTATATTAAAGGATTATTGACACAAATAATTTGCGGGGGAAAGTTGAGAAACTCGGAACTGTTATTACAAATAGCATTGGCACTTGTGGGAATCACACATGAATAAGTGGCACCAGTACCTCCAGGGTTGCTTATGTTATTGATACCATCATTTCGACAGCAGCGTTGATACATAATGGTGTAGGGTTGATTGCTTGGTGGGAGTGTAACCACTTTTACAAATACAATTTTGTTCAAACAAGTAGCTGGTGGATTTAATACACAATCGTTGGAAAAATTAGCAGGAACTTGAATTTGAAAACTTGCATTCAGATTAGAATCTATCAGAAATAAATTACTGCCATTATAAATTGAAATAGATGCAGGAGCATCATTTACTAAGGCCTGCGGATTACCTCCTAGACAATCACGAAATAATTCCAATCGAATTTCGTAAGTGTTGTTACCCAAACATCTGTAAGTCATATCCCCACCCACAATATGAGAAGAGAAGGAACTATTTGCCAAGCAAACCAATAACAGTATATAAATGAGTTTTTGCAAGTTGTAAAATTAAGTTGTTTTACTTAAAACAGTATTGACATATTTTATTGCACTTTCGTTCAATAAATCGACTGCTTCATACATGCCCATATGTCCTACTCTATTTATGAGTTCAAAATAGGTATGCTTTGCCAAATAACTTTGTTGCAAACTTGTTTGTACTGGCACTGCAACATCATCTTTACCTGCAAAAATAAAAACAGGCAAGTCCGTATTTAACAACAAATGGCTTCTATCGGGTCTATTTAGCATGGCTTCGTAATAAGCTATTAATGACTCAGGCGAAATTTCGAGCGCACTTGTTAGATGGGATTCTATCTCTTGTTTGCACTTATCTTTACTATGAGGACTGACAATATTTGGGATTAATGCCTTTAAAAATTGTACTTTGCCTCCCTCTTGCAAAATTTTAATGCCTTTACGTCGTGTTTCCTTCTTCTCCTCGGTATCACTATAAACAGAAGAATGTACCAAACCAAGTCCTGCTAACTTATAAGCATACTTTTCTAGAAACGCCATCGCTGCATACCCACCCATAGAATGTCCAAATAATATACAGGTTTCGATTTTCTCTTGGATTAAAATTTCATTTATAAAATCGGCAATTAGCTCCATACTCATTTTCTCTATGGGCAAAGCCGATTTTCTCGTACCTGGAATATTTGGTATTATAACTTGATACAATGTTTGAAACACAGAGATTTGCTTATCCCAAATTCTATCATCCTCTGCAAAACCATGCAATAACACAATCGGAAAACCCTCGCCCAGTTTGTGATAATAGCTATTGGCAAATCTTTCGCTTTGCAATTGAATCATCGAGTAAAATTTTTAAATGTCTGAAAAGATAAATTTCGCAAGGGGTTTGCATACTTACTCAAACGCCAAAAAATCAGTATAAGTATTGGGGTAATCTCACTGATATACTCTTGCTTGGCAAACAAATTATAGCATAAAGAAACTATCAGAATATACATAGCATACTGCGCATACCTTGCAATACGAGCTGAGTTGCGTGGCAGCATCATGGCAAATAAGATATGTAATGGAAAGGCCCAAAGCAAATTTCGATTCCAAGCACATACTTGATGTTCGGTACCCAACCACATAAACAACATCAAACAACCTAAAAGCCCGAGTAGCATAAAAAATAATACATCG
>JBIIJE010000051.1:0-17866 GCA_044234005.1 Chitinophagaceae bacterium | reverse complement strand
TACATCGAAATAAATAAGGTGCTTGGCAACATTTTTATTTACAGACAACACAATCACAGCAATCAAAAGGAGCCACATAGCTATTCTCGCATGATTAGGAACACTGCTATTATTCATATCAGCCCTTAATAATATCTTCGTTTCTGCCACAAAGGGTTTCTCATTCAACATTGCCTTTGCAAAGCCATTTTCAAGATATTCGGGTAAGAACATGACTTGCCTATTGGTCATTTTATCATCCACTTTGTGACTCATGAGTAAATTGATACCAAAACGTTCCCAATGTATGTTTCGCTCATAAAAATTTAAAATTGTTCTGAAACTTACACTATCATCACTAATTACTTTTGCAAGCTGAAATTTATGCTTAAACAAGTTCTCAAAAATATCTCTTACACGCGTTGAGCAATTATCAAATAAAAAATCATACCGATAGAACTTATTTTGTGGTAATAAATTGTTCTGTAAGAATTGTTGAATCGATTTTTTTTCAGCTTCATCCAAATTTAAAATTTGCTCATGCACACTTCTACCTTCTCGCATATAAGTTGACATAAACCCTGCGAAGTCTTCATCATTCAAGTAATAATCTAGCTTTCCTCTTGTAAACTTTACATAAAAATCAGGATCCGCGAAATCAAAAGTCCCATAATTGTAAACAATATCAGTACCCAGTGCGGAATCGATGATACGAATTGCGGTATGACCATATACAGAGTATAATTCATTACCCGATCCACAGGTTAATACACTTATCTGCAAACCTGGCCGAGGAAACAGAGAATCTTGTGCTTGAAGTTTGAAAAAGCTACACAAGCAGAAAAGCAGAGAAAGCAAGCCTAATCTTACGAACATAAGGAGCGAAGTTAGCGCAAATAATTAGTTGTATAAAAGAAAGTGATATTTCAAAACTTGAAATTAAAAAATATCTAATTCAACTTGATGTCCTAATTTCTTCAATAATTTAAAATGCGAAGAAATTGCATCCGAAAAACTAGAATACTCTCGATATTTAATACCATGATCGGTAGCGGTTTGTTTGATGATAGGCACCAAACTCTTATAATGTACATGACATATTTTGGGAAACAAATGATGTGGTATATGGATATTAATTCCACCAAATAGGTGAGTTACTAACCAACTTTGTGAAGCATAATCGCATGTTGTTCTTAATGAATGAACGGCCCATCCATCTTGAATGACTCTATCTTCCATTTCTGGATAATGGGCATCTTCCGTGAAATGACCGCATTGAAATACCAAAGCTAACCCAACACCTAGTACAAAATGCCCAAGTAAAAAAAACAATAATACACTCGAAAGAGAAACGTCTAATAATAAATATGGTAGAATGATTGTGTAAGTATAATATCCAACTTTTATGCTTATTAATTCTAAATAGGCTGATATTGGAATATGTTCTCCTTTTGCTCTTAAGTTCTTTATCATGCGTAACTCCTTTAATAAAACATAATTTAAGGAGGTGATGCAATAAATAATAATTGCATAAACATGCTGAAATTTAAAAAGTTTTTTCAAACCATCTTCTGGTGTAAATCTTAGTATGCCATAACCTTGCGTATTACTGTCAATTTCAACCACATTAATATAAGAATGATGTTCTTGATTATGCGAAATACGCCAAAAATAAGGACTCACACCAATTAATGCCAATGAATAAGAAAGTATATTATTAATTTTTGGGTTCTCTGAAAATGCACCATGACTAGCATCATGAGAAATGTTAAAAGGAATCAATAAGTGAGTACTTACATGCACACAAATAACAAGAAACATACTTAACGTTGATAAATTCCCAAACAGTATACCTAAATATGAGCCTAACCATAATGCTAGAATAAAATACATCTTTAACCACATAAATGTATTAGCGTGCGGAGTTATTTTATTATTTGCGAAGTAGTCGTTGATTCTTGTTCTTAGGTCTTGGTAGAAACCTTTCGAGAAATCTGTATTTTTATATTTTATGGTTGTCGAATTATGCATAAATATTTTGATAACGTGGATGTAATTGATAATCTGAGAAGGGAACACTTTTATACGCTGGCGATTCTCCTAATTTTTTCAGCATATAATAATGCGATTTAAGGGCTTCCCAAAATGTGGGATATTCTTTGAATGGAACACCATATTCTTTGGCAGTCTCGCGTAAAATAGGAGTTAGATGTATAAAATGTGATTGACAAATAGTTGGAAAAACATGATGTATGGTATGATGATTTAAACCTCCTGTAAACCACGTCATAAAATAACTTTTAGGTGAAAAAGTAGAGGTATTTTCAAGCACATGAATGGCAAAGGAATTCTTTAATTTTTCATCCGCATCGGGTTCCGTGAACAATGAGTAATCACAGAGATGTGTAACCTGAAAAACTAATCCTAACACAGCTCCACTCAACATATGCCCAACCACAAAACCTGTAATAATTATCCAAGGAGCTGTATCAATGAGCATAATAGGTAAAATCACAGAATAAAAAATGGCAAATGACTTCATGACAATCATATAAATAAAATGATACCAACGTAATCCCATCACCTTGAATGAGCCAATACTTTTTCGATTCAAGGAGAAGAAATCAAAAATGAATAATTTAAAAATAGAAGAAATACAATAAAGCACCCAAATATAAATATGCTGATAGCGATGTATGGGTTTCCACGTAACACTAGGATGAAATCGCATAATCCCAAACGAATCGATGCTAACATCATGATCAGGAATGTTTACAGAAGTATGATGCGCTTTTACATGGTTATAATCCATTAAGAATGAACTTACACCTGTTATATCACCTAAAAAAAGTAAAAACTTATTGAAAGTTCTGTTGGGCGTATACGCATCGTGATGCGCATCATGAGCAATACCTATCCACATTACAAAGGAAATGATATGAAAAAATATTTGTAAAGGAATGATGGCAAAATCAGCCACCCTATTAGAAATAATTAATGCATAAGAACCGCACATGAGTACCAAAAGTAGTATGGTTTTGATATGCATTTCCCAATTTGCAAAACGGGTTTGGTTCGTTCGCTCAAAGTATGCATCTACTCTTTCTTTTAATACAGTGTAAAAATTCTTATCAATATCACCATATTTAATCTTTTTTAGCTCTTTTTTTGTTTCAAATGTTATCATTGGTTGTTGGTTGTCTTTTTGTAACAAAATCAATTTCATTTTGAAACTCATTACCCTGCTTGATTAGTCTAGGTTTATGATAGAATTGATTCAGTCAGGCAGTGACAAATATAGTTGTCAACTTTAATATATCCTAGATAGGTATTAAATTACTCAGTAAAAGGCATATTTGATTGAGAATATGGTAATAATTCAAAGATAATGGCATTTTGTAAAGTCGATAAGTGTTTCATTACCATCTATTTTAATTCGTATGAATGGAACCCAATTCCTGATAATTTATCAGATTTTGGCTTCCCAGCTTTGCTCGCACGGAGCCTATCTGCTATAATTCGGTGACTCCTTTGTAATCACCACATCATGGGCATGACTTTCGCGCATACCCGCATTGGTGATTCGTACAAACTGTGCTTGCTGTAAGGCTTTGATATTCTTCGCACCGCAATAACCCATACCAGCTCTTAAACCACCAATAAATTGATGTACCACTTCTTGTAAATTCCCTTTATAGGGCACTCTACCTACAATACCTTCTGGAACTAGTTTTTTAATATCATCTTCTACATCTTGGAAATATCTGTCTTTACTTCCCTCTTGCATGGCCTCGATACTACCCATACCTCGATAGGATTTAAATTTTCGACCTTCAAAAATGATAGTTTCACCTGGGCTTTCTTCCACACCTGCAAATATTGAACCTGCCATGGCAGTGGAAGCACCAGCCACTAAAGCTTTCACTAAATCACCCGTATATCTGATACCGCCATCTGCAATCACAGGAATATTCTTGGCCTTTAAAGCTTGACTGCAATCCATAATGGCTGTTAATTGAGGGGCACCTGCTCCAGTCACGATTCGCGTTGTACAAATTGAGCCAGGACCCACACCTACTTTCACTGCGTCCGCTCCTGCATTTGCTAATGCCAAAGCCCCATCTGCAGTGGCTACATTACCTGCAATCACTTGCAATTGTTTATAGGCCTTCTTTACTTTTTTCACAGTCTCGATGACCCCTTTCGAGTGACCATGTGCGCTGTCAAGTGTTATAACATCAACGCCCGCATTTACCAAAGCTTCTACGCGCTGCAAAATATCGGCAGTTATACCAACTGCGGCACCAACTATTAATCTGCCTCCGTTGTCTTTACTTGCATTCGGATGACTTTTATATTGGATGATATCGCGATAAGTAATTAGCCCAATTAATTTATGTTGCTTATCAACAATCGGTAATTTTTCAATTTTATACTGTTGTAAAATTTTCTCCGCTTTTACTAAGTCGGTTCCCGCTTGAGCAGTGATCAAATTAGTGCTTGTCATCACAGCACTTACTTTTTGTGTTACATTTCTTTCAAATCGCAAATCACGGTTGGTAAGAATACCCATCAATTTTTGCTTCTCATCCACAATGGGAATGCCCCCAATTTTATTTTCACGCATAATTCGTAAAGCCTCACCTACTGTGGCATCTGGATGCAAAGTCACAGGATCTACAATCAAGCCACTTTCCGTTCTTTTCACACGACGGACTTGCTCTGCTTGCTTATCGATACTCATATTCTTATGTAAAATACCAATTCCACCTTGCCGCGCTAAAGCAATAGCCAAAGTAGCTTCAGTAACTGTATCCATTGCTGCAGAGACAAGTGGAATATTAATACTTAAATTTTTTGTGAGTTGAGTTTGAATGTTTACTTCACGAGGAAGAATTTCAGAATAAGCTGGAAGAAGTAATACATCATCGAAGGTTAAGCCTTCTGTCGCAATCTTAGATTTTGTAGCCATGTGCAAAGATAATTTTTTTTATAAAAATGCAAAATCCGAATTGAAACGCTTGCAAATTCTTCTGAATTTGCTTTGTGGCTAAAACTTCAATTCCACCTAAGTATCGCCACCATGCTTAATAACCATTCATCAATATCTATAGCCATTCCTTTATTTCTCCAAGCTAACATTATGCATAATTCCTATATTTGTATGTGTTAAAAATAAATTTTATTTATGTCAAAGAAGCTATTAGTGTTCATCTTTCTTGTTCTAGGTGCACTAGCGACAGAAGCTCAAACCAAGCATACCATAAGTGGTACTATTAAAGATAAAAAAAATGGAGAGGAAATAATCGGTGCTACGATTAGTGTTGTTCAGCTAAAGGGAGTGGGTGCAAAATCTAATACCTATGGATTTTACTCTATCACCTTGCCAGATGGCTCTTATGAATTAAGAATAAGCTCATTAGGATTTGCGCCACAAGTCATAAATGTAACATTAGATAAAAATATAAAATTAGATGTTCAATTAGAAGCAGCTAACTCTACTTTGAAAGAAGTGAAAGTAAGTTCAGTGAAAAAGGACAGAAATGTGAAAGATGCTCAGATGGGTCTAGAAAAATTAAATATGACAGAGATTAATAAAATTCCCGTTTTGTTAGGTGAACGAGATATCATTAAGACAATAACTTTACTACCGGGTATAAAAAATTCCGGGGAAGGAAGCAGCGGTTTTAATGTACGAGGTGGCAATGTTGACCAAAACTTGATTTTGCTCGATGAAGCTCCTGTTTACAATGCCGCACACTTATTAGGTTTTTTTAGCACTTTTAATAGTGATGCTATCAAAGATGTACAGATTTATAAAGGTGGCATGCCAGCCGAATTTGGTGGCAGACTTTCATCCGTTTTGGACATAAAAATGAAAGAAGGTAATGATAAAAATTATAACGTAAGCGGCGGTTTGGGACTTATTGCTTCTCGACTCAATATAGAAGGTCCGATTGTAAAAGAAAAAGGCTCTTTTTTAATATCAGGTCGAAGAACCTACGTAGATCAGTTTCTTAGGCTCTCAGACCAATACAAAGACAATAAACTTTTCTTTTATGACCTGAATGCGAAAGCGAATTATAAACTGAATAAAAATAATCGTGTGTTCTTGTCAGGTTATTTTGGTCGCGATAAGATTGGTGTAGGTAATGCTTTTGGAATCGATTGGGGTAACGCCACCGCAACCGCACGTTGGAATCATGTTTTTAATTCGAAATGGTTTTCCAATACATCTCTCATTTATAGTAACTACGACTACAAAATTGCTATTAAAGGTGGTGATGTTGATTTTGATATTACTTCTCGCATTAAAGATGTGAATTTGAAATATGAGATTAATTATTATCCGAATCCTAAGAACTCCATTAAATTCGGTGTGAATAGTATTTACCACACCATTGTACCTGGCCAGTTAAGATCATATGGGACAGCAGGTATTAATCCAAAAAAATTACAAGATAGATACTCACTTGAATCGGCTGTCTTTGTCATGAATGAATGGAAACAAAGTGAAAAACTTTCTGTTATTTATGGTTTGCGCATTTCTTCATTTGCTGTTTTAGGCAAAGGAGATTTTAATACTTATAACGAGCAAGGAGCTGTGATAAAAACAACTAACTATAAAGCTGGTGAAGTCGTTAAAAATTATATCAATCCAGAACCGCGAATTTCAATGAGTTATGTACTTGATTCTAATAAATCAGTGAAAGCTTCATACGCACGTAATGTTCAAAACTTGCATTTAATATCTAACTCCACAACAACAAGTCCCACCGATTTATGGACAGGATCAAGTAATAATATTAAACCCGAAATTGGGGATCAAATATCACTTGGATATTTTCAGAACCTAAAAGATAATGCCTATGAATTTAGTGTTGAAGCATACTATAAATCAATGCAAAACCAAATAGATTATAGAAATGGAGCCAACACACAAGCCAACGAAAACTTAGAAGGCGAGCTACTTACAGGTATCGGTAGAGCTTATGGTATTGAATTTTTAGTGAAGAAAAAAACAGGTCGTTTCACAGGTTGGGCGGGTTATACCTTATCAAAAACAGAGAGAAAAATAAATGGAATTAATTTTAATAATTGGTATAATGCTCGGCAAGATAGAACACATGATATAACAATAGTTGGTATTTATGATCTAACTAAAAAATGGAATCTTTCGACAACTTGGACTTATCAAACCGGTAATGCTGTCACTTATCCTGTTGGGAAATATACAAGTAATAATGCGGTTACTTTTTTATATTCCGAAAGAAACGCAGAACGATTTCCGGCTTATCATCGGTTAGATTTTGGCGCCACATATATGCGTAAGAAAACTGATAAACGTGAATCAAGTTGGACATTTTCCGTTTATAATGCCTACGGACGACAAAACGCCTTCACTATTGAATTTAGGGAAGACCCGAAAGATGCTAGCAAAACACAAGCCCTACAAACCGCGCTCTTCAGATGGGTACCTTCTGTAACCTATAACTTTAAATTTTAATTCTCATGACAACGATAAAAAATACAATATTTCTAATCCTAGTTTTATTTGCAACTTCATGCACCAAGGTAATTGATCTTAATTTAAAAGCGGGTGAACCTGTGTATGTAATTGAAGGCAACTTTTCGGATGATTCCGTTGGCAACCTAGTAAAAATAAGCCGCAGTGTTGCTTTGAGCGAACCAAACAATTTTCCAACTGTCAGTAATGCGATTGTAACTATAACCGATGAAAACGGTAATGTCGAAATCTTAAACCATAGTCAAAATGGTGAGTACGAAATACTAACCACACAAGCAGTATTTGGTAAAACTTATAAATTGAATGTACAAGTAGATGGCAAAACATTCACAGCACAAAGCACTATGCCTTACCCAACAAAAATTGATTCATTAGATTTTCTTGCATTTTCATTTGGCCCTACGGAAAATATTAATATCGTTCCCATTTATGTAGATAGCGCGGGTATAGATAATTATTATCGTTTTGTAGTTGCTGTAAACGACGAAGTTTCTGATGATATTTTTGTAAATGACGACGATTTAATAGACGGCATTCAAGCTCGTCAGCCTTATTTTGGTCAATATGAATTAAAGAAAGGAGACACAGCGAGTGTTACCTTGCAATGCATTGATAAAAACGTTTATTTGTATTATTTTTCGTTACAACAAAATACAAGTGGAGATGCAACGCCAGCCAATCCCGTAACTAATGTGACAGGCGGAGCTATTGGGTATTTTAGTGCTCATGCATCAAGTAAAAAATCAAGAATCGTACCTCAATAGTAGTATTGATTATTAAATTTTAAAAGCCTCGCTGGAGCTAATTAAAAATTATATTTTCATTATAACATTGCTTTATAAATTTCCTAAATGAAAATAGCGACTTACTTTTAACATCGGATGAAAAAAGTAATTTGGCTTTGTAGTTGGTATCCAAGTAAGGTAGATGCATTTATCGGCGACTTTGTGCAACGACAAGCCTTTGCCGCATCAAACTTTGTTCAGGTTGAAGTTTTTCACATAGCCTTTGGAAGTCTTGATGAAGTAACGAAAACAATCGTGAATGAAAATTTACAGGAGCATATTGTTTACATGAAGCATGTAAATAAAATTGTAGATTACTTAAATTATCAGCAAGCACATCAAGAGTTTTATAATAATTATTTGATTCGAAATGGCAAACCCGACTTGGTACATGTGCAAGTAATTATGAAAGCTGGAACTGTAGCGCTTCAATGGCTCAAAGAGCATAAGTTGCCATTTGTGGTGACAGAGCATTATGGTATATATAACCTTAAAGTACAAGATTCATTTGTAAAAAGAAGTTTTTGGTTTCGATACTTCACGAAACAAATTCTTAAATTATCAAGTCATCTGATTTGTGTAAGTAGTTCTTTGGCTGAAGACATTCAACAATTTACGGCAATACAAAAAATTCATATCATATCTAATACCGTTGATGTATCACTATTTTATTGGAAAGAAAAATATAAAAATGATAAATTCACATTCATTCATGTTTCTAATTTGTCAGAGGTAAAGAATCCAATGGGTATTTTGCAAGCCATTGAGAAATTATTTTCGATTCGACAAGATTTTTGTGTTCGATTTATTGGTTCTTCGAATACAGAATTTTCAGCACTTGCATCTCAAAAAAAATTATTAAACAACTGCATTTTTATTGAGCCTATAATGAGTTATGCGGAAGTTGCACAAGCTAATCAATTAGCAGATGCTGGCTTATTATTCAGCCATAGTGAAAGTCAATCATGTGTAGTACTAGAATGGCTTTGTTGCGGATTACCTGTTATAAGCAGTGCTGTTGGAGGTGTTGTAGAATTAATCAATACTTCAAATGGAGTTTTGGTTGAAGATAACAATATAGAAGCTTTAATAGATGCGATGGAAGAAATGATACACAACTACACGCAATACAATGGTAATGAAATTTCGAAAAAGGCTTGTGATACTTACAGCTATGCTACCATTGGAGAAAAAATCAACAAAGTTTACGATGAAGTTTTGATTAAGTAGTTTTTACTTTTCTTCTTAATTCAAAGTTTTGGCCAAGATATAATTTTCTAACCTGTTCATCTGAAGCCAATTCTTCAGCTGTTCCCGACTTTAATATATTGCCGTCATACAATAAGTATGCTCTATCAGTAATTGAAAGTGTTTCTTGTACATTATGATCCGTAATCAGAATGCCAATATTTTTAAACTTTAATTGCTCCACGATTAACTGAATATCTTCTACAGCAATAGGATCAATGCCAGCGAATGGTTCATCGAGAAGAATAAATTTCGGGTCAACAGCTAAAGCACGTGCTATTTCTGTTCGCCGTCTCTCACCTCCACTTAAAACATCCCCAGGGCTCTTACGAACGTGAGTTAATCTAAATTCAGACAATAGAGACTCTAATTTATCTTTTTGTGCTTCAACAGAAAGCTTAGTCATTTCTAACACGGCTCTAATATTATCTTCAACACTTAGTTTACGAAATATACTAGCCTCTTGCGGCAAATAACCAATGCCAAGTTGAGCTCGCTTATACATAGGTAATGCTGTAATAATTTGGTCATCTAAAAATATATCGCCTTCATCGGGTTTAACCAATCCTACAACCATATAAAATGTGGTAGTTTTGCCAGCCCCATTCGGACCCAATAGACCTACGATTTCACCTTGCTTTAATTCGACACTTACTTGCTTTACAACAGTCCTTTTACCATAAGTCTTTACGAGCGCAGTGGTTGTTATTTGTGATTTCACGTTTTATACTTTTCTAAATAAATGCTTTTGGCGAAATTACATTTTCTCTAATCGAATACCAACCGACATCACCTCAGGCAATGGATTAGTCCGCATAATTTGTTCTATAATAATTTCGTAAATGCCTGCCTTGTCATAATGTATTTTGCCATTCGAAGTAAGTAAGGCTTGATGCTCCCATATTTCACCCATACCACGTCCTAGCCATTTACCATTTGCTTCGGCTAATGGTACTTCCACCCGCATCTGTGTGTATGTGCTTTCATTGGGCTTTTTTGTTTTTATATTCAACCAAATATTTGAGTATGGATAGGCATCTGAATGACGCATATTGAAATACATTTTATAAGCAGCTGTCGTATCTTTTATATCAAATTGTATGATTGGCTTATATGAAAAATCCCATCGATGATTACGGATAGAAACATTCTTCTCAAACTCATTACTTTTGATACATGCTTGTGATAACATTAAGATTCCCAATAATAAACTTAAATTCTTACTCATTACAGCGCATTTAATAATTGTTCTTTGGCTTGTTCTAACTCATCTTTCATCATCACAACTAATTTTTGAATATCTACATCATTCGCTTTTGACCCCATCGTATTTATTTCCCGACCTATTTCTTGTAATAAAAATCCAAGCTTTTTTCCTTTCGTTGTATTCTCTTCAAGTAATAACTCTTTGAAATAATCGCAATGATGTTCAAGTCTATTCTTTTCTTCTGTGATATCAAACTTTTCGATGTAGTATATTATTTCTTGCTCGAGTCTGTTCTTATCATAATTGGTATTCTGAATCAAATCTTCAACAGTACTTACCAATTTTTCTCTAACTCTTACCATTCTATTTTTCTCAAAAGGAGCTACCTGTTGGCAATAGCTCTTTATCTCATCAATATTTTTTGAAATATGCCGAGTAAGCATAGCACCTTCCGCAATTCGATAATTTGTAAGTATTTGGCAAGCCTCCTCCACTTTACTCGCAACAATCTTCCAAGCTTCTTCATCAATCGAATCGCTTGTATTACCTACTATATCTGGCATTCGCATGAGAGTTGCCAATGGATCTGTTGTGGTTAAATTCAGTTCGCTACCAATTTGTCGCATCGCTTCATAATAGTATTTTGCCAATTCCATATTTACCGCCACTGGTTTTGCTACACCATGTTGTTTCAAATTGATGCTGGCATCAATACTTCCTCTCGATAAGTTCTGTTGCAATCTATTTCTTAAATCAATCTCATATAATTTTAATATGGTTGGTATGCGTGTGTTAATTTCAAATTGCTTACCATTTAATGATCTTATTTCTATTGCACAAGTGTAGTCACCCAAAGCAAACTCTGTTCTACCATAACCTGTCATCGATTGTAACATAAAATAATTTTCTTAGTTGGCTAAATTAGTTCAATTATGATGAAGGAATAATATAAATATTTTTTTCAATTATGCGCTTATATCGCATATTCAATTGATGATGAAAAATAATTTGCAATAATTATATGATTCCAAAAAAAAATTGCTAGTTCTATTATGTTGTTGCTGCAAATAATGATTCTTCTAAAACATTGATGAATAGATATTTTAACGTTAATAATAAAAAAAGCCGAATGATTTTTCACTCGGCGTTTTTGAATTTATGGGTTAGTAAGCGTAATAACCAACACAAGTATAGAACAAATTTTTTATTGACAGAAATTTTTTTCAAAAAAAGTTATTAACTGATGTGAATAATAGAGATAGTTTTTCATGCACGTAGAAAGACAAAAAATTAAAATGAAACATTTGTTCTAAACATTTTTACGGCGATTGCAATTAATATCACACCGAAAAATTTTCTTATGACAAGTATTCCAGAAGGTCCTAAAATTCTCTCCAACCAAGACAAACTTTTTAATGCAATAAAAATGATAATTAAATTTATAAGAATTGCAATTAAAATATTGATACTCGAGTAGAGTGATTTAATAGACATAACAGTTGTTAGAGTGCCCGATCCTGCAATGAGTGGAAATGCGATAGGTACAATAGAACCCGACTTCACATTATTATCGCCTTTAAATAAATCCCAACCTAATACCATTTCCAATCCTAAAATGAAAAGTACGATAGACCCTGCAATGGCGAAGGATGCAATATCCAAGCCTAAAAATTCGAGTAAAGATTGACCGAAATAAAAAAACATTATCATCAACAAACCACTTACTAGTGTTGCCCTAACAGAACTGATGTGTCCCATTTTATTTTTCAATGATATAAGCACAGGTATTGAACCTAAGACATCTATTACTGCGAACAACGCAATGGAAGCGGTTAAAATTTCAGCTAATGATATATCTGATGTAGAAGGAAATTGCATGTTACAAAGTTATACGAAATCTAATTGCTTGTATTAGATTTGCCACCACTAAATACATTATTTATGTTACACTATGATTATTCTGTTACCGAAAGATTTATGCGCTATGTGCAAATAGATACGCAAAGCGATCCAGAATCAAATACCTTCCCTAGCACTGCAAAACAAAAAAATTTAGCCAAGGTTTTAGCTGAAGAACTTATTCAAATGGGTGCGAGTGATGTTGATTTAGATGAATATGGTTATGTATACGCGAGCATTCCCGCTACAACAAAAAAACAAGTTCCTGTAATTTGTTTTTGCGCTCATATGGATACTTCACCCGATTGTAGTGGTGAAAATGTAAAACCTATTTTACACAAAAATTATCAAGGCGATGATATTGTATTGCCCGATGACACCACCCAAATAATCACAACTAAAAAACATCCTTATTTATTACAACGTTTAGGTGATGATATCATTACCGCATCTGGTTTAACCTTGTTAGGTGCAGATGATAAAGCGGGCGTGGCAATTATTATGGATTTAGCAAATTACTTAATTCAGCATCCTGAGGTGCAGCATGGTAAAATAAGATTACTATTTACGCCTGATGAAGAAGTAGGAAGAGGTGTAGAAAAAATTGATATGAAGAAATTAGGTGCTGATTTTGGATATACATTAGATGGTGGTGAGAGAGGCACCTTAGAAGGTGAATCATTCAGCGCAGATGGCGCAACAGTTATGATACATGGGATAAGTGCACATCCAGGTTATGCCAAAGGCAAATTGGTAAATTCATTAAAAATTGCAAGCGAATTTATTGACGCGTTACCCAAAGATAGTTGGAGTCCTGAAACGACGGAAGTAAGAGAAGGATATATACATCCAACCTCAGTACAAGGAATACAAGAAACAACTACTATCAAATTTATTATTCGTGATTTTGAAACAGAAAAATTAAAAGAACATGAAGATAAGCTAGAGCAAATTTTAAAAGAGACTATCGCAAAATACCCTGGTGCTCGTTATGAATTTTCCGCCTATGAGCAATATCGCAACATGATGGATATGATAAAAACGGTACCTCATGTGATGGATTATGCGAATGAAGCCATGAAGCGTGCAGATGTAAAACCCGAACAGCATATTATACGAGGTGGCACAGATGGTTCTCGCCTTTCCTTTATGGGATTACCTTGTCCAAATATATTTACAGGGGAAATGGCTATTCACTCGAAACATGAATATGTAAGTGTTCAAGATATGCAAAAAGCCGTAGACACTTGTGTTGAGATTGTGAAAGTTTGGGAAGAGAAAAGCTAAAGCCTAAATGAATTATCTAGTTGACCCATTTTCTTTAACTCAATATCTGTGAGCATATTTTTATTCGGTCTTTACTCTCGATGATTTCTATTGGGGTAAGATTTACAATCACAAATTTTGTATTCAATGAATAGATCGAATTTACAAATCAAATGGGTATAATACTCAAAGCCATTTTGTTATCTTAGTTTGCTCCTTTCGCGCAACAAAATCAAGCTTATGCTAACTTTGGAGTGTGTGTTGAATAATACTCGTGCAAAAAGTGGTGCTATTAGCCCCTCCCAAATTGCGGCTGACAGGGCTTTGCTTACGAGCAAGTTGTATTGAGCCAAGGTGATACTTCATTGTAATCCCATATATAATAATTATTCAAATACAGATCTGTTTTCAATGCGCATAAATTATTTTTTATGAAGCAGAAAGAATTTAAAATTGCGGTACAAAATCCGCACGCAGCCGGTATAGATATTGGTTCGCGCAAGCATGTTGTTGCTGTTGGCAACGAGATGAAAGATGTTTATGAATTTAGAATAAGCCATAGTGAGCATATTCGTCTAATTGCTTTATTATAGTCATCTGGTATAACTTCTGTGGCGATGGAAAGCACAGGCAGTTATTGGCAATCACTTTATTTAGTATTGATTGCAAACAACTTTGAAGTAATACTTGTTCCTAGTGCTGTTATCAAAGAGTTCAAGAAAACAGACATCATTGATGATCTTCGCATTCAGCAACTTCATACCTTAGGGTTATTGCGAAGTTGTTATCTTCCAGATGCGACAACAGAAAGTATTCGTAGTTTGACTGGACATCGTAAATCTGTGATAGAAGATGCCAGTAGGTACACGAATCGGATGCAAAAATGTTTCCGTTTAATGAACTGCCGACTTGATGTGGTTATCAATGATATTACAGGCGTATCAGGTATTAAGATGATTGAGGCTATACTTAATGACGAACGCGATGCAATCAAATTAGCCGCCTTAGCTCATAATCGAGTTAAAAAGTCGCAAGAAGAGATTGCAGATGCTTTACATGGAAACTTTATAGATGAATATCTCTTTGAATTAGAGAACGTCTATAGGCTGTATAAAGAGACACAAAAAGTAATAGTTAAAATCGATGAGAAAATTGCTAGCAAACTCAGTGAAATTATTTCAAACGATACGAGTACTGAAGAGGTAAAAAAGAAACAACTAAAAGGTAAGAATTAGCCTCGTTTTGACATTGCTGCGTTTTGTTATAAAATTTATGGAACTGATTTAAGCGCAATACCCTGTGTAAGTTCAAGTACCTTGTTATCATTTTTATCGGAATAGGTACCTGCTATGATAATATGCTCAGAATTATCTACTTTAAGACCAATAATATTAGCATTTCCATCTTGAGCAAATGAATTTCCGAATACGAAATTACCTGCTTAGCTTTAAAAAATACAGCGCTGCAGAATTATTAGCCGAACTAACATTCGAAATCCTTGTACTTGGATCTAAATCGAGCGTACCAAAAAATAACCCGCCAATATAAATATTATTAGTCGCATTAATATCGATTGAGGAAACCGTGGTATATGAGTTAGTGATAAGTTGTTTCACATATGTAAAACCACCTGTAGCATCTAATTTTAAAACAAATCCATCACTATTGATGGCTGTTAAAATTTGAGTACTAGCACTCACATCAAAATCAATACTGCCACTGAAATTGCCTCCTAAAATAATATTATTAGCATTGTCAAGAGTCAATGAAATCAATTCAACTACTTCATTCGCTGCACCAAATGTTTTTACCCAATCGAAATTACCACTAGCATCTAATTTGAGTATAAACCCGTCAAAAAAAACCGTATAGGCAATGTTATCTGCTGCTGCAGAAGGGTCACAATCTATGACATTGACAAAAACACCTGATACATATATATATCCGCTGGCATCCACTTCCACTCTAATATTATCAATATAAGCATCAGCACCCTTTAATTGTTTAGCCCAAACAAAATTTCCATTGGCATATAATGTTTGAAGAAATGCATCTGCATCAATGGTATTTACCATTAAGTTAAAAACAACTGCACTAGAATCCATATCTGCACCTGATTCCATATTTTCAGTATTGTAAACATTCCCGGCGGCATCCACTGACATTGTAGTTGGGAATACGCCCAAACGTGTTGTACTTGATGCATTCTTTGCCCGGGTATAGCTTTAAGCATTTGCAACATTCACCATAGATAATAAGAGTAAAGCGCCAAGTATTGCATGTAGTTTAATCATAGAAGAAAAACTTTTACGAATTTAATCAGCCAAGACGATAGAGTAATGTTAAATGTTAACGGAAAACTATCGGAAACCCTTTAAGTAATAATATCCTTACATATACTAACTGCTGTGCAAGCAAGAGACTCCTGTGTGACAACTAACATATTCTATTAATCTTCCCAAACCTTAGTTCCCTCACTGCAATTCGCACATATCGAGATTTCTTTTCTACCTGTGGTTAATTTCTTTCGAAATGCTTTGTAATTTTCGTCATGCCAAATCGCTTTGAGGCTTTTTTGCTTTAAATCGCCTAGTCTAAATTCAGCATCTTTATCGAAACAACATGGTACTACTAATCCGTCCCAACTGATTACACAGGCATGCCAAAGCTTCCAACAATTATTATCTAGAGAATTTTTGATAGCATAGGTGCCATCCTCTTTCTTTTTATAACGAGAATATTTATCAAGGGTAGGCATGAGATCATTACCATTTTTATAATCGTAAAGCTGAGCTGTTTTAAATCGCACGTCATCTACTCCTATTTCTAACGCTAATTTCTTAACATCTTCAATTTGATGTTCATTAGGTTTTACTACTAAAAATTGAAAGAAAATATAAGGTGTTTTTGAGTTCAATTTCTTTTTCCATTTCACAATATTTCTCGCACCTTCTAACACTTTTTCAAGCTTGCCACCCACACGATATTTTTCATACACATCTTGCGTGGTTCCATCAATTGAAATTATTAATCTATCAAGACCAGATTCTATGGTTCGCTTCGCATTTGCATCTGTTAAATAATGCGCATTGGTACTTGTTGCTGTATAAATCTTTTTGTCGGCAGCATACTTTACCATATCCAAAAAATCAGGATTCAAGTAAGGTTCTCCTTGAAAATAAAAAATAAGATACATCATATCACGATGCAAATCATCAATAGTTTGTTTGAAAAAATTTTTCTCCAACATGCCAATAGGTCGAGTGAAAGCTCGCAAGCCACTTGGACATTCTGGGCATCGTAAATTGCATGATGTTGTAGGTTCAAATGAAATAGAAAACGGATAGCCCCATTGAATAGGTCGTTTCAGCCACTTTGTAAATTGAAAACTTGAATAAACTTTCATGACATTCCATAAACGACGTAATGTAAGCTTCGAGGCAAAATTTATACTATCAGCAATGTTAATATCAGGCATGAAACGCGAAGATAGGAAGTAAGCAGTGGAATGGCAATTTCGCGTTAAATCTTATTGACTCGAAACTTCAATTGACAAT
This sequence comes from Chitinophagaceae bacterium, assembly GCA_044234005.1. Taxonomy (GTDB): domain Bacteria; phylum Bacteroidota; class Bacteroidia; order Chitinophagales; family Chitinophagaceae; genus OLB11. Next base: position 397 of record JBIIJE010000051.1, on the reverse strand, counting down.
AATTCAGTCATTTTTATTTTACATTTGTACTATGGCAATTACTAAATTTTCTCAATTAGATTTAACTAAGCGCTACTCTTATGCCGATTATTTAACATGGCAATTTAAGGAGCGTGTGGAATTGTTTAAAGGTTACGTCATAAAAATGTCAACAAGTCCGAGTTACGAGCATCAATCAAGTTCCTCTTTTATTTTTAATTTAATTTTTAATAAGGTAAATAAACGTCCATGCCAAGTATTCTCGGCACTATTTGATGTTCGATTAATTGATAATAAAAAATCTACAGCTGACAAGGAAATATTTACAGTAGTGCAACCAGATATTTTAGTCGTATGCGATAGAAGTAAATTAGACTCAAGAGGCGTAATTGGTGCGCCAGATTTAGTAGTAGAAATA
>JBIIJE010000018.1:0-30985 GCA_044234005.1 Chitinophagaceae bacterium | reverse complement strand
TTAGCAGGTGTTACCGTCGATTTATATTTAAATGGTACCGATGGTTTACCAAGTACAAATGATGATGTATTAGTAGGTGCTACAGTAACTGATTCTTATGGTAATTATAATTTTACGGAATTAACCTCTACTACGATAGGTAACTCAGCGACTGAATACAATGTAAGCTTCACGCCTCCAGCAAACTACACGTTTTCGCCGCTGGTTGCAGGTGGAGGTACGGATAATCAAAATAATTCAAATAATGATGCCAACCCAACAATTGGTTTAAGCTTTGGGAGAAGTGGCAGTATAGTATTGAGTCCAAGTGAATACGATAGTACCATTGATGCAGGTTTAATTTTGACGGCAGCCCAAACTGCGAGTGTTGGAAACTTTGTATGGATCGATGCAGACAATGATGGCTCACAAGGAATAGGAGAACTTGGAATTGCAAGTGTTCCTGTGATGCTTATTGATGATAATGCCACTGTTGTAGCGGCAACTATGACGGATAAAAATGGAGAATATTTATTCGATAATGTTCAACCAGGCACAGGCTATACGGTTCAGTTTGGACAGCCTATTATTTATGTTCCAACGAAAAGCATTGATCCTGTAAACGATGAGAAAAATAGTGACATCGATCCAGTTACTCTAACATCTTTGCCTTTTGATGTGAATCCCGGAGAGGCAATCCGATACGTCGATGCTGGTTTCTTACCGCAAGATTCTAACAAAGCTTCTCTAGGAAGTAGAGTATGGTATGATACGGACTTTAGTGGAACACAAGATCCAACTGAAACAGGTGTAGCAGGAATCATAGTTATATTATATGATGCAATTGGAACCAATATGTTGGCAACAACACAAACAGATGCATTAGGTAATTATGTCTTCAATGATTTAGATGCAGGTACTTATGTGGTTGGCTTTGACCCAACGAAATTGCCCGCAGGTGCTAATTTTGCAGCACAAAATAGTGGGGCAGATGATGAATTAGATAGTGACCCGGATTTAATCACGGGTTTATGCGCCCCTGTTACTTTAGCTGCTGGCACTAGAAATATGAGCATTGATGCAGGTATTTACAATGCATTAAATGACAATAGCATTGGAAGTCAAGTTTGGTATGATGCTAACAAAGATGGTATTCAAAATGTCAATGAATCAGGTGTTTCGGGCGTGACAGTTACCTTATATGACGGCACGGGCAACCCTTTAGCCATTACAACCACAAATACTAATGGAAGTTATCTATTCCCAGGCTTAGCAGATGCAACTTATTTAGTTGGCTTTAGCAATTTGCCGCTTGGATTTGTTTTTACACAAGAGAATGCTTTAAATAGTACGGCACTCGACAATAGCGATGCGAATGAAATAACAGGTAAAACAGGTCAATTGTCTTTATTCGGTGGAGACCATATATCATATATAAATGCAGGTATTTATCCCAAAGGAACACCTGCAGCAACTGCAAGCTTGGGCAATAAAGTTTGGTACGATTTAAATAACGATGGCATCCAAGAACTAAGTGAAACAGGTGTTGAAGGTGTAACTGTTACATTATTAGATGCAGGTATAGATGGTACTCTCGGAAACGGAGATGATGGTCCAAGCAAAACAATAACAACAAACAGTCAAGGAGAATATCTGTTTGTAAATTTAGTTGCAGGGAATTATGCAATTGAATTTACAAATTTGCCAGCAGCCTACAAGAGCAGTCTTGTAAGTAATGCAGGAAATGATGATACAAAAGATAGTGATGTGCCAGGTGGCTTTGCTACGGGGCTAGTCTCACAAGTAGTATCTCTAAAAACTGGCGAAGAGAATGTGACGATTGATATGGGAATTAATAAGCCACTTGTAAATACATTAGGCAACTTTGTATGGTTAGATGCAGATCTAAATGGACGACAAGGATCATCCAATCTTGAGCCAGGAGTAGAGGGTGTTCAAGTTACACTGCTAAATGCCAATGGATCAGTATATGATAAAGATCCATCAACATTAGGTATTCAGCCCTATGTAACAACAACAGACGCAAATGGATACTATTTATTTACGAATTTTCCTGATGGTAATTATAGTGTAAGATTTGGACAATTTCCATCAGGCTATCAATTAACCTTGCTAGATATAGGAGCTGACAATGCTGATAGTGATGCAGACCCGAACACTCAGACAACATCTTCAATCTTACTCACAGGACCGGTTACTAATGTAACCACAGATGCGGGTATTTATAGTACAACAAAAGCCGCACTTGGCAACTATATTTGGAATGATGCAGACAGTGATGGTATTCAAGATGCATCGGAAGCTCCAATTTCAGGAGTCCTAGTTACTTTATATGACGCAGTGAGTAATCCTATTACAACCGTTGCTACCGATGACGCTGGTAAATACATGTTCATAAACTTAAATCCGGGCACCTACAATTTAGGTTTCGCCAACTTGCCAGTAGGTACCGAATTTACAACACCAGAATCCACACCAAGTGCAATTGGAAGTGATGTGAACCCAGTTACAGGTCTAACTTCACCCATCATATTAGCAGCAGGTGATGTAAATTTAGATATTGATGCTGGAGTAAGACCTATCCAAAGTGGCGGATTAGGTAATTATGTTTGGTATGATTTAAATAATAATGGTCTCCAAGATCTAAATGAAAAAGGGGTTCCTGGTGTAACAGCAACCCTAACAAAGGTTTCAACAAACCAAATAGTTGTTACTGCAGTAACAGACGCAAATGGGTACTATTTATTCCCAGAACTACTTCCTGGTGTAAATCAATATGGAATTACATTTAGTACAGTGCCATTAAATTATATATTTACGATTCAAAATGGTATCATTTCAATAGCTAATAATAGCGATGCAAACGCAAATGGTAAAACGGGAACTGCAACTGTAGTAGGTGGCGAGTTGAATGCTAATGTTGATGCAGGAATTATTGTGAACACACCTGTACCCGTGACATTGAAGAGCTTTGCAGCAAAATCAGAAGCTTGTAGTGTGGCATTAACTTGGGCAACAGGCGTTGAAGAAAATGCAATTCATTTTGATGTAATGCGTAAGGCAGCCAATGAAAATGTATTTGTAAAAATAGGACGAGTAAATACAAAAGGAAGTAATAGTGACTATACTTATCAAGATGCAAGTGTAAATGCTGGCAAGTATGAATACAAATTGGTAATGGTTGATTTAGACTCAAAGTCGAATGAGTCAAACATTGCATTTGTTCAAGTAAATTGTATGGAAGAAATATTTGTTTACCCTAATCCAGCAAGTGCAAACACTACCATAAGTATCAATGCGAAGGGTAAAGCCGCTCAATACACCATTCAATTACAGGATATTACAGGCAAAGTAATTTATGAAAAGGGGCTATTTGTGAAAGACCATGAAAACGTAAACGTACCTATGCAATCTTTAGCAAATGGTAACTATACAATTCATGTGCTGAGTAATGGTAATAAGAGTGTGATTAAAGTTGAGAAGAGAGATTAGATCAACTGATTTAATTTCTCGAATAAATTTAAATAGACTGCCAGTAATGGCAGTCTATTTTTTTGTAGTATCACTTAATCTAGTGTTTTGTTCTTAAAACTGGTAATGTTTTGTGAAAATTTATTTCAAAGAAATAATATAAATTTTTTTGATAGTTAATAAGAGGATCTAAAATTCATATTATAAACCTCTTAAAACTAATAACTATGTGTATCCATTTCCTATCAGATGAGATGAACAGAATTCCCAGAAATGCCATTCTATTATTATCGATTTTACTACTTAACTATGATTCCATTGCCCAAACAATAAACTATCAGACTATAAAGTATGATAATATTAATTTTAGCAAATCTATTGATATTACAAAGCCTGTAGGAGCAATACAAGGGGCTGCTTCTGTAGATTTAATGGGTGGTGCAGGATACTCTATACCAATCAAAGCCCCAGTTGGAAGTCATAACATAGTTCCTCAAATTAGCGTTAATTATAATTCTAATAATGGCAATGGAATTGCAGGATGGGTTTGGCAAATTGGAGGCTTGAGTGCAATAAGCAGAACACCTAAAAATAATTTCTTAGACGGTAACGCTGCTCCAATAGAATTAACCTTTGATGACCCTTACTCAATTGATGGAATGAGATTATATCCAGAGAATATGTCATTAAACGGAACCGACAATGCAATTTATCATTAAGAACAAATTGATTTTGCTGTGATAACTTCAAAAGGTGTTTCTGGGAATGGTCCGTTATACTTTACTGTTAAAGATATAAGTGGAACTACTTACGAATATGGAAATACCGTTGATTCAAGAATTATCACAAGCACTGGTTCGCATGTACTTACATGGAGATTAAACAAAGTAACAGATATCCATGGTAATTATATGACTTATCAATATCAATTTGTGAACAACGAATCATTATTGAAAGAGATACAATATACAGGCAATGCTGCACTATCAATTACACCATATAATAAAATTCAATTTAATTATGCTACAGGTCGTATCGATGCTAAAACACTATATGAAGCGGGCACAATTTTTAAAAGCAATCATGTTTTAACAAGTATCCAGCTTTATGGCGAATCTATGGCATCCAAGGCGGTTGCGGTATCAAGTATGATTATGATGCAGCAGGTAATCGTATTAAAAGGAAACTTCGTTGTTGGGGTGTTCCTCCATTACCGAATAGACCTGCAAGTACAGATTCAACATCAAAACTTATTGCTACTAATAAACTCACAATGCAAGTCTATCCTAACCCAACACACGATGTGTTCAATGTTACATTTAGCACTCAAGTTTCAAATGCTACCATAACATGGCAAGATGCTACAGGTAAAATTATTCAACAAAAAGCAGCTAATGATAATCAAGTTGCTTTTGATGTTGCAACACTAGCTCCTGGAAACTATTTTATTATTTATGACAATCTTAAATCTAAGCAAAAGTTGATTCGGAAATTATTGAAACAATAACTTATTCTATACGATGGTTTGAGTCCTAAACCATAAACTAGTGTTTTTTTGAGATACTAATATTATGGGTTAAGTGGTTTGTAATGGTCTAAATTAGAGAAGTGGAATTAAAGTGTATTTTGAAACTACACAAATTCATCTTAGTTTAGCTAAAAATATTTTATGGAAAAACCTCACGTTGCCCAAACATTTCCGCAAAGCGTACAAGTGGAAAAAGACAAAAATTATGCATGGTGTACATGCGGCTTAAGCGAAAAGCAACCTTTCTGCGATGGCAAACACAAGAGCATTGATGGTATGCCCTATAAACCTTTACTCGTGAGTTTTGATGAAGAGAAGGAAGTTTGGTTTTGCCAATGCAAACAAAGCAAAAATCCTCCTTTTTGCGACGGTGCTCATAAAGAAATAGAAGCATAAAAAGCTAAATGGATGAGTCGCTTACCTATACAAAAAACATACAAGATTTATATTAACGGACAATTTCCTCGCACAGAAAGCGGGAGATATTACTCCATACACGATAAGCAAAAAGAAGTTGTTGCCAACGTATGCCTATCTTCTCGCAAAGATTTTCGTAATGCGGTTGTAGCAGCTCGATCAGCGGCTACTTCTTGGGCGGAAAGGGCAGCGTTTAATCGTTCGCAAATATTGTATCGTATGGCCGAAATGATGGAAGGGCGAAAGGAACAATTTGTGCAAGAACTGATATGTCAAGGTAGCAATGCAAAGCAAGCCAATGATGAAGTACAGCAAGCCATAGACCGTTGTATTTATTATAGTGGTTGGTGCGATAAGTATCAACAAATGGCTAGCAGTGTAAATCCTGTAGCTAGCTCACATTTTAATTTCTCCGTACAAGAACCTATGGGTGTTGTAGCTATTATTGCGCCTGAAGAAACTAGTTTGCTAGGTTTAGTTTCAGTGATTATGCCAGTCATCGCAGGTGGAAATACCTGTGTGGTTTTAGCCTCTGAGAGTAAACCACTCTCCAGTATTACATTTTCGGAAGTGCTTGCTACAAGTGATTTGCCGAATGGCGTTATCAATATTTTAACAGGCAAAGAAGAAGAATTACATGCTCATTTTTCATCCCATATGGATGTGAATGCAATCGTTTATTGCAGAAATACTGCCTCCATCTTGAAAGCGATTGCAGAGAATGCCTCTCTCAACGTAAAGCGCAATTTTCATTGGTTACACGATTGGTCAAATAATGAAAATCAGCACCCATACTTTATACTAGATTTGCAAGAGGTGAAAACAACCTGGCATCCGATAGAAAATATTGGAGTTACTGGTGCAAAATATTAATAGAGATATTTCTCGAATTATTTCAAATCTTTCAAGTTTACACTTTCATTTACCTCAATTGGGACTTTAATAAATACGCCTCCTTTACCAACTTTGGTCGTACCTCGGATGTCCAGTTTTACTGCCGAAGACGATAAAGCTTTCAGTAGCGTGCTAATCGCTTTCATGGGTTCAATATGGGCAATAATAGGAATTACAAATTGTTTCTCTCGAGGTATTTCAATCGTACGCAAGGTACTTTTATCAAGAAAAATATCAGCTTTACCCATTTGTACATTGTCGATATAAATATCTAAATCTGCTTCTTTAACTTGCACTCCAAATTTATTCGGGTTATAAAAAATTGCATCTAGGGTAATGTCTGTATTCCCGAACCCTGCTTGTTTTACTCTTGTATTTTTAATACCTTTATATTCGAGATCTTTGATTTTATTGCACCCGTTTAAACACCACAAGCTTGCAAGTAAAGCAATAAGATAAAATGGTTTCATAGTAAATTAGTTTTTATTGTCTATTAAAATATTCAAAAGCACGATGTTTCAATTTATTATCAGCATCATCAGGGTTGGTATACAATTGCTGCCACCAAAAAGGATTTACAAGTTCAGTAGCATCATTCGAGTGAATTAAAAACATTTCACTATTCATCATGCCGGGCTGCATAAAAAGAAACTTCACATTTCCTTTATTAACGGTATTATAATAAAACCAAATCTCATGTGGCAAAGCATTCGCTTCATTCATAATTCTTTCTATTTTATCGGGTAAGCCGTATTTTATCAATATTCTACCTCGATCTGTTCTATAACCAGGCATAGTCGCGGTTCCATATTTATCTGCAGCTTCATTCAACTTCACAACATATTCTTTCCAAGCTTTTTCGGGTGCTGTTGCGTTTCTATTCGCCCAAAAATTATAAAAAAAGTTTTGCAATAAATCAAATGCAACACCCTCGCCCTCATTACTTACTAAAGGAATTTCAAATTCTGTGGCAATCGGCAATAAGGCGGCTATATTTTTTTTCAATTGCGCGATAGGATACTTAGCAACAAAAGTTTTACTAATATCTACCACATCATTATCGTTTTTATCATCCAACGCGATTACATCGACGATTACACGTTTCGAATTTCGTAGAAGTTGTACACCTTTCTTTTGAAAGCCTAATTTGTTTTTATCATCATCATATAGGTTTGCAAGAATTTCAAAATTTCCTGAAGCCGGTATATATTGATTGAGCGTAATCGTATCATTTATTACCTGCTGAGATTTTAGGCTAATTTGTTTTCGATAAAGCGGTAAAATTTTACTCGCATCTTTGCCTTTTTTAATTACTTCAATACTCAAAATACCGTTTGAGGGTTTCGGTGAACCTAAATCAACTTGTAAATAAATGTACTCAAATGCTGTATCAATAAATAAAGGAGCGTCATCCTCTTCGTAATCAAATGCACCCGTAAGAGATAGCTTCAATTGCATATTGGATTGGGCGTATGCAAAAATATTCAAGATACAGAACAGCAAACAGAACATTATCTTTGTTGGCATTTCGTAAAAATACTATGTCACTTGCTAATACTATCATAATGCCATGCGAATATTTTCCTTGTGTCGCATGGTTCTCCCATTGGTTGCAGCATGAAGGTGAAAGTCAAATTGATATCAATGAGTATTTTGTGAGAGCTTCCATGCGAAACCGCTGTTATGTAGCAGGTGCAAATCAAATCATAGCCTTATCTATTCCACTTGCGGGTGGCCGAAATCAGAAAACCGTCATGAAGGATGTGAAAATTTCTAACGAAACACCTTGGCAAGCTTTACACTGGAAAACTATTGTTTCGTGTTATCAACGATCTCCTTTTTTTGAGTATTATCAATCAGATTTGGAATTATTTTTTCAACAGAAACATTCCTTTCTCATAGATTGGAATCTAGAATCTGTAAAGCTTATCAATAAGCTATTAGGAATACAGAAGGAAATCGTTTTATCGCAACATTATTTGGATAAAGCGAATGCAAAGCTAGATATGCGTGAAAGTTGGCGAGCTAGTAATTATTTCGAATTTGTTCCAGGAATAAAATACTGGCAAACTTTTGAAGATAGAAATGGTTTTCAACCCAATTTGAGTATCTTGGACTTGCTTTGCTGTGAAGGGAATTCGGTTTTAAATATACTCGCACCCTAGCAAATTTTATTGTCTAAATCACTAAAATCGTTTATACATTTGTGCCTTTAATAAAAACACTTTTTTAAAAGCACATGAGCAATACTTACACCGATTTGGTAAAGCAAACTTTTGATTTTCCGCAGGATGGTTTTTTAGTTAAAGAAAATTATTTGCATTTCAATGGGGTTGACATGAAAAGACTAATTGACAAGTATGGTACGCCCTTCAAAATGACCTATTTGCCAAAAATTGGTATGCAAGTTAATCGAGCAAAGAAAATGTTTAATGATGCGATTAAAAAGCAGAAATATCCAGGCGAGTATTTTTATTGTTATTGTACAAAAAGTTCTCATTTTTCATTTATCGTTGAAGAAACAATTAAGCACGGAGTCCATCTTGAGACATCTTTCGCGTATGATCTTGAAATAGTCAAGAAATTGTATCAACGCAAAAAAGTAAATAAAGAAACTTTTATAATTTGTAATGGCTTCAAAACAAAAGCTTACACAAAAAATATTGCACAATTAATAAATGCTGGGTTTAAAAATGTGATTCCAGTATTAGATAATAAAAATGAATTTGAAGATTATAAAAAATCAATTCGAACCAAAGACCCAGTCAAAATTGGAATTCGCATAGCGGCAGAAGAAGAAGCTTCTTTTGATTTTTATACATCGCGTTTAGGAATTCGAACTAGGGATGTGTTAGAATTTTATGTCGATAAATTAAAAGGGAATGAAAAATTTCAACTGAAAATGCTTCATTTCTTTATGAATAAAGGTATAAAGGATGATATTTATTATTGGAGTGAGCTGAATAAAGTCCTTAATCTTTATTGTCAGTTGAAGAAAATAGCACCTGAATTGGATAGTTTGAATATTGGCGGAGGCTTTCCAATTAAGCATTCATTAGGTTTCGATTATGACTATAACTATATGGTGAACGAAATTATCGCAACCATCAAAAAGGCCTGCAAAGCAAATAAGGTAGAATGTCCCAATATTTATACCGAGTTTGGTTCATTTACGGTGGGCGAATCAGGTGCCGTTGTTTACAGTGTATTGGATGAGAAAATGCAAAACGATCGTGAAATATGGTACATGATAGATAGCTCATTTATTACTACTTTGCCTGATACTTGGGGCATTGGCGAAAAGTTTTTAATGCTACCTATCAATAAGTGGGATGAAGAGTATCAAGAGGTGCATTTAGGTGGTTTAACATGTGATAGTCATGATTTTTATACCTCTGAAGAGCACATCAATGCGGTATTCTTGCCTAAATCGAAACATAATGGAGGTGCAAATAGTAGTGCGGCCATGAAGGAAAAGTTGAAAACAAAAGACGAACCTTTATATATTGGCTTCTTTCATACAGGTGCCTATCAAGACCAACTTAGTGGCTATGGCGGTATTAAGCACTGTATGATTCCGTCGCCCAAGCATGTAGTGGTAGAGTTTGATAAAAATGGCAAACTTATAGATTGGCTTTACGCGAAGGAACAAAGCTATCAAAGCATGCTTAAGATACTTGGCTATATGTAGTTGCTAAAGTAAATTATATAGGTTTATATAACAATCATTATGATGTCTTCTCGTTGTAGCGGCAGATTTCCCATTCGTATCATTTGAAAAATCTTGGTCTGACAAAGGAATTTTATACTCCATATTTGTTGGTATCGACCTTATTCATTCATAACAATATGCAAAGAGGCTGTTTTTTTTAATTAAAACGTATATTTGAGGTTCAATTTTTGTTAGAGATGAAAAAATTTACTTGGGTAGTAATTATGATGTGTTTGCAATTTGTACATGCAAAGGCGCAAGAAATTTATACCATAGGCTATGAAAAAGCTGAAATAGAAGTGGTGGATTCAAGGTTTTTTTCGCAGTTTCAGTTTCCAGGTCAAGAAGCACAATGCGGTATATATGATAAAGAATCTCAAACATTTTATACTTGCTTCAACAAAACATATAGATATGTAAGTGAAGAAAATATTAGTGAATTAAGCAATGAAATGTGTTGTGAGAAAATTAACTTTGATCCCAATCAATATTACGGTACGCTAACCTTAGCAGGCGTAATAGATGACGTAGAGTGGGATAATATGATTATACACTTTACAACTGACAAAGCCAGATTGACCATACATGTTGACGAGCGTGAAATCGATGCTTTGTATGATAAATTCTACAAACAAAACCATTTAGGTAAAATACATATTCTGCTGCGTTTAAACACTTATGATACGCCGAACGAAAATGTTCTTTCTTATAATTTAAACACCTACATGAAACCGAAGCCAAAGCGAATATTTACAAAAATACTTCGCTGGTAAGCCTTTTTTATTCATGTCGAATGCAATCATACTACTTGCTATTGAAAGTAGCTGCGATGAAACGAGCGCGAGTATCATTGTTGATGGTGATGTAAAATCTAATATTATTTACACCCAAGAAATTCATGCAAAATATGGAGGGGTTGTGCCAGAATCAGCTTCACGTTTGCATATGAAGCATATTGTGCCGGTTGTAGAAGAAGCACTACAAAAAGCGAGCATCAAGAAACAACAATTAACAGCGATTGCTTATACGCAAGCTCCAGGTTTAATTGGTTCATTATTGGTAGGTGCATGCTTTGCGAAATCTATGGCACAAGCCTTGAGCATTCCAACAATAGCTGTCAACCACATGCAAGCCCATGTATTATCTAATTTGATTGCAGACCCTAAACCACAATTTCCATTTCTGTGTTTAACAGTTTCAGGGGGGCATACGCAAATCGTGCAATGCGATTCGCCTTTAAATATGAAGGTAATAGGACAGTCGATTGATGACGCAGCTGGTGAAGCTTTCGACAAATCAGCAAAGTTATTGGGCTTACCCTATCCTGGTGGCCCCTTGATAGATAAGTATGCAGCCCTTGGTAACCCTAAGGCTTTTACATTTGCGCAACCTAATTTGCCCGAACTTAATTTTAGTTTTTCAGGGGTAAAAACATCCATATTATATTTTGTTCAAGCTGAGGTAAAAAAGAACGAAAATTTTATTGCTGAAAATTTAAATGATTTATGTGCAAGTATTCAATACACGATTGTTACCATATTAATGAAGAAGCTCATGCAAGCATGCAAGCAAACTAATATAAAGCAAGTTTGTATTGCAGGTGGTGTGAGTGCAAATAAAGGTCTTCGCGAAGCATTGATTAGCTATTCGGTTAAGTATAATTGGCAGTACTTCATTCCTGATTTCGAATATTGCACCGACAATGCCGCTATGATTGCAATTACAGGATATTATAAATATCTAAATCAAGATTTCGCCGCCATGGATGAAACAGCAAGCGCGAGAAGCCATTTTTAATCAAATGAAAGAATTCTAGTTTCGCTCTTGACTATTCACCGAGATTTTGCAGTATGTATTTTCAAATGCAAAATTTGGGCTCAATTTGGGATTTATTGATTCAAATTCATTCGTTCTAATTTCACAGCGGATAGACGAGATTTGTAGTAATCGGCATCTTGAATACGTCCCATATTTCGATACGTAATTTCTAGAAATCCTAAGGATGTAATGTCGAGCGGATCTAATTTACTCGCTTTATCGAACCAGTAAATCGCTGTATCTAGTTTGTTTGTAGCGCCATAAATACAGCCAATATTATTGGCAAAATCAGCCTCTGTACTATCTAATTTATTAGCCTTTACAAAAAACGGCAAAGCTTCATTCACTTGATTGCGATTGTAGTAAACCGTACCAATATTATTAATAAATATAGCATTGGTTGTGTCCTCGGAATGAGCTTTCATATAATATTTAAATGCGCTATCCAAATTATTAATGGCATAATAAGCTTTGCCTAATTGATTATAGCCGTCACTCGGTAAAGCAGGATAAGCATCTAATGCATCATTAAAATATTTTATAGCAAGTAGATTTTCCTTGGCAGTTGTATCAATAATTTGTTGTTGATTGTAGCCTAAATTTGTTAATTGATTCGTGAGTATTTCCTTGCGTTCGCTACCTGCTAAATGATTACCTAGATAAAATAAAAGATGCGTGGACTTAGGAAAATATTTTATGTCGCGTGAAAACAAATTAAAATCAGTTTCCCAATCTTTATTTCGAGCATAGGTTTTTATACTAAATAAAATCACGATGAGCAACACAAGTGCGCTCATAATAGGCGATTTGATGAATGTTCCTAGAACGCCTTTTTCTTCAAATTGATATTTTACGAGATGAGCAATGCCTGCAATCAATGCAATACACAAACCCAATGAAGGAATGAAAAATAAACGTTCACCAAAGGAAGTACCGATTAAAAAGAAAACATTTGAAACAATAGATATGCTAAAGAAAAACCACAGAATACCGAAGCTTATGGGATCTTTCTTTTTTATACGATAAACTGCAAAAATAAAAATGGCCACAAAGAATATGAATGAAATTAAAAAACCAAAATGATTTAAACGCACAGGCTCAAGGCTTGAATAAGAGTAGTCGCATGAGAGAGGATGCGGAATGAAAAATGTTTTTACGTATAGACCTAATGTATTTACAGCCGAAGCAAATTGTGAACTACCGCTGTATTTCTCTTGTAATTCGGGTTTGAGCACAGCTTGCTCCTCGGGTTTGCATAATACCATGTAATTGTCTAAAGCACTCGTGCCTTTAGATGGCGGGTAACCAGCCAACGACTGACTTCGACACAATAGAAACAATGCTGAAATCGCTAACATTACGCAGGATATTATTACATTTTTGCGAGTATTAGCTTGCGTAAAAAAGTAAATAAATAAAGGGAAAATAGCAACTGCAACCAAAGTCGATTCTTTAGAAAATGAGCCAAGTGCAAAGGAAGCTAAGGCGAGAATAAGCCAATACAATTTATCTTTTTGAATATAAAGTTGAATGCATCGTAATGCCATTATAATACCTAGTAGACTTAAAACTTCATCAGCACTTTTTACATTTGCAACTGACTCGACATGAATTGGATGTGATGCGAATAAGAGCGCTATCAAAAATGGAATCAGCCATTTACGTTGCATCGCATGGTACAAAACCATAAAAATAAAACCGCAAAGTATGGCATATAGTAGCACATTAACCACATGAAATTTATTCGCTGCTGTAATCGCGTTTTCATTACCGCCAAATAGATTCCACTCGATATTGAATAACATTTTTACAGCAGGTCGATATAACGAATTTTCTAAATCGGAAACATCACCTTTACGCAAAGGGGTACTAAAAATAAGCTTCGTATTCTCCCAAGAAATAGGAGCTTTTGTCATCTTATTATTTTTAATAATACCATGATCATCTAATACAAATCGATGTTTAAAAGTATTGCTATAGATTAAAAATGAAAAAACACCTATAAATATTGCAAACAGCCAAGTCTTCCATTTACTATCTTTTGTTAATGATTTAGATTCAGTGGAGGTTATATGAGTCTTGGTTGCACTTTGAGCTGGTATAGGTGCTGAGGTTCTTTGCTTATTTGATTTTGCCATAATGCATTCAATTATTTATCGCTTAAAATTTAATGAGTTTCGCAGTACCTAATTTACACAATGTGAATAATTCAATTTTATTTGATACATTATTTTTTCTTGCGACATATTGAGTTAAAAATTTTATTCGTTTTTTTAAATCATACAGCATTGCATCGTGGGCTATGAAACAAATGAAACGGGCGCTTTGTTGCATGCTGATTATCTATTTTCTCGAATCGTAAAGCTACTAAAAGCTAGGAAGCTTACAAATATTTTAGTAGCCGAGACTTCTCATAATACGCTCTAAATCTCTATTTTCTACTTCTTTGTATTCTTCATTTAATTTAATACCATTCAGGTTTGCCCATGATTTGTAGTAAGCAGCAGTTATTGGATTTTTCAGCTCCTTCAAAATGCTGTAACAATTAATACTCAATTGTCGATGTAAAAGTTTTACCAATAAACGCCCTTGAGTAATGTTGAGCGATTTTAATTTGTCTTCAAACTTATCTTTAATTTCAGATTCTCTACTCTTGATATATTGCTTGCGCGCACGACGATTAAGTTTAGCTGTATTTATATCGATATCGTTAAACATCACAACCGCAGCATCGAGGTAAGGCAATATCATTTGCACATAATGCTTCATTTGATTGTAATTGTAACGAAGTGTATCATTGGCGAAGACACGTGAATCCATAATCAAGACTTCATTCAATTGAACATGATACGTCTTGGCTGTATCTTCATTGCTTTTTGAAACGGTTGGAAACATTTGTTGTCCTCGACTCGACAACGAAGCTAGCATAAAGAGAAGAAAAATATAACGCATAATGTAAAACTAATAGCCATGCTCGTAAATACTTCTATATTTAAAGCTTAGGTTGTTGTAAGTTTGTTAAGTTTTATGATAGGATTTACGACGAAGCATATTAAACTTGATTCAGATATCGAGTTAGCTTATACAGAAGAGGGCGATAAGCGCAAAACAACTATATTATTCATTCATGGCTTGGCAAATTATCGACAAGTATGGGATTGGAATATTATCATCTTAAAAAGTACTTTTCATTGTGTAAGTATCGATTTGCCAGGATGTGGGCTTTCCTCACGAGGCAATTATGAATTTACCTTAGCATTTTATGCAGATGTAATAGAACAGTTTTGCGATGCATTAGAGTTAAAAAACGTATGTCTAGTAGGGCATTCGATGGGTGGACAAATAGCCTGTCTACTTGCACTACGAAATAAATTTCCTTTCGAAAAGCTCATACTATTTGCACCTTCTGGATTTGAATACTATGCGGCTCATGAAATATTGATGATGAAAACGGGCATGCAAATGGGCCAATGGTTTATGATTGATGAAGATCATGTAAGCCAATCTATACTTTCTTCATTTTACAAGAAAAACGAAAATAGCAAAGGAATTATTGACGACTTGGTAAGCTTGTTGAAAACGAATGATAGAACTAGCTACCGAAACATGATAGATAAATCTATGCGAGCTATGATGCAAGAATCTATTTATTACAAACTGCAAGAGATATCGCAGGAGGTGCTTGTTTTTTACGGTGAACGTGATGAGTTTATCCCTAATCGGCTTTTTCATCCAACAACCACTACGCGAGAAGTGGCAATTGGTGCTTGCAATCGATTCCAAAAGGCTCGTTTGATAACCTATCCGGAAACAGGACATTTTGTGCATATGGAACAAGCATCAGCTGTAAATGCTGAAATAACCGCTTTCCTTCAAAGGAAATGATTGTAATATATATCGCATCATCTATTATTATTTAGATACTTCGAGCGAATTATAAATCTTTATTTCACTCAAACTGCTTGTGCTTTAGTCAGTATTTACCTCAATTAAAACTCGCAATTTTTCGGAGTTCGTGGAAACGGAATAACGTCTCTAATATTTCCCATACCTGTAACAAATTGCACTAAGCGCTCGAAACCCAAGCCAAAACCAGCATGTTTGCAAGTGCCAAATCGGCGCGTATCGAGATACCAAAACATTTCTTTAGTAGGTATATGCATTTCCATCATCCGCTGTTCTAATTTATCTAAACGCTCTTCACGTTGTGATCCACCAATAATTTCACCAATACCTGGTGCTAAAATATCCATAGCCGCTACAGTTTTGCCATCATCATTTTGACGCATATAAAATGCCTTAATATCTTTTGGGTAATTGGTAACAATCACAGGCTTTTTAAAATGTTTTTCAACTAAGTATCTTTCATGCTCGCTTTGCATGTCTATTCCCCAACTTACGTCATATTGAAACTTCTTCTTTTTGTAAGCGGGAGAATTCAGTAAAATTTCGATAGCCTCTGTATAGGTAACACGTTCAAAATCATGATCAAGCATAAAGTTGAGTTTATCTTTTAACCCAAATTCTGATCTTTCTGCCATTGGTTTTTGCTTTTCTTCATCTGCTAAACGTGCGTCCAAAAATTCAATATCATCTGGATGTTGTTCCATCGCATAACGAATTACATATTTAAGCATAGCCTCCGCTAAATCAGCATTTTCTTTTAACTCATTAAACGCAACTTCAGGTTCTATCATCCAAAATTCAGCTAGGTGTCGAGCTGTATTCGAATTCTCTGCCCGAAATGTAGGACCGAAGGTATAAACCTTTGTAAATGCCATAGCTGCTAGCTCTGCTTCCAATTGTCCGCTTACAGTAAGATTACTACTTCTGCCAAAAAAATCTTCTTCGAAATCAATTGAACCTGCCTCGTTTCGCGGCAATTTTTCTAAATCCAATGTGGTGACACGAAACATTTCACCCGCACCTTCCGCATCGCTGGCAGATACAATAGGTGTATGAACATTTAAAAATTCTTGCTCTTGGAAAAATTTATGAATACCAAATATCAAAGCATTTCGCAACCGATTTACGCTGCCAAATGTATTTGTGCGAAAACGCAAATGTGCTATCTCACGTAAATATTCCAGACTCGGTTTATTTTTTAATTGCAAAGGATATTTTTCCGGATCACTATCACCTAAGATGTTTATAGAAGATGCAATTAATTCTACTTTTTGACCTTTTCCTTGTGAGGCTACAATTTCACCTGTGGCTTCAATACAAGCACTTGTTGTAATTCTTTTTAGTGTAGCCTCATCCAATGAATCTAAGGGTACAACTATTTGCAGATTTTGATTCGTGCTGCCATCATTGAGAGCAATAAATTGGTTATTTCTAAATGAGCGAACCCATCCGCGAACTGTGGTTGTGAAATTTATTTTATCGCCCTGTAATATTTCTTTAAAAGCTGTTTGCATAAGGGCGCAAATATATCAATTGTCAATTATCAAACGCCTATTTTCAATTGTTAATTAGGAAAATCAACATGAGGTTATGAATGTTAGATTTTTCAATCTCGTGATGAGGCATACGAAAAATCAAATTAGTGAGAGGCGTTAATCACCTCGGTTCTCAGCTACAATTCCATTTCGTGTTTTCCAAGTGTTACTTAGAGTCGTCATTATATCACTGATTAGATTTATAATCGAGAGGCAGCTTATTGATACGTTTTAGTGGGCCACTGCAAAAACTATGATGGCAATTGATACAGGAGTTGATAACCGCTGTGTAATTTTCTTTTTGATTTTCTTGGCTCATCATGAGTGTTCGATAAGCGTTTTCAAAATCTTTGGCATTATTATAAAATAATTCTACCAAATTAGATGAATCAGTAGGTTCCGCTCTCCAAAATGGCAATAGAGGATACTTTACAGAGTCAACTGTTTTGCCAGCCAATAAATCTACTCTCATGCTATCGCAATAATTAGCCATGGTTCGCATCATCAAAGCCATAGGCTTAGGATTGTTCGGATCTTTTATGGTCGTTTCTTTATTACAATCTGCTTCAGCATCAGGTTTTTTTTCTGTTTTATCTTGGCAAGCTAGCCATGTAATTGAGGAAAGTATAATTGATAGAATAAGGATTTTTTTCATAATTAAATTAGGCTTTAAATGATTGTAATGAACGAAAAGATATGAAAAAGCCTATAAGGTTCAGCAAACCTTATAGGCCTGATAGTTAGAAAAATTATTTTAGAATGACTCCTTTTGCTTCGAAAACTAGTTCACGCTGAGGTTCAGTTATTTTAGCAATATCATCTGCCGATTTGCCATCGTCTTTTGCATATTCTTTCAAATCAGCAATAGAAGTTTCTTCTATTTTAGCTATACCATCCACGATTGCCGTTAAGCCTGATGCATCTTTAGGCATAAAGAAACCGTAGTCTTTAAAAGTAACGCGCATCGTGGTTCCATCCGCATTTTTTAGTTCCATCCAACATCCTTTCTTTTGGCAAACGGCATCTATTTTTCCGCTTAATTTGCAAGGCAATTCCATTTGGTCGCCCATCATTGATTTTACGCTATCTGTTGGAACAGCTCCATCTTCTGTAATTTTTTCACCAAAAAATTGAGGTGCTTTTGCAGTGGTTTCAGTTTTTATTTCAGATTTGGTTTCGTTTTCTTTTGGAGTTTCGTTGCAAGCTATAAGCATGCCACATCCTAAACCCATTAATAATATTTTTTTCATGTTTGTGTATTTATTCAAGAACAAATGTAATTTATTTTTTAAATTACACAACCTCTATCTCATGCATAGCAAGTTATTAGCGCGGAGATAAGATTTTCAAGAATCATAGAATTATTTTATGCCGAATGAGGATATTTCTGGGAATGGCCATGAAAATGAGTATTAATTATTATATTAGCAACCACTTTTTTAGTTCGAATGAGTCAATACAAATTATTTGAGAATGTAAATTGGCTTTCTCGATGGGTTGGTTGAGCTATTAAAATACTAAAATTATTGAAAGATGAAAAACGATAATAAGCAAGAAGTTTGGAAGAAAATAAAGGTTGATTTTGAATATTCAAATGCACTTGTGCTTGAAGTTTCGAATTTAGGTAATGTGCGTTCGACAAACAAAATTTATACGAAGCGCATCATGAAACCAACGCTCAATGCAGGCTATCCATGTATTCGAGTGAAATATTTTACGGCACGTACAGCATCTAAGCAAAAACAAGTCGATTCGCTGTGGAATCAGATTTGGAAAGTACAACGTAATATGACAGCCATGCGTAAAGAAGGAGCCAAGAAGAAGCAATTGAAAGAGCAAGAGGATGTTTTAAAAAAATATAGAGCTGAAATGAAATTAATGACGGACGCTGATGCCAAAAGCCGAGTTATTAGTAGCCAAGGTTTAATACATCGATGGGTGGCTGAATATTTTTTGCCAAAACCCAAAAAGGGTCAGATTTATGTAGGACATCTGGATCACAATAAAACAAATAATGCGGTATCAAATTTGAAGTGGATGACACAAGAAGAAAATACCGAACATAATAAGAAAAATCCGAGAGTTATTGCCCAGAAAAAGAATCGTGTTTACATTCGAAATGAAAAGGCGAAATCAGTAAAGCTTACCGCTACTAAGGTTGCGCAGCTTAAAAAGCTAATTAACAAAGAGGTTCCTTTGTCGAAGCTGGCACTGCAATTTAGCATTTCCCCTACTCAAATTTTAAGAATAAAACGTGGCATAAATTGGGGTGATATTAAGCCTGCAAAATAATTAGCCGCTTAATGAGGGCTTACTTTACAAAATTTGGGTTGAAAGGTGGAGAATTTGTCCCTATATGATTTGTAAATTAGACTAATGTATCAATAATAGTTGCAATATTTCTGACTTGTTCAGGATGCGTTATTAAGAAATAGGAATAGCACTTAATCTTTTAGCGGCTTCAATAATGGTTTCATCTTTTTTGCAAAAGCAAAGTCGTACCAGTTTATCATCTTTCCCATTTTGATAAAATGCGCTGATAGGTATCACAGCCACGCCGTAATTTTTCGTGATCCAAACGGCAAAATCTTTGTCCGGTAAATCACTCATTTTTTCATAACTCGCCAATTGAAAATAACTCCCTTTTGTAATTTCTTTCATGGTAAAGGGTAATGATTCGAAATGCTGTAGAAACAGATTGCGTTTCTTTTCATAAAAGGCACTTATTTGTAAATAGTTATTTTCATCTTCTAAAAATTTTGCAAGTCCATATTGCATAGGAGCATTTACAGAAAAACTTAGGTATTGATGTATTTTTCTAAACTCATGGCTTAAGTGTGGTGGCGCAATACAGTACCCTATTTTCCAACCTGTAGCATGAAAAGTTTTGCCAAATGAAAATACCACAAAGCTTCGTGCGAATAAATTTGGATATTTCAAAACCGACTCGTGTTGCACCTCATCAAATGTAATATGCTCATACACTTCATCGCTTACGATGGTAATATTTGTATTTGTGGTAATGGCTTCAAGTTGTAATATATCATCATGAGTCCATGCATAGCCAGAAGGATTGTGCGGTGAATTAATAATGATAGCTTTTGTTTTTGAAGTGATAGCATCTTTTATTCTTTGCCAATCAGGTCTGAAATTGGGTAGAAGCAAGGGTATACAAATTGGGACGGCGTTGTTACAAATTATGTTTGGAATATAGCTGTCATAACAAGGTTCGAGTACGATGACCTCATCTAATGGTTGCAGTATAGAAGTAAGTGCTGTGTAAATCGCATAGGTGGCACCAGGTGTGATTGTGATTTCAGTTTCTGCGCTAATACTGCAATCGTACAATTTGTTTGCTTTCTTGGCAATTTCATTTCTCAACATGGGCAAGCCCGGCATAGGTGCATATTGATTGAATCCTTTGAACATGGCCTCGTTAACTAATTCAATCAAGCGAGGCGAAATGTCAAAATCAGGGAAGCCTTGTGCTAAATTAATTGCTTGATGTTCGTTCGCTAAACCTGTCATGAACGAGAAAATATTGGTGCTAGTATTTGGAAGCTTGCTTTGCATGCGATGAAATTAATTATTTCTTATTAGGTTAAAAAAAATTATTTACGTTGCATAAAAAAATACTCTTCTTTGTCTTTCTGTTTTGTCTAAGCATCAGCAGATTAGCAGCTCAAGATTCCACAGCCGTTCTTATAGATTCGAGTAAGAATTTATATGAACGTGTCGAAGTGATGCCATCGTTTCTTGGCGGTGATGATAGAATGATGAATTTCATTACTAAAATCTCAAGTATCCTAAAGTGGCACTTGAGAGAGGTGTTGACGGAAGAGTTATGGTTAATTTTATTGTAGATGAAATAGGACTATTAAACGATATAAAAATAGTACGATCTGCGGAAAAAATATTGTCAAAAGATTTAGATGAGATCACTTTACAGAAAGCCAAAACAGCACTTGATGAAGAGATAATTAGAATGATTAAAACAATGCCAAGATGGAAACCTGGGATGCAAAAAGGTAGGCTTGTTAAGGTTAGTTTATCATTGCCAATAGTCTTTGAATTGTAATGAATATTTGGCTTTGAGCGCTTCGGAACAGTGTATTTGTATCTTGAGAAGTAGGTGCAAAGGCACTAGGAGGCTAGCGCATAACGGCAACGCCTCATTCTTACGCCACGTGGTATTTTTTGAGTCAATCTTTGGGATTTCACCATCGCTCCGTGATTCTTACACGCTAAATTCCCTCAAATCGCTTATAGTCTATAAAAATTAGCTGTTTTACCACAGTTTATTTACATTTGCGACCTAAGCGAATAACTATGTTTATATTAGCCATCACGCTATCTTTTATACTTGAAAAAGCTGCCTTAATTGGTATTATTTTAGCCGCTTCATTAGGCATCGCTATGTATAGTACTTGGGCTGAACGTAAAGTAGCTGCTTTGATGCAAGATCGCCCCGGTCCTAATCGTGCGGGCCCGTTCGGGATATTACAGCCTGTAGCCGATGGCTTAAAGTTATTTATGAAAGAAGAAATCATACCTATGGTTTCATCGAAATTTTTGTTCATTCTCGGTCCTTCACTTGCTATGTTAACTGCTTGCATGACAAGCGCCGTTGTTCCTTGGGGTCCAGATATTCCGAAAGCAGACGGCAGTGTATTCGTATTACAAGTAGCTGATGTAAATATTGGTATTTTATTCATTTTTGGCGTATTGAGTTTGGGCGTTTATGGCATCATGATAGGCGCTTGGGGTTCGAATAATAAATTTTCATTGCTAAGTGGGTTACGTGCCGCATCTCAAGCTATTTCTTACGAATTGGCAATGGGTATTAGTTTAATTGCCTTAGTCATGATGACAGGCAGTTTAAGCATACGCGAAATTGTTGAACAACAGCATGGCTTTTGGCAAGATGGTTATTTCTCATGGAATTTTTTCAAACAACCACTGGCTTTTATCATTTTCTTGGTTTGCACTTTTGCGGAATTAAATCGTGCTCCTTTCGATTTGGCGGAATGTGAAAGCGAATTAATTGGCGGTTATCATACCGAGTATAGCTCTATGAAATTGGGCTTTTATTTGTTTGCTGAGTACATTAATATGTTCACAAGCTCTATCATTTTAAGTTCATTATTTTTTGGAGGCTACAATTATCCAGGTATGGATGTGGTAGCGGCTAATGTCTCACCACTCATTTTTTCGATTATAGGTATCATGGTTTTAATCACTAAAGCTGTCGGATTTATTTTATTCTTCATGTTTATTCGATGGACATTGCCACGTTTCCGTTATGATCAATTAATGAATTTGGGTTGGAAAAGTTTAATACCTCTTGCCTTGTTCAATATGTTAGTTACAGGTGCCGTAATTCTTTACTTTTTTAATAAATAAGGATCAATATATGTCTTACAACATTTCAAATAAAGCCAAACTCGTTGATAGAAAACCCATGACCTTCATGGAAAGTCTTTATTTACCATCCATCGCAAAGGGATTAAAGGTTACGTTGAGTCATATGTTTACCAAAAATCCTACCATTAAATATCCTGAACAGAAGCGTGAGTTTAGTTCAACATTCAGAGGATTACATATTTTAAATCGAGATGAAGAAGGTCGTGAACGTTGTACGGCTTGTGGTCTTTGTGCGCTATCATGCCCAGCGGAGGCTATTACAATGGAGTCTGCAGAAAGATTGCCTAATGAAGAGCATTTATATCGCGAGGAAAAATATGCTGCTAAGTATGAAATAAACATGCTACGCTGCATTTTTTGCGGTTTATGTGAAGAGGCGTGTCCGAAAGACGCCATTTATTTAACACAAACATTTGCACCTGCCAATTACGATAGAAAAGGATTTATTTACAAGAAGGAAGACTTGGTATTACCTTTGACAGACGAAATGATCGCGAAACAAACTAGCAAACAAGAAGCTCAATAACTGTATATGGATATTTATCAAATTATTTTTTGGGTATTAAGTGTGATGACTTTGTCATTTGCAACAGGTGTTATTCTGAGTCGTAGTCCTATTAATAGTATACTGTTTTTAATACTTACTTTTTTTTGTATTTCAGCACATTATGTGATGATGAATGCACAGTTTTTAGCTATCGTAAATATTATAGTTTATGCGGGTGCCATCATGGTCTTGTTTTTGTTCGTGGTCATGCTCATGAATTTGAATAGCGATACGGAACCGCAGAAGAATTTTTTGGTACAATTTGCTGCAGTTATTTCGGGTGGTGCATTGTTGCTGGTTATTATTGCCGCATTAAAGTCGAGCGCTACAGGCTTAGAGGGCATTACAATTGATTATAAACAATCATCCAATATTGGATTACTTCGCGAATTAGGGAACAAGCTATTTACCGATTATGTGTTTCCGTTTGAAGTAGCCAGTATTTTATTTTTAAGCGCTATTGTAGGTGCGGTTGTTTTAGGTAAAAGAGACAAAGAGATGTTGACTATTGAATCTTAGTTGGCACTCGAATTTGGTTTAATCTTATAATTTTTTACATAGTCTTTCTTAAAAAATAATTGCTACAGTTAGTCTAAGACTAGCTCTAATTCCTGTTTAACTAATATTATTTAGGTTTTGAATTATACCCTAAATCACTGATTTATGGCATGAGAATACTTAATTATGCCTTCAGTCTCGATTAGTTTTGTCATAATTTTTTCGCATCCGTACTTTACAAAAATTACTACTTAAATAAATGAATATGAAAAATTACACACTTAGTATCATCACAGTTTTGTTATGCTCAACAGTGTTTGAACTTAATGCACAAGTATGGTTAGGAACGACAGTTCCAACAAATACAAATGACGATGTTAGTATTGGTCCCTCTGTTTTATCGAATGGCAAATTGAATATTAGTTCCTCTTGGGGAATCAATAGCTGTAGTTATACTGGTAAACCAGCATTAAACATTGAGTGGTCTGGTCCAAGTTTATTTCCTAACTGTCCAAATGGAATGAGCGGATCTTCTCCGGATATTGTAAACATCACTAATAAAGAAGCGAATTCGAGTGGCACTGGATTTACTTGTACTCCTTTATTAAGATTGACTGGGAGCGGAGGTTTTGCGCTTGGAGGCAATCCTGTTGATCAATTCTTCTATTCATTTCATAAGTATACTGGATTTAACGATAATGTACAATTTAAAAGTAAGCTTAGAATTAACTCAACAAGCTTAAGTCTTACTAATTGGTCCAATGGTACTTTTCCATACTCATTCTCTGTTGATAATGGAGATAGCCGCATTGTAGGCAAAGTTCAAATTGGTTCAATGAAACCAAGTGGCGCATTTACTAATTACAAATTAGGCGTTGATGGTGATATTGTTTGTAAAAAAATGGTGGTACAAATAAGTGATTGGGCTGATTTTGTCTTTTCAAAAGATTATCAATTAAAATCATTAAAGGAGGTTGAAGAATATATTCTACAAAATAAACATTTGCCAGCAATGCCTTCCGAAGCTATAATAATTAGTGATGGACTTGATTTAGGAAATGTGGTAAAACTACAACAACAAAAAATTGAAGAGTTAACTTTGTATTTAATAGAACAACAAAAGCAAATTGAGTTGTTGCAACAAAAAATAAAATAGTTATTATGAAAAATTTATTAATTTTTATTGGGTGCATTCTTATCATAACAAACAACCTCGGTTGTAGAAAAAAATGTTATGACCCAGCAAACCCGAAATGTTGTAATTATGACCCTTGTTATAAAAAAATACCTAATGCGGGATTTAAGATACGACAAGGGTGTTGGCAAGAAATGTATCAAAAATGGGCACCTCACACACCTTATGTAGAGTTTTCAGATACTATTTGGGGTGCTTCTGCCGATTTACTTGCCGATTTTGACAGTATTCCAGGAATTAGATATGATTGGCAATTTGACGGTATGAGCACTATTTGGCATACAAAAGATTTAAAATCGGTTAACTTTTCAAGCTATGCAAATAATAATTCTAATTATTTACCACAATGGGATAGCTTTTATTCCAAACCGTTGGGTATGCGATTAACTGTGGTTTCGGAACCTAACGAATGTGTTGGAGCAGATACGTTATATACACAAAAACGAAGTATAACCTTCGCAAAAGAGCAAGCATACAGGGGTATATTTAAAGGAACGTTTAGTACCAATCCTACTAAAGAGGTAGAAATTATAATGAATAAACTTGCTTATCTTGGGAGTCCAGAATCTAGAAATATTTACGTAAATTTTACGCAATTTGAGAATGATACTATTTTTGCCAAAGGACTTGGAGGAGGGAATTTGGTTGATAATTTCGTGTTAAGAACCTACAATCAATTTGTTTGGAAAAGTGATATGACGCAGCCACAGGATTGGGATATTAGCCAAGGCATTACTTCAATGAACTTTAAAGGAAACTGGAACGTTGCACTATCAAGGTATGATGTCAATTTCACATATACGTATCAAAAAAGCGCAACTGATGCCTCAACAGAAATCACATTTACAGGATATCAAGTTCGCCCTTTATTCATTTATTTTTTACCTTAAACTCTTTAAAGTATGAAAAAAATAACCTTTGCTTTTTCAATTGCTCTTGCTTTTTGTAGCTATACACTAACTGCACAACAAGTAGGCGAAAGAGGGATTATTACAAATCCTGCGAATCCCAGCAATCCTGATATAAATAGTCCAATTATATCTAACCCAAACGGACCAAGCCCGGTATTGAATAATTTTTATTGGTTTAATACCAATGCAAATGGTCCGTACACTCATGATAAATTTACAATTAATCATGAGAATGGTCCTCAAACAACCATAGGAAACCCTTTCTTTGACAGTTATTATGCTGATTTCGGGAAAACATTTAACGATGTGCCTTATACAGATAAAAGCGATTATTTACCACAAGATGGATGGGAGCTTATAAAAGTAGATTTAGGGAGAAGAGCCGACGATGCAACTCCAAGGCCTCTAATTGGTAATATTTCATACGTGGCGTTGTACAACAGATATTCAGGGGTTATGAGATTTATGGGTACAATCCCCAAAAATTATACTGGCGCAAAGCAGATAAAATTTAATGTTAGAATATTGAGATTTGATGAATTGGCTAGTTTTGCAACCGATTTTATTCAAAGTAATAATACTAACCCAACTTTAAATGGTCAACGAGCTGATTATGCTTACCAAGATTTAAAAGTCACTAACTTACTTAGTTTGAATGATGTAGCTATGCAACCATTGGACCAGCCTACCAAAATGGTCGCCACATCTGTTATCACACAATTTCCAGGTCTTAGTAGTCAAGAATATATGTTTTGGTTTGATATGCCTTTTGCTTATGACCCATGTGTATGCAAAGGTAAATTGTCTCTAGCATTAAGTTATGAACAAATTGAAACTTGGGATTTTAAGGCAGATGGTACCTTACTAGCAAATTATAATGTAAATGCAGGTGTTGAGGCTAATAATTGTGCAAATGAGGTTCCTAAACAAATTATAGGCGGAATTGTTGCTATAGGGAGCACAATTGCTTCATCAGGTTCAACAGCATTCGCATCAGTTGGTGGTTTTGCAGGTTTATTAAAAGCTGTAGGTTGTATTGCTGGCTTAAGTGTAGAGGATCAAAAAGTTATAGGAGCATTGACTGAAGTTGTGGAATCTACTGGTAATGTTATTGATTCTTATAACAACATTTATAATACGAATCATTCTGATAAAAAATATACTTACGATCAATTTAAAAGTGAATTTTATTCAAGCAATACTTACGGGGCAGTAAATAAAAAAGAGATGGCAGACTTTTTATCAAAAAGCTCAAAATTTATGACTAGCTCTTATAATTTAACCACTGTCGGTAAAGCCAAGGATGTAAAAAATGCAGGAGGAGTTCAAAGCAATACTCAAAATATTAAAGGAACGATAAATTTAACTGGAACAATATCTAACCCAACATACAATGACAAAGACATACTTTGGGCACTACCTGGTAGTAGTTGGGGGTCTAATACACTTCAAGAATAACCTGCATGGGGTATAAATGGACAATGGCACCCTGAATATCCTTTATATAATGAGGCTTTAGGAACATTCACATTTTTAAAAACCCCTAAAGTATCAAACTTGATTAAAAGAGTTAGAATTGAAACAAATAAAGTTGGATTAAATGGTGGAAAAGTACAAGTTTTTGATATTGCCCACTACCACACCTTTTGGTTAGATGAGGATTTAAAGTTTTTTTTAATCCTAAAACACATGTTGATTTGAGTAAAACTCTAATACTTGCTGGTTACGAATGGATAGGAGGTGATGGGAAAAAAGAAAATACTACACTTGTAAGTATTCATGATTTTAGGGAGTTACATCCAACGTTTAAAGAATTTAATCGTACAAAAGCCCCCCAATTATTTATTAAGATTTTTATTCAGTTCTTTTCAAACGATATTAATAGCAAAGGTGAACAAAATTCAAATATTCAATTTTTCACAATACCAATTTCAATTAATACACTTCAAACATTTAATGTCCATTCTATAACGCAGAATAGTTTTCATAATGGGAATGGCGTTTTAGATGAGCCTATTGATTTTAGCACAGAACAGTCATTTCATCCCAATTTTCCATTGGTTCAAACTCTAGTTGCAACTGCACCTGCAACCACTGTTCTTATCTCAAATCCAATTACAGCCGCCCAAGATCAAGTTATTTACTCAAAGGATGATATTATAATAAAAGCGAATTTGAAATCAATTAATGGTGCAAAGCTTTTTATAAGAAGTAAAAAAAGTATAACTGTTGAGTCTGGAGTAAAAATTGATGATTTAGTATTCCTTGAAATTAATAATGAAGTATATACTGGTAAATGGCCCCAAAACCCTTTAACAATTGACATAGTCCAAGACTTTTGCGACAAAAAATCACCTGATGGACTAGTTTATGCCGCTGATAGATTTCAATTGAAACCAACGTCAGTGCAAGCAATGCCAACTAAGAATTTTGTATCGAATGATTTAAATGTTTATCCAAATCCAGCGTTTAATAATTTGACTATTCATTCATCAAAATTGGCTCGATTTGTGAGAAAAGAAATATTTGATGCGAAAGGTAGTTTGATTAAAAAAATTGACAATGATTTAAATCAAATAGATGTTTCTGACTTGCCAAATGGATTTTATTTCATTAAGATATTCGATATAGATGGATCAATGCAAAGCGCTAAATTTGCTATTCAAAAATAATTTATTAGGAAAATCAATAGTAGGTATGAATGTTAAATTTTCCAATCTCGAGAGTGAACAGTGAATCAATCTAAGGCTTAAATACCTTAATGCTCAGCAATTCCATTTCTTATTTTATGTTCTATTTAGAAGTGTCAAATTTCTTATTACTCATCAGTATCAATCTCAACGAAGTATCCTTGCTCACATAAGCCCAAGCCCATTGTATAAAAATGATAAGCTTGTTCTTTACGCTCAATATCAACATTAAATGTAAAAACATCCAAATGAGCCAAGCCAAATAACCGCGTAAATGCAGTTTACGGAAATCTACTACAGCCTTGTTTCTGCCTATCGTAGCCATACTTCCTAGATCAAAATATTCGTAATCTTGCAAGGGCTTCCGTTGTAAAATCGATTTGAAATTTCGAGCAAGTAAATTCGCTTGATTGATGGCTACATTTGCAACTTGTGGATGCCCCTTTGTGTACAAAGGAGTTTCCATAATGGCACAATCTCCCATCGCATAAACGTTCTTGGTATCATGCACTTTATTTTGGCGATTTACTATGATTCTATTAGCAGCACCTTTACTTGAACTGGGCAGTCCTGCAATTAAATTGGGTGTTACTCCTGCAGCCCAAATTAAGGTTTTGGTTTTCATGGTTTCACCACTAGCAAAGGTCAGCAACTCTCCATCATAATCTTTCACAATGGTGTTTAGTTTAAGATTTATACCTAAACTTTTGATATAAGATTCTGAAACCTCTTTCGATTTTTCGCTCATCGAATTGAGGGTATGCGAACTTCCTTCAACCAAAGTAATATTGAAACTGGAAAAATCTATCTTGGGATAATCTTTAGGTAAAATATACGCCTTGATTTCGGCAAAAGCACCTGAAAGTTCCATGCCAGTGGGTCCTGCGCCTACTATCACTAAGTTCATTAAAGCTTCTTTCTCTTCTTCTGTCGCAGAAATAATTTTTTCAAAAGTTTGCAGAATGTGGTTGCGAATAGTGATTGCATCATAAGTTGATTTCAACGTGAATGCATTTTCTTCAATGTGTTTGTTGCCAAAAAAATTGGTTTTACAGCCAGTTGCAATCACAAGATAGTCATATTCAAAATCGCCGATGGAGCTTACAATTTTATTCTCGTTCGATTTTACTTCCCAAACTTCTGCCATGCGAATTTGTATATTTGGCTTGCCTTTAAATATGTTTCGAATAGGAAATGAAATACTAGAAGGCTCAATTTGCGAAGTAGCAACTTGATAAAATAATGGTTGAAATTGGTGGTGGTTGATTTTGTCGATGATGAGTATTTCAAAGAGTTTCTCATCGAGTTTTTTTGCGAGTTGTATCCCTGCGAAGCCGGCCCCAAGGATAACGATGCGTTGTTTCATAACTGTAAGATATTGAATGTAGATTTACTTCATATCATATGGCAAAATTAGTCTATTCTGCTTGTACAAGCTAACACAATTTTACCTCTCATCTTACTAAACTTTAATTTTTTCAATAAAGATTTGAAGACACGTAATTACTAGAGAGTTTTTAAGCCTTTTAGGTTCTAAAACTTGGAAGTCGATTATATTTGAAGCTTATGCATGTATATGCTTACATATTGGCAGGAGGCAAAAGTAGCAGAATGGGCAGCAATAAAGCCTTGTTGATGTTGGGTAATAAATGTTTACTTCAACATGTGATTGAAGCTGTGAAGCCGCTCACTCATCATATATTTATCGTTACTCAGAATGCGTTATTCGAAGGGTTTCAATACCCATTGCTTGCCGATAATTTTATAAATGCAGGTCCTGCGGCTGGCATTGATGCTGCGTTGCAACACAGTAATGCCACCCACAATTTAATCCTAAGTTGTGATATGCCTTTTATTGATGCTAGGTCGTTACAAGAAATTATCAATGCCTCGCAAAATTTTGACATTACCTATCCGATTCATGCAGGATATCCTGAAATGATGTTGTCGGTTTTTCAAACTGCTTGTAAACAAAAATGGCGGGATGCTATCATGCAAGGTGAACGAAAATTAAGTGAGCTTGTTAAACATTTCAACACCTGCGAAATAGACAGTCATTTATTGTTGAATAATAATATTGACTTATTTGCCAACATGAATACGCCGGATGATTACGCGTATGCAAAAGCCATATTCCCTTCGCAAGAAGAATTGAACGCAGATGATTTTGCAACTTTAATTCAACATCCACTTGTTCAAATTATCGATGTAAGAAATGTAGATGAAATGCCAAGATTAGAAAAGTTCCAACCTCATGAAATACCTATGTCGATGTTGCGCAACGAGTTAACTCGAATTGATAAGCACAACCCTAGCATTTTTATTTGCCATGCAGGTATGAGAAGTTTGGCCGCCTTAGAAATTGCAAAGGAGGAATTTGGGTTTGAAAATGCGTATCATGTAAAAGGTGGAATTTATACCCTTGCTGCTTTTTTATAA
>JBIIJE010000017.1:0-31213 GCA_044234005.1 Chitinophagaceae bacterium | reverse complement strand
TATGTATAGAAGTCATTCCCAGAACTAGTTATCAGATTCGATAATTCAACTTTTTGAAGATATAAATTTCCAGCAGAAGTATCGCCACTTGCCTCACAATAAACATAAGGCCTAATTGTGTAAGCGAAACGGTAAGTCTCGGAGGTATCATTTTGAGCACCTAATGCATATACCTTGAAATAAATTATTTGGTTAGGTACATTACTCTGAATTTCGGAAACACTTTTCCAGGTGCTATCACTAATATTTGTCATTGCAATTGTATTGGTTAGCGTTGTAGGACTAGTTCCCCATTTCAACCAAACTGAATTAAGTGTATTTGCATACGAAATGGTTGAAGTAACAAATTGATGACTGCCTACACGAGGATAATTTTCATCAGGAGGATTTGTGATTTTTGTTTTTAGAATAGCAGGGAAATTTTCTCTACCCACGAGACTGTTCTCCCATAACCCCCTACCCCAAGTAGCTGCTTTCAAGGTATTACTACCATAGCAAATTTCTAATTCATTTGTGGTTACATTCGGTAGCTTTTCACTGAACAAAGTCCAAGTGCTACCATTCATTGTCTTTGTATAAATTCCGATTTCAGCACCTACATAAATATTCCTATTTGGTGTATGATCAATGACTACACTTTTCAAAGGCATACTTCCTAAATTGTATGTAATATTTGTCCATGAAGTACCTCCATTGGTTGTCATAAATACCTTGTTACCGTCTTGCTGATAGCGATTGTAAGTGACAGCAATTACTTGATCATCTTGTGGATCGAAAGCTATATCAGTAATTGCATAACTTGGCAAATTCGCTTTGATACTTGCCCAAGTTACACCTGCATCTGTACTTTTATAAATATTTGAGCTTGTACTATAAACAATAATATTGCTATTATTCTCTGCAATCGCAGCCGAAGTTGCATTACTATTTGTAGCCTTACCAACATAGCTCCATGAATTACCGAAATTGTTACTCTTCATCACGCTGTCTGTAAAATCATATAATACCATGGGATTGTTTGGTGAATAATTGATCGGACTAATCCAACTACCGTCACTCACAGGTGGCGAGATTCCATCTTGTGTAAAACCACCATCATAGGTTCTTCTTCGATTACCATATTGAACGCTACCAATAATCCACTTGTCGTTTAATGGATGCACAATCCCTTCCATGCCATCAGCCCCATAAAATTCAATCCAACCGTTTTCATTCCTAATACTTTCGCCATTGTCTTGCGACCCTAACATACTTACATAATGATTACTTTGACTCGTACCAATGCAATAATTTTCTCGAATGCCAGTACCTTCACTCAATCGTTGCCAAGAAACACCATTGTCGGTGCTTTTTACTACATAGCCATCTGTGCCAGCATAATATACGCCGTTAATACATTTCAATATATTAGCATCTGCATGTATGTATACTTGACTTACATCAAAGGATTCCGCATTTGTATTTCCATTATGTTCTGCACTACCTAAACTCCACCATGAGCATTGGTTAAATGATTGACCACCATCGGTACTATTATATAAATCAACATAACCAGCAACCCACTTGTTAGGATCGTTAGTGTGCACAGCCAAACTACGCAATGAATTACCGAATGCACCCAAGAAAGTAAAATTTTTACCGCTATCCACACTTTTCCAAATTCCGTTACTACTGCCCGCGAACAAACAATTTGGGCAACCTAAACTAGTGCTTAACCTAAGATCAGCATTGCTATTATTAACTAGAGCAGCCGATGAAGCAAAAGTTAAGCCGGCATTTAATGTATATATTACTTTATTAATATTAGGGTTTCCAGTTGCATCGTCATAAAAGTAAATAATGTTAGGATTAGTAGGATGAAAAGCAATTTGTGTGATATCAGTATTAGGCAAAACGTTCGTCCAGGTTTGCATGGCATCGACACTTCTGAATAAGCCGTCACTTGAAGCTACAAAAACTAATTTCGAAATGGCAGGATGGTAAGCTATTACATTAATTTCAAAATTTGTGCCTAATCCACCTAGTAAAGTATTACTTGGATTAAATCCAGTAAGCTGCCAAGTATTGCCACCATTTGTACTTCTATAAATTCCATGACTCGTTCCATTGTTGCTGTTTCTACAATTAATTAATACCGAATCGGAATTAGTTGGCGAAGCAGAAATGGCATTTACACCTGTAGCGAAAAGGGTATCTGTTGTATTAATCCAAGAAGCCCCTCCATTGGTTGTTTTCCAAAATCCACCGCTTCGACTACCTAAATAAATTTTATTTGTATTACTAGGATCCACAAAAACATCCTCTACACGACCCAAGCCTGCTGCATAATGCCCAGTAATCGTATCGATGTATCGAGGACCTAATTCGTTCCATTCTGTAAGTATGCTTCTTGTTTTTTTTGCTTTACTTAGAAAATTTTCAAACTGCTGCTCAGGGAATAAGGGTGACACAAGATTTCGGTTACCATCTGGAAAATATTTTGATTCGTTATTATGTTTCCAGCGAAGAAAATTTTTATAGCCATTACCCTTTTTATCTTTATCAATGGTTACAAAAAATCTTTCAGCACTATCTACCACGGTGTAGAAATTCACTTCAGGCCTGTGCATTAATTCAAGATACTTTTGTGCATGCGATGTAAAATGCCATAAGAAAGTGCAACTGAGTAGAATAGATTTAAATTTCATATGATTCAGATCTTTATTTTCAAGGCACAAAATTAAGACTTGCAATGCATTAATACCGATTAGAATTTTATAACAGACCAATTTTTCGTTCCTCAAATTGTTCTTAACAAAATAACCATCGGCATTTATCACTGTAAGATTTGGTCTGCGACACAAATCACATAGGTATAAGTTAGTATTTCGTCAGCTTATGCGCTAAATCTCAAGATTTCTGCTTTTATCTAAAAAAGTCTTCATCCTAATATAAAATATTGAAACGATAATTCTTACCAATTGATACTTTAATTAAAACCAAATTACACAGTAGAATTCTCGTCCCTCAGTTAATCTTACACTCCATCATCTACTCAGCCCAACTCATTTCATAATGCTCATCCTCAATTTCTCTGGCATATTCTGTTAACTGCAAAGGTCTAAAAGTATCTATCATCACCGCTAATTCAGGTGTGTCTTTTTTGCCTATGCTTTTCTCAACTGCACCTGGATGTGGACCATGCGGAATACCACTTGGATGCAAGGTTATCATACCACGTTCAACGTGTTTTCTACTCATGAACTCACCATCTACATAATACAACACTTCATCACTGTCGATATTACTATGGTTATAAGGTGCGGGAATAGCTTGCGGATGATAATCGTATAGACGAGGCACAAAGGAGCAGATTACAAAATCTTTTCCATCAAAAGTTTGGTGCACGGGCGGTGGTTGATGTACACGACCTGTTATCGGCTCAAAATCATGAATTGAAAAAACATAAGGATACTCACAACCATCCCAACCTACCACATCAAATGGATGATTGCCATAGGTAATAGGATACAACAAACCTTTTTTCTTCGTGTAGATCATAAATTCGCCCGATTCATCAATCGCCCCTGTAAATTTTGGACCACGAATATCTCTTTCACAAAAA
The DNA here is from genome assembly GCA_044234005.1 of Chitinophagaceae bacterium. GTDB lineage: Bacteria > Bacteroidota > Bacteroidia > Chitinophagales > Chitinophagaceae > OLB11. The sequence continues at coordinate 27,609 of JBIIJE010000017.1, read as the reverse complement.
GGTGAATGCTCTAGTAATTGTCCATACTTACTTAAATACCTTTTCGGGAAACGTATTGGCCCAAAGCTCTCTATTATAAGTAATCTATTAACACTACCATTAAAAGTGATTTGATAAATGGTACCTCTTGGCACAATAACATAATCACCATAAGAAAAACTCAATTCACCATATTGTGTCAGCAATTTTCCTTCACCTTCATGAATAAAAATTACTTCATCCGCATCCGCATTTTTATAAAAATAATTAGTCATGCTCTCTTTCGGTGCTGCTAATGAAATATAACAATCCGCATTGACCAAAACGGGCTTACGACTATCTAAATAATCTGCAACGGGTTTTATTTTAAACCCTTGAAAACTTCTATGCTTTAGAATATTATCCGTGGCAATTTTGGGGCTTACATCTTTTGGCTCCTCAGATTTTACAATTTTGGTTGGTGGATGAACATGATAAAGTAATGAGTAGTTAGAAGAGAAACCTTCTGTGCTAAACAATTGCTCTGAAAATAATTCACCTTTTTCGTTGCGGTGTTGTGTATGTCGTTTATGCGGAATATTACCCGCTTGCATATAATGAGGCATAATGCTTGCTTTATTTGTGCAGCAAATTTAATACAATCTCTTTGCTTATAAGTTACTTTCGTGCTGTGAATACAATAAAATTAAAGATAAATATCAAGGATTCAACTGAAGGTGAAATATTGATGGCAATTTTATCAGAAACATTACCCAATGGCTTTGAAGAGTTGACAAATGAATTGCATGTTTTTTATGACGAATCTTTATTTCATGAAGAGGAAATAAAACCTATACTGCACGCATTTACCTACGAAAAAGAAATTATTGAAAAACAAAATTGGAATGCACTTTGGGAATCCAACTTTGAACCCATCCGTGTAAATGAAAATATAGGTGTTCGGGCTGAATTTCACCCGCCATTTGAAAATTGCAAGTATGATATTGTTATCACGCCAAAAATGAGTTTTGGTACAGGTCATCATGAAACGACACACATGATGCTAGCGTATTTAGACGATGTCGATTGTGTTTCCAAGTCGGTGCTGGATTTTGGCTGCGGCACAGGCGTATTAGCTATTCTATCGGCCATGAAAGGTGCGCACAAAATTATGGGTATTGACAATGATAACTGGAGTATATTAAACGCCATCGAAAATTGTGAAAGAAACAACGTCACTCAAGTAGAAATTTCCAATCAAACCATCGAATCAATCGAAAAACCATTCGACATCATCTTAGCCAATATAAACTTGAATATTTTGGTTCAATATATGAAGCATCTCAAAGCATTACTAAAGCCTGATGGCATTATGTTATTGAGTGGAATCATGGAAAGTGATTTAGAAAGCATCCAAATTTCTTTGCAGGAAAATAATTTCATTATCAAGCAAAAGAAACAACGCAAGCAATGGATTGCACTCGCAGTAAATTTAACAGCATAAGTTTGCAATTTTCTCTCTATTGAATTAACTTCGTCGCTTCGTTCAATTGATTTTTCGCGTGAGAATAAATCAATGCAAAATAGTTGAATGAGTAATTTGGCACTTCATGTACGAAATCATTTTAGTCATTGCTGCTTATCTAATTGGTTCTATTCCTACTTCGGTTTGGGTAAGTAAATATTTTTTTAATATGGACATTCGCGATTATGGCAGCGGTAATGCGGGTGCCACCAATACGTTTCGAGTATTGGGTTCCAAAGCGGGCACCTTCGTTTTTTTTGTCGATATGCTGAAAGGATTTCTTGCTGTTGATTTAGCGTATTTTATTGTAAAATACCAATTGGACAATATTGCTCTTACTAACTTTCAAGTGGTACTTGGCATTTTTGCTGTAATTGGTCACGTGTTTCCAATTTGGGCCGATTTTAAAGGTGGCAAAGGCATTGCTACACTATTTGGCATGATACTCGCCATTCAACCTGCTGTAGCAGGCTGTTTAGTTTTTGTTTTTTTCGGTATGTTATTTCTTACCCAATATGTCTCATTGAGTTCGATCACGGCTAGTATAGCATTCCCTGTGTTAATCTTTTTTATTTTCCGTGAACCTGATATTATGTATCGCATTTTTGCCGTGGCAACTGCGTTTTTAGTGGTCATTACGCATCATAAAAATATCAATCGTTTGTTAGCCGGTAATGAAAGCAAGGTACCTTTGTTTGGCAAAAAACGAAATGAAAGTACCTAGTTGTTTAGACTCTTTCGAAAAAAACTAGCATGTCCATCCACACAACATTCAAACACAACGAGCACTCACAAATTGTGTTGAAGCTAATTTACTTTTGGGCTTATGTTGAAGCTGGGTTAGCGGGATTATTGCATATTTTGCATATACCAATTACAGGCTTAGTCGCAGGGGGATTTTCAATAATTATTAATGTATTAATTGCACATTACAGCGATACAAAAATAGCTAATTTGTTGAAGGCACTTGGTATTGTACTAGCCGTAAAATTTGTACTGAGCCCATTTACTCCTGTTGGTGCTTACGTAGCTGTTTGCTTCCAAGGCTTATTGGCGGTTTTACTATTTGGTATTTTACCCATGCGAAAAATTTCAATTTTAGTTTTTGCTATTGTATGCATGCTAGAATCAGCTTTGCAAAAACCCTTACTTGCCATTTTACTTTTTAAAAAACAATTTTGGATTTCCATTTTAATCATGGTGAAGGCAACATTTAAAGTATCGCCTGAAGAAGCGACTGAAAAAATTTATTGGATGTTCGCCATTTATTTATTCGTTTATATATGCTGGGCAATACTTATGGCAAAATGGGCACATCAGCTTCGATACAAATTGGCTCACATACAACTATCACCTGCCCAACAATCGATTGTTGAATCATTTAGCTTTACAGAAAGAATTGAATCTAAAAGTTTTCGAAAAATAAAAGTTCCTGTTTTTGTAGCACTTGCTATTGCTTTTATTTTATTAATATTTCCATTCGTGGTTCACCATATTACATGGCTATATGTGCTAAGAATATGTATCATCATTGTACTAGTTGTATTCATCTTTCCTTACCTGATTCGCAAACATCAATCTTTTTTATTTTCAAAAAATAAAGAAATAGTTAGCGATATTGCACAAATACTGCCACAATTGAAATCTCGCACAGCTGCTGCTTGGGAATTGGCAAAAGATAAAAAATGGCATCAACGTTTGTACCACTTCGTGTGGTATAGTATATGGCTAAATGTATTTTATGAAGCATCGTGAGATAATAATATTAAATGGCGAAATACAATCTGGGAAATCAAGTGCTTTGATGCTATGGTGCAATGCTCATAATGCCTCAGGTTTTATTACCCCAACTCTAGAAGGGAGAAAAGAACTTTATGATATACAATCCAAACAGTGTTTCCCTTATCAATTAAGTGAAACCGCTGAAGGGGCCATTTCGGTTGGCAAATACTATTTGGATGCGAATTCGTTTCGACGAGCTGAAGAAATTTACGAGCAATCAAATCAGTCATCATGGTTTGTCATGGACGAGATAGGAAAATTAGAATTAGCAGAAAAAGGTCATGCCAAATTATTCAGGCACATATTAAGCACCTGGCAAAACAATATTCTGATTGTGGTAAGAAACTCTCTACTTGAAGAAGTGACGAAACATTTTCAGTTATCAAATTTTCGTGTGATTCATAACAAGGATTTATCGGATTTGATGTAAAAGAAACAATGTTAAATTTTATTATGAATTAGCTTTGCTGAATGAACTTAAGATTTAAACTATGTTTTGTACTTCTTGTTTCTTTTATTTTTTCATCCTGTGAAAAAGAAATTGACTTAGCCTTAATCACGGGTGAAGATAAAATTGTGGTAGAAGGTGTCATTGAAACAGATGAATACCCATATGTAACTATTACGAAAAGCATTGCTTTCTTTTCAAAAATCGATTTAAGTAAGGTGGGTTATATAAAAGATGCAATTATTACAGTCGAGGATCTTAACAGCAATAAACGCATTACATTAAAAGAATACTCAATTGACACATTAATAGATGGTACAATTTTTTCTTTCGTGGTGTATGCACCTGATTTTGCAGATACAAATTCTATAAACTTCAAAGGTCAAGTGAATCATTCGTATAAATTAAGCATCAATAGTGGTGGAAAAAATTATGAATCCATCACAAAAATTCCTTTCCCAACACCCCTTGATTCACTTTTTTTAGTGCCAGTACCAGATAGTAACGATAGCTTAAAAATTTGCAAAGGCATGTATGATGACCCTGATACATTAGGTAATTGTGTTCGCATCGAAACCCTAATGCAACGTAAAAATAAAAAAAGCGAGCCCGAAAGATTTTATACTGCAAGTACTTCTGTTTACGATGATGATGTTATAAATGGTATTCGATTTCCGGTTACAATTGACCTAGGCTATGACAAAAACAGACCATTCGGCCCGGACGAAAATTTTCTGAATATTAACTACCTCCGAAAAGGAGACACACTCACTATCAAATGGAGTGCAATAGATAAGCAGACCTTTAGATTTTGGGAAACACTTGCGTTTTCGAAAGGTAGTATTGGTAATCCTTTCGCGTCTCCTACCAAAGTACAAGGCAATATTCCCGGTGCTATTGGCATTTGGGGTGGTTATAGTCCAACTTATCAAACTATTATTGATTCACTATAAATATCGTAATTTCGCCCTCATTTTAAGATAAGAAAATATGTCAAACGAAATAGAAAAAGTAAAGTTATTAATCATTGGCTCGGGTCCTGCAGGTTACACGGCAGCTATTTATGCGGCACGCGCCAGTCTTCATCCAGTAATGTATCAAGGTTTGCAGCCAGGTGGACAATTAATGATTACTACAGAAGTAGAAAACTATCCAGGTTATGCAGACGGTGTAATGGGACCTAAAATGATGCAAGATTTTGAAGCACAGGCTAGAAGAATGGGTGCAGATATTCGTTGGGGATTTGCGTCTAAAGTTGATTTAAGTGTAAAACCATTTCGAGTTGAAGTGGACGAAGAAAAATGGATAGAAGCCGATTCAATTATTATTTCAACGGGTGCTTCTGCCAAATGGCTTGGCATTCCAGAAGAGGAACGCTTGGCAACAACGGGTGGTGGTGTAAGTGCTTGCGCTGTGTGCGATGGAGCTTTTTTTAAAGGCAAAGAAGTAGCCATTGTAGGTGCTGGTGATACAGCTTGTGAAGAAGCTATCTACCTTTCTAAAATGTGCAGCAAAGTGCATATGCTGATTAGAAGCGATAAAATGCGTGCAAGTGTTATCATGCAAGAACGTGTTTTAAGCAACGATAAAATACAAGTTTATTGGCATTCCACCATTGATGAAATACAAGCGGAAGAAAAAATACAAGCCATTGTAACTTATAATAACAAAACCCAAGAAAAAATAAATATTCCAGTCAGTGCATTATTTGTAGCCATAGGTCATAAACCGAATAGCGACATTTTCAAACCTTATCTCGACATGGATGATGTTGGCTATATTGCTACCACACCGGGTACTACCAAAACAAATATCGAAGGCGTATTTGCGGCAGGCGATGTACAGGATAAAACCTATCGACAGGCTGTAACTGCTGCAGGAAGCGGCTGTATGGCTGCCTTAGATGCAGAACGATATTTGAGTGAACAAGGTTTGCATTAATACTTTCTCATTACTAAGCTTGTTTATGAATTGCTTATTTAATTAGCACACCCGAATAATTTCTCTTAATATATGCAAGTCAATTTTACAATTTCAATGCGAAAAATAAATATTGTCTGTATTATATTTCTACTTGTAAATTTTTTCGCTTGCTCCAGAAAAGATCCTGCATTTAATGCATCCGATTTCCCGACTGAAATTCATAAAATTCTTACGAAGCAATGCGCCACAGTGGGTTGTCACAACGAAGCAAGTTACCGCAACGCTGCCAATCTTAATTTAACTTCTTACGAAAATTTACTCAAAGGTTCTTCAAATGGTTCAGTTGTGATTCCGTTTTCTCCCAATCAATCTTCATTTATGCAATTTGTAAATACCTATGCTGATTTGGGATTGATTACAAAACCGAGCATGCCACTGAATCAAAATGAATTAAGTCGCGATGAGGTATTATTATTCAAAAATTGGATTGCGAATGGGTGCCCAAATAAACAAGGTGATATTCCTTTTTCGACAGAATCCAACACACGTAGTAAAGCATATATTACCAATCAAGGTTGCGATAAAGTAAGTGTAATTGATACTAAAACAGGATTAGTGATGCGTTATATAGAAGTTGGGAATGATGCACAAATAGAAATTCCGCACAATATTCAGCTTTCAAGCGATGGGAAATATTGGTATGTATGCTTTGCCAATGGTGCCTACGTTCAAAAATTTGATGCGAATACAGACAAATTAATAGGGCAAGTAAATATCGGATTAGGCTCATGGAATGTAATTCACCTTAATTCATCAAATACAAAAGCACTCGTATCCAATTTAGAAAGCAATGGCAAACTGGTAGAAATCAATTTGACGACCATGTCAATATCGCGTGTATTCGAAGGTGCCAATTTATTTAGCTTCCCGCATGGCATTGCTTATTCTCAAACTAACGATACCATCTACATTACTGCGCAAAATGGTAATATGGTTTACCGATTAATTCCAACTCTGAATAGGCTCAACAAAATTTCTTTGCAACAAGGGGTCAATCCTATTGAATCAAATGGCGATTTGGAGCCTCATGAAATCGTGGCGATACCAAACAAAAGTGTATTTTACGTCACCTGCCAAAAAAGCAATGAAGTAAGACGATTTGAAAATGATACGATTACAGCAATTATTCCTGTGGGAAGTTTCCCTTTAGAAATGGCATATTCCCCAAAGAGAAATTTACTTTTCGTAAGTTGTGAAAACGATAATAATACACAATACCCTAATTTTAAAGGCAGTATCTCAGTCATTGATGTAAATACAAATCAAGTTATACGTACAATTTATGAAAAGTTTTATCAACCCCATGGGCTTGCTGTAGATGATAAAAACGATGTGTTATACGTTGCCAGTAGAAATGTGGATGCAAATGGACCAGCTCCTCATCATAAATCAGAGTGTAATGGTTCCAATGGATTCTATCATATCATTGATTTGAATACATGGCAAACCAAAGTCGATGGATTTGAAATATCAGTAGATCCATACAGCGTTGGTGTGAGAAAGTAATTAACTTCTCCAAATTTTTATAACTGATACTTCTTTTTTTAATCTTCGAAACGAATCATAAACATTTGATAACTAATATTTCATAACTAGTTTTATTGCACGTAGGAATTTACAAGATTTTTAATATTTTAAATTGGAAAATGAATGATGAGACAGCTGAGCGAGTTTTTGGGGACAAAATAAAAACGATTATCGGTCCGAAAGGAACCGGCTTTTTTGAAGATTTACTAAACTATCATAAGCATGAATACGCGACACAAAAAGCACCAAGACTGATGTTGGCGTTTACTTATGTGATACATCATAAACCAAAATACGCTTACACAACACTCACTTAAGTCTTAGTTTTCTCAATATATTATATTTAAAATTCGCTCCACAGAATTTATAATATTTCACATCAAAAACAGTCTTTTCATCTTGGTAATTAATCGTATGAATTCCGCTCAAATCATTGCTTTGACTTACATCTAAGCTATGCGAATAGACTTCATGATATGAATTTGTATTTAATAGTTTTACTTCCATGAAATGTATTTTCCATCCATAGGTCACTGAACAATCTTGCGTGGGTCGAAATAATTTGCCTTCATGCATCAATAAATTACCTGCTGGGCGGGACGAAGTAATATCGCAAACGATAGGATTCAAAGGATGTTCTATAAACTCACTATTCAATGAAGGGCTATAACGTAAATACAAATAAGTGTTGTTCACATCTCCTTCCAAGGTATAAAACATCCAAAATAGTGTTCCATCAAAATATAGGGTGCTATCAACCGCTTTAATATTTCGAACGAGCGTTTGACTTAAATGAAATTCATTTTGAAAATCATCAAATTTATATATAGAAACCGAATTCGATTGGTAAGACTCAGGCATACAAAATGTTGTACCCTTGTTCAATAAGATTGAAGGGTAGGAAACATGATTGGTAGATTGCAATGCCACTTTTTTGCTGCTAAAATCAGCTGCCTTCCAGGATACAAGCTTAGCCTTCCGTAACTTGTAATCATATTCTTCAGCAATGATTTGAAGTGTATTTTCGTGCTTGTATAAAAATGGGTCAGCCAGATATTTCTCATTTTCTTGCTTAAACCAAGCTACTTTATTCTTTGCAAGCGATACATCCAAAGCAGCTTGCGTAAATATTATTTCATTGGTAAAACCAATCTGCCAAAACTCGGTTCGAAATAGCTCATCCCAATGGAAGTTTAACTTATTGAAAAATAGAATTATCCAAAACTGAAGACATTGTAGGTTATTTGGGAATTTATAAATTTTCGCTTGACTACTTATAACGGGCAATGATGAAAAATGGCCTTCGGATAATTTGAGTTTGCGAAATGCTTTTAAAAGCAATATTTTACTTTCATGCATAATCATCTCGTAATGCGCTTGATACGAATGTGCGATGACAGGTAAAAAAGCTTTTTCAATCAGTCTTCCTGCATCCAACTTTTCTGTAAGCTGCTGCAACAAAACCCCATTCACCTTTAGCCTATTCATAATTTCCCAAAAACCCGCAGGACCGCCTCGTATAATTTGTTCATCATCATGATGAAACGACCAAATACCATAAGTGGCTGATTGTAATATTTCACCTTTCAAAATTCCAAATCCAAACCTCAGGATAAAATCAGGCTTTTGTCTTACTATTTTTTCTACATCATTTCTATCAAGGTATTCCGAACTTCCTTTTTGATGCACTAAACATTCTAAAATAGTTACATGCTTTAAGCCAAGATAATTAACTACATGCTGCGAAACAAAATTTCGCTTCACCCTAAATCTTTGATATACTCGAAAAAGTAAATTCTTGTATGGATACCTAGTTAGCTTATTTAAAAATGATGCATTACCCTTTGATTCATTTTTCTTCACAACAATACCCACTAATTCTTGTTGACTTTCTTGTAATAAACTTTTAACACAATCAATAGCCCATGACTCTAACCTAAAATCATCTAACATTATCATCCATCGAAAAGTCTGTTGGTTTGCTTCGTGCATACGTTATGTCTCTAATCATTAAGGAGTCCAAATCCACTTACCTTGGTTATGCTTTTTTAAAACCTCTTTTTTAATTTTTTTATTAAGCCAATAAGATAAATAGGCTGTGCTTGCTCCAAGCGCTGAGCCAGCTATCACATCGCTCGGATAATGCACACCCAAATGTAAGCGAGAGTAAGCTACGCCACTTGCCCAAATCAATGAAGGTGCTACTATATACCATTTTTTATATTGGATCGATAAACAGGTAGCGGTATTAAATGCATTAGAACTATGCCCGGATGGAAACGAATGAAATAAATCATCCGTCTTTTTTTGTATAAAACTATACGAATGATAAGGCCGTTTTCGTTGGATACTTTGTTTGGCAAGGGTGGTGAGAACAAAATTCAAACCTGTGGAATATAAAACTACAAATCCGTTTTGCATTTGCTGCTTATCATGTTTTAAAAAAGCATAGCCAATTTGAGCGAGCGGAGTTGCTAACGATATCCCATACTGCGAATCAGAAATTAGATTCATCGTCTTATCAAGATTCTGATTTCTATGTACATGAATATCCTTTAGTAAATTTATATCTATATTCTGCGCAAATGAATATTGTGTAATCAACATATAAATCAAGCTCAGATAAATTCTCATTTGTAAAATCAAAAGTCGAAGATAGCTATTATCTTTACAATCCATGCGATACATACTAGGCATTCTCTTTTTTAGCGCGAGCATCATGCTAACCGTATTAAATTGCAGTTCACCGAAAGAAGAAAAAAGCAAATATCAAAATATAGCATCTTCAGAAGCTAGTTATGTTGGCATGAATACATGCAAAACATGTCACAGCAATATCTATGAAAGTTATATGCAAACAGGCATGGGACAAAGTTGGGATTTAGCCACCCGAAAAAAATCTGCTGCAGACTTCTCTACCTCAAAAGCCTTGGTTTATGATAGTTTCAAAAATTTGTATTACAAACCGTATTGGCAAGACGATAGTTTATACATTCTTGAGTATCGCTTATTAGCCAATGATACCATTCACAAAAGAATAGAAAAAGTGAGTTACATAGTGGGAAGTGGGCAACATACCAATTCGCACATTATAAATATCAATGGTTACTTACATCAAGCCCCAATTACATTTTATACGCAGAAAGGAAAATGGGATCTCGCACCGGGATTCGAAAATGGCACCAATACCAGATTCGATAGAAAAATAGAATTGGAATGCATAACGTGCCATAATGGTTATCCCGAATTCGTGAATGGTAGTTTGAATAAATATACCCAATTAAAATCGGGTATAGATTGCGAGCGTTGCCATGGACCAGGAAGTTTGCATGTTGCCGATAAACAAGCGGGCAATATAATTGATACCGCTAACGCAATTGATTATACGATTGTAAATCCTAAAAAACTGAGTACTGAAGCTCAAAATAATTTATGCCAGCGTTGTCATTTGCAAGGCGTAAGTGTGTTACAAGATGATAAAACTTTCTTTGATTTTAAACCTTCGGAAACATTAAATAAAACGATGCATGTATTCATGCCTGTGCATTCGCAAGATGAAGAAAATATGATTATGGCGAGCCACGTAGAAAGAATGAAGTTGAGTAAATGCTTTATCAATTCAGGGAAAATGAGTTGCATTACCTGTCACAATCCGCATGTAAGTGTAAAATTTACACCTCCTAGTCAGTACAATACTGCTTGCCAAAAATGCCATGCTTCATCGAATGATTGCAAAGAAGATATTAAAGTACGAAATGCTGCAAGCAATAATTGCGTATCGTGCCATATGCCAAAAAACAAGAGTATAGATATACCCCATGTCGCAGTTACAGATCATTACATTCGAAGAAAAAAAGTAGAGCTCCCCGTGAAATCATCGATTGCCAAATTCATTCAAATGAAATGTTATAACGATGAGAAGCCATCATACAGAGTTAGAGCGAAAGCATTTTTAGAATTTTATGAACGCTACGAAACACAAACTTTTTTATTAGATAGTGCCATACAATATTTGAAGAAAGCAGATACAAAAAAAGGTATTGATGATGACTTATTGAGAACCTATTATTTATACAAGAAATTTGATAAGGTGATTGAATTAAGTAAGTCAAGTGAAATTTCCAACATACCACAAAGCTGGACTTGTTATAGAATAGGAGAATCGTTTCATGCACTAAAACAATTGGAAAAATCAGTGCCATATTATGAAAGAGCCGTCATGCTTAAACCTTTATATCTTGATTTTCAGAATAAATTGGGTGAGGCTTATTTGGATATAAATCAAATTGAAAAAGCAAAAAAAGTGTTTCAATTCATTGTCAATGAAAACCCTAAATATGCGAATGCCCAAGCAAGTTTAGGTTATATTTTCATGGAAGAAAAAAATTGGATCAATGCTACGAAACATTTACAAGAGGCAATTAGGCTAGACCCTAATTTATCGCAAAGCATGCTTAACTTGGCTGTGGTATACTATCAAACAAATCAAAATAAATTCATAAAACCATTATTAAAACATGTTTTATTACTTGATGCTACTAATGAGCAAGCAAAAGCGATGTTGGTAGAAATAGAATCTTTATGAAGAATGTAATTTATGTTTTAGTATTGTTGATTGGCAAAACACTTGCGGCCCAGAATTCGCTGTCTTTATCATCAAGTTTAGGTTTAAATTTATCACAATCCTTGACAAGTAAAGTTCCAACTTGGAAACCTATATTATTGGGTCAAGGGAAAATAGCATTACATATCAATCGAGAAAATGGATTTTCAAGTGGACTGCAATTGGCGTGGCAGCGACGTAATTTAATCGTTGAACAACGAAAAACTTTAGACATATGGGAAAGAATGCACGCTATTGGGAGTGAGTATAGATTCTCATTGATTGCATCCTTAACACGTGAAAAAAAATACTTTGACATCAATCCCTATTTTGGAATGGGTTTCGTTTATTACAGTCAGTTGGCACAAAACTTCTCAGTTGCGTTTAAACAAAATATTAGTTCTGTTAGTCAATCCACTCAGTTTATTCAAAATTTAGAACTGAGGAGAAGATATAATATGTGTTTCGAAATTGGTTCTTTTTTAATTATGCCAAATCGCGCCGAAAACAGACTTTGTGCAATCACCAATGTATCATTGCGCTATTATCCATTGAATGTGTTCGAAACGAATACCTATATAAACTTCGACAAACAAGTAATCCCTTACAACACACGTACTAATTTGATAGAACTTGATGTAAGTATTGGCGTTTTAGTGAATCGAAATTAATACTTTGCTATTTTTCTTCAACCAAACTGAGTAATTTGTAAGCATAAATATCTGAGGGAGCAATCTTGTTTTCATCCATCGGATCTTGTTCGCCATAGCATTCGTGCATCAGAGACTTTATACCGTTTGGAGTTTTGTAACACCGATTGGTATTGCTATGAGCGTCCTTCGTGATTAACATCAATATCATCGGCACAGGCACACCAATTTTTCGTTCCTCAAATCCTATCGCGTAATCTAGGATAAAACTTTTACTTGCTAAAATGCTTTGAAAAAATTAGGTACTATATGGATGTCATCTGTATTCACTTACCAAATTAAGGCGGTTTAAAGGATAATAATAAACCTGAACTACTAGGGTATGATAAACTTAAAAACCTGCTTTAGATTGCTAGATTTGACTTGGCACATATACACTCCACTTGCCAAATTACTTATATCAAATTGCCATTTTTTGTCATTTGTATGCGAATCAAATACCGTCTTACCTGATGCATCAAGTATCGTAATATCACAATTGCCCTGTAGCTCGTTTAAAAAAATAGAATTATCTATTTTCATAAATTGTAAAGGCTGAATATTTGTGTTGCCAATACTGTTAGGATTATTAGATATAATTACGGTGTCTTTAAAGTTGCTTTCATTATCGCATAATGTTTCGCCTACTAGCTTTACAACATATGAACCTGTGTTTGTGTAAGTATGAGTTGGGCTAGTAGTGTAATTCGGCAAACTACCATCGCCAAAGTCCCATGCATAGGTATCACATCGCGTTGAAAGGTTGTTGAAGCTCGCTGTAAATTGATTCACACTTTTCATGAATTTTGCATTGGGCAAATTACCATGTTGTTGCCATGTTTCTATGCTATCGAGCACAACCGAGTCAGTGGCTGCGTAAAAATGATTTGCATCAGCTTGAGATACCCCACTTAAAATGTAGTTTGTACCTGCACATGACTTCTTAAAAATGCTTGAGTAAAATGTACAAGCTGCTAGATAAGTTCCATTTACATTTGGATGCGAACCATCCGACACAAACAATTCGATGCTCGGATAGTTATTAATAATATAATCCCAAGTAGCACCAACTGGGACGCAAGTAGATTGGTTATCGGCGGTCATTTCCATATAACTTTCACGCAAACGGCTGTAAACACCTGCATAAGTACATAATATGGGATAACCGGCACAATTGCCTGGATCGCCATTTTTTTTACCCCAAGTCATGAAAAATAAGGTTTCTGCACAAGGGCTAGATACATGAACCAGACTATCTAGTCTTTTTGCGAATGGATAAGTTTGAGTTGCCACTTGAGAAGGTGGAAAACTCGGCTCTTGACTTTGTGCTTGCAACACGACAAAATCCCAATTTCCTTGTTGTATAAGCGCTAGTGTAGTAGAATTTGCTGTATGTGCATTGAATGTTGCCCCTCCAGGTGTTGAGCTATAAATATCCAAACTATCTCCCATTGATAATGCGAGACTTTCAAGTACATCAGGTAAGTTATTCGAATAAATATAACTGTTGCCTATCATTAAAACTCTCTTGACAACACCTTGAGAAGATATTGGACAAAGAAATAAAAAACACAAAAGAATAAACAGGTTTTGCTTTTTCATAGATGCAAATTTATCTATTACTTTCGCGTAATGCAAGTTAAGCAGTACAAATCTTTATTTTTCGATCTCGACCATACCCTTTGGGACTTTGAAACAAATTCTATTCACACACTCCTTAAAATGTATGATGAATTTGGTTTGCAAGAAAAAGGCATTGATTCGTTTGATGATTTTAATGAAGTGTATCATGCCATTAATGATAAATTATGGGCTCGATTCCGAAGCGGATTTTTAAGTCGTGAAGAATTGCGTTGGAAACGAATGTGGCAAACCTTAGTACATTACCGAATACCCAATATAGATACGGCTAAGCAAATGAGCGAAAGATATTTGGAAATTTTACCTACCCAGAATGCAGTATTTCCCTATGCGATTGAAGCACTTCAGTATTGCCAAGCAAAAGGTTATGAAATGCATTTAATCACAAATGGATTTGAAGCAACACAACATGCGAAATTAAAACATTCAAGTATGGATATCTATTTTGATAAAATGATAACATCTGAACAAGCCATGAGCATGAAGCCGCACAAAGAAATTTTCGAATATGCTATGCAAGAAACAAACACGAAGGCTATTGAAAGTTTAATGATAGGAGATGCCCTTGATATAGATATTTTGGGGGCTCAACAAGTTAATATGGATCAAGTATATTTTAATCCAAATGAAAATTTACATAGTCAAAAACCTACTTATGAAATCAAATCACTACTTGATTTAAAATCTATTTTATAAGAATGAAGTGCACTTCCACCCAATTGAAAGATTGTTATATAATTCAACCTCGTGTTTTTGAAGATGAAAGAGGCTATTTTTTTGAAAGTTTTAATCATCAAAAATTTACCGAAGTCACAGGGCTGGATATTCAATTTATCCAAGACAATGAAGCGAAATCAAATAGAGGCGTTTTGAGGGGATTGCATTTTCAAAAAGGTGATTTTGCCCAAGCGAAACTCGTGCGTGTTACACAAGGCAAAGTGCTAGATGTAGTTGTAGACATGCGTAAAAAATCACCTAGCTATTTACAACATTTCTCAGTGGAATTAAGTCAGGAAAATAAAACCCAACTTTTTGTGCCACGCGGTTTTGCACATGGTTATGTTGTTTTAGAGGACCATACAGTTTTTAATTATAAATGCGACAACTATTATGCACCTAAAGAAGAAGGTGGTATCAAATATGATGATGCTTATTTAAAAATTAATTGGCAATTGAATTCGAGTGAGATTATTCTTTCAGAGAAAGATGCTCGCCTTCCTTACTTAAAGCTTCTTGCATAAGGACTAATCAATTGAATCTCATGAAACGCTACGGACAAGGCGAATTTAATATCAACACAATCAATTTGTTTGTAAAGTTTGTTCGAATTTCACAGCTATCTGTGCAACATTTGAACAACCCATGAATTCTTCAGGAACGCCCAATTTATGCTTATTGGACAATCTCATCTTTCTCACGATGCCGTCTGCCATGATGATTGGATTGACGTACTAATTTATTTTTAATTGCACTTGCATAACCAGCTCGCTGATGAATTACATCGATACACAAATACAAGGCTTCGAGAAACGAACGATTATCTGCTTTATTCTGACCTGCAATATCGAAGGCAGTTCCATGATCAGGTGAGGTTCTGACAACTGGTAACCCTGCTGTAAAATTGACTCCCATTCCATGATCAAAACTTTTAAACGGTATTAATCCTTGGTCGTGGTACATAGCCAAAATGCAATCAAATTGCCTATCTGTTTGACGAGCAAAGAAAGCATCTGCACTGTAGGGTCCAAAAGCTAATATATTCTCTGACTTTAATTTTTCAATAGCTGGTATAATTTGTGTTTGCTCTTCATTACCAATTAATCCATTGTCGCTAGCGTGCGGATTAAGAGCTAGTATACCAATTTTGGGTCTGTCAATTCCAAAATCTTTAATCAAACTCTCATGGATAATTTTCACTTTTCGAATAATTGCCTCTGTCGTAACGTGTTTTGATATTTCTGCAATCGGCATATGCTCTGTTAACAAAGCTACTTTCAAATCATCGGTACACATCATCATAGCAACATCCTTCATCACGAATTTTTCCTTCAAGAAAGGTGTATGACCGCTGTATTTAAAGTCTACAGTTTGCGAATTACTTTTATGGATCGGATTTGTAAGTAAACCATCTATTTGTCCATCTTTTAAACATTGTGTAGCTACCATCAAGGATCGTACACCGTATTTACCTCCCAATTCGTTCATTTGCCCAGGGGTGATATTTACTTCCTCTTCCCAACAATTAAAAACTTGTACCCCTTTACCTGAAAGTTGCGACAAATCCTTCGTGCCCGCATATTGCACATTGTTGTCTTTAGGCATTATATTTTTATAAAAATTAATTGCCTTATTGGATGCAAACACAATAGGCGTGCATATATCAAATAACCGACTTTCATTAAATGATTTGAGTATAAGCTCAATACCTACCCCATTTAAATCACCTGTTGTGATACCAATCTTAGGTTTCAAAAGTGCTTGACTCATTATATTATAATTTAATTTTCGGCAAATATACGCTACCGAGACCGTTGCAAAACTACGCTAAGTTATTTTTAAAGCCAATTGACTTTAACTCTTCTAGCTGAGGCTGAAAACCAAACAATATTTTTTAACCAAACTTAATACTTCACAAATATTTCTAAACGAGCATTGTAATCGGATTCTCTAAATACGATTTCAAGGTTTGTAAAAATTGTGCTCCGACCGCACCGTCTACCACGCGATGATCACAACTTAAGGTAAGCTTCATGATATTCTTTACAACTATTTGTCCTTTTTCATCAACCACAGGCGTTGGGGTCGTTTTACCAACCGCTAAAATGCACGCATCTGGCGGATTAATAATGGCGGTAAACTCATCAATACCCATCATACCTAGGTTAGAAATGGTAAATGTATTCCCTGTAAACTCAGCTGGTTGAATTTTTTTATTGCGCGCTTTGTCATAAAGGTCGTTTGCTTCCATAGCTATTTGCGAAAGCGTTTTGTGGCTGGCAAATTTTAATACAGGCACTATTAATCCTTCAGGCAAAGCAATTGCAGTTCCTATATGTGTATGATGATGATGTCGAATAAAACTACCCATCCAACTACTATTTACATCTGGGTGCTTCATTAAAGACATAGCACAAGCTTTAATCAATATATCATTGACTGAAATTTTCACCTCCGAACTTGCATTAATTTGCTTGCGGGCTGCCATCAAATTATCCATTTCTATCGATACTTTCAAAAAGAAATGAGGCGCTGTAAACATGCTATCGCTTAAACGTTGCGCAATAATTTTACGCATTTGTGTTAGCTCAGTATCAGAATGTGATTCGGTGCCACTTACAAAATTTGAGGTTGCGTTGTTTGCAACTTTTGCTGTGGATGCTGGGCTCAATTTCGAAGCCTGCATATTTATAGTGTCTAAATCACGTTTTACAATTCGTCCACCATCGCCACTGCCCATGACCTGTGTTAAATCAATGCCCTTTTCTCGAGCGATAGATTTTGCCAAAGGTGATACTTTCAAACGATTATTTTCTAATGAAGCAGCGTGTACTTCTTCGGCTGTATTTAGGGTTGTGCTTGTCGTAGTGTTTGTTGTTGCTTCAGGCAGAGTTGCTACTTTCTCTGATACGCTATTCGCTCTTGCTTCAGGCATTTTTAATGCTTCTAAATACGGTGTAATATCAGTACCTGATTTGCCAATTACGGCGATAACCTCATTAATCTTTGCTGCTTGTCCTGCTTCAACCCCTTTGTATAAAAGTGTTCCATCAGTGTAACCAATAACCTCCATGGTGGCTTTATCAGTCTCTACATCAGCCAATGAGTCGTCGGCTTTAACCACATCACCTAAATTTTTGTTCCAAACAACTATCTTGCCTTCAGTCATCGTATCGCTCAATAATGGCATACGTATTACGGTTAAATCTTTCGGTAACGATAGTTCTTGTGTCGGAGCTGAACTTGTAGTTGCAACTTCCTCTTTTATCACTGGCGCAACTTCGCTAGGTGCTTCGTCCAAGTAAGATGTTATATCCTCTCCTACTTTTCCGATAATCGCAATAATATCATTTACTTTGGCTGCCTTGCCAGCTTCTACGCCTATATATAAAAGTGTACCATCCACGTAAGGAATCACTTCCATCGTCGCTTTATCTGTTTCCACATCTGCAAGCGAATCATCTGCTTTAACAACATCGCCAACTTTTTTATTCCATGCCGAAATTTTTCCTTCGGTCATTGTATCGCTCAACAAAGGCATTCGAATTACATCAGCCATAGTACAATTTATATTTTGCCAAAAGTAATAAATTTTAAGTTAGTGAATTTGAAAAATTACATGGTCAAATTATCAAAAACTCCTCATTTCGAGAATCCAATCCACTGATTCTAGCACCTTACTTAATTAGTACTTCCTAAACAAGGTGTAAATGCTTGATTTTATAGGTTCTTAAACTATAATTTATATTTTAAGTGCTAAGTAAATTCATTATAAGCTCAATAAATCAGCTTGTCAAGCTTATATGTAAAACTTAGATTCCATTAAACTACTTATAGTCGGTACAGGTTCCCCATCATTTACGAAAGTATTTACTTCAAAATTATGGCTGTGGAACACCCTTGAATTTGAGCATCCATAAGTTATTCAGGAAACTCAATTGAAGGAAATTTGAATCGAGGGACAAGGAACCATTAGAAATGCGTCATCCGTATTATCGCAACTTGACTTATTTTCGTGGCGTGATTTCACGTTCCACCATAGAAAAAGTAAATGACGCGGCCGATATTTTAGATGTGGTTGGGTCTTTTATTAAATTAAAAAAACGTGGTTCCAATTACTTAGGCAATTGTCCATTTCATAACGAAAAGACGCCCTCGTTTACAGTGTCCTCCTTAAAAGGCATTTATAAATGTTTTGGCTGTGGCAAAGCGGGCAATGTAATTACTTTCATTCAAGAACACGAAAAACTTACCTATCCAGAAGCTATTACTTGGCTAGCAAAACGGTATAATATTGAAATTGAGGAAACTCAATTAAGTACAGAAGCCAAAGAACAAAAGCAAGCTGAAGAGAGCTTGCGAATTGTAAATACTTTTGCCAGCAACTATTTTCAAGAGCAACTTTTCCAATCAGATGAAGGACAAGCGATTGGATTAAGTTATTTTAAACAACGAGGATTTCGTGAAGAAACTACTACTAAATTTCAGTTAGGTTACTGTCTTGAAGATAAAGAGCATTTAGCCAAACATGCCTTGGCAAATGGTTACACCAAAGAAATTCTGGTAAAAGCTGGTTTGGTTTACGACAGAGGTGACAAATTAAATAGTATCTATGCAGGCAGAGTCATTTTCCCAATTCATAATCAAAGTGGCAGAATTATTGGCTTTGGGGCTCGGATATTAAAGAGCAATGAAAAAGCACCTAAATACATCAATACGCCAGAGAATGAAATTTATCATAAAAGCAAAACTTTATATGGTATATTTTTCTCCAAAACTGCGATTAGCAACAGAGATGAATGCTTGCTCGTAGAAGGCTATACGGATGTGATTTCATTGCATCAAGCGGGTGTAGAAAATGTAGTTGCAAGTAGTGGAACTTCACTGACAGAAGAACAATTAAAACTGATAAAACGTTATACTAAAAATCTAACCATTTTGTATGATGGCGATACTGCTGGCATTAAGGCCGCACTGCGTGGTTTGGATATGGCTATCGAACAAGGTCTAAATGTTCATGTTGTATTACTACCTGATAACCATGACCCTGATTCTTATGTGCAAGAAGTT
Source organism: Chitinophagaceae bacterium (assembly GCA_044234005.1). Lineage (GTDB taxonomy): Bacteria > Bacteroidota > Bacteroidia > Chitinophagales > Chitinophagaceae > OLB11. The sequence goes on along the minus strand of JBIIJE010000017.1, from coordinate 7,666 downwards.
GGAACTGATACTTTTCAGCAATACATTCAAGCCAATAAAAAAGATATTATTCTTTTTAAGTTAGAAGCATCACTTAAAGAAGCCAACCAAGACTCGCTCAAGAAAACCGCACTCATTAATGATATTGCCGAAACACTCTCTAAAATTGATAAAGTAGAAGAGTTTTCTAAGCAACAAGATTATATAAGACGTTGTGCGCAATTGCTACAAATAGACGAAGCAGGCTTAGTAAGCCTAGTTAATAAGCGTATTCGTGAGAAAATTGTAAAACGTGATGGCATTGAAAAACATGAAGCTGAAACACTTGCGGTTCAGCAAACAGAAACAGATGTTACACAAGTTCTCGTAAGCGATTTACTTAAAAAAGATTATCATCAAGAAAAAGGGCTCATCAAAATTCTTATTGAGTACGGCAATAAAGCATATGATGAGCAATTGAGTATAGCTGATTTTATTCGAGTAAAAATTGGGGATGCAGATTTTGTAAATCCATCATGGCAAGAAATATATCAACTTTATTTTGAAATACTCGACAGCTCCTTGCAATATCCAGACGCTAAAGCATTTACAAATCATGAAAAAGAAAGCGTTCGAAGTCAATCTATTGAGGCTTTATACTTTCCATACGAACTAAGTGAAAATTGGGAAAAAGCGCACGGTATTTTAGTCCCTAAAAAAGAAGATCTGTATATGATGGATGTAAATCAAACTGTCACCTACTTTCTGCTGCGCAAAATAAAAAGTACTTACATAGATTTACTCGAGGAATTAAAAATTTTACAAGACCCACTAGAAGAAGCCATCGTGCAAACGACACTTATTGAATTAAAAAGAAACGAGATTGATCTGCTCAATGATTTTAGGACCGTTTTAGTGCGTTAAAATCAATTATTTATACACCTACTTGTGGAAAACCATATTATCTGAAATAAGGTTTTATATAAGCAGTCCGTTACTTTTACTCAAATAATAAATAAATCATGGCAGATAATTCAATTCGTGCGTATTGCATGAAAACAAAAGAAAAAAATGTAGTAATGCTTGACGCTATAATTACCAAAACCGCTCGTGGAGGTTATATGGCACAAGGGAATGATGGCAAAGGCAATAAAATGACGACTATGCTTAGCAAAGAGAACGCCGAAAATGCTGTAAAAGCTGGTGTTGCTAAAATGGGATAAACCATTTTTCAAATTTATTTTCACAGCAATCTAGCATTGCTGTGAATTTTATTTTATTCCGCCACATTACTCGTTGCACTTTCATTATGCAACCTGTCGAGTGCAGTAACTACATATTGATACTTGGCATCAACTTTATTTTTATCAGTCCAAGAATTGCCACTCACAATAGCAACTAAGTTTTTCGCACTTTGTATATTCACATTTTCATTGGGTAAAAATTTATAAATGGCAAATTGCAAATTTTCTTGCGCGGTATTCTTAGAAGTCCATTGCAGAACACGATAATTATCTCTATCATAAGATATTTTCAGAGATGGAGCTTGAGGTGCGATACTATCAATCCATTTCATGGTCGGTAGCAAGGCGGGCTTTTTATAAACCTGTTGTTGTAAATAATTATTACATCCATTCTTGTTCTTTGTAAAAGAATTAGCACTATACAAAGCACTGCCCTGAATGTTATTCGCGTTTCGCAATAAACTTATTTGACTTCCAATTTCAGCCATACCATTCCAACACGGCTTTTTAGAAGTTCCTACTTGATATAAGCCATGCCCAATATACATGTGTCTACCATATGCATGACGATTCCACCAATCAAGCAAAGTACTATAATCGGCGGCTTTATGTCCAATTTCCCAATACAATTGCGGCAATAAATAATCTATCCAACCTTTCTTTTGCCATAAAAGCACATCTGCATAAAGGTCATCATAATTGGTTTGTCCAGCTTTTGTAATACTACCATCCTCATCTTTTGCAATGTTGCGCCACACGCCAAATGGACTAATGCCAAATTTCACATAAGGTTTTAACTCTTTTATTTTCTTGGATAGGCTTTCCATTAGCTTATTCACGTTATCGCGTCGCCAATTATCTTTACTTGAAAAACTTGAACCGTATTGCATAAACGCTTGCTGATCTGGAAATTCTTTATCTGCAATACGATAAGGATAGAAATAATCATCAAAATGAACGGCATCGATATCATATCTTTTTACAACGTCCATGACAATTTTTGTAAAATAAGTTCTTACTTCTGGTAAGCCTGGATTAAAATACTTCTTGCCGCCATAATTTACAAACCATTCTGGGTGTTGAAATGTGATATGATCGGGTGTGTTTGGATTCTTCATGGCATCTACTAAAGCCCGATATGGATTGAACCATGCATGAAATTCAATGCATTTTTTATGCGACTCTTCAATCATAAATTGCAAAGGATCGTAATATGGCGTTGGAGGCATCCCTTGTTTGCCAGTTAAATATCGGCTCCAATTTTCGAAACTCGATGCATAGATGGCATCCGCAGATGGTCGTATTTGCACAATGACTGCATTCAATCCATTGGCTTTTACAAGATCGAGTAAATTAATAAATTCTTGTTTTTGTTGTTCTGCATCTAAGCCTGATTTGCTAGGCCAATCGATGTTCGCGATGGTAGCAATCCAAACTGCTCTAAATTCTCTTTTGGGATATACAGTTTGTGCTTGAACAGAAAAAAAACAGGATACAATTAGGCATATAGAACAAATAAATTTCATGAGGCAAAGATATATTTGCCGCTCAGCATTTAAGATTAATTTTGAAATAAAACTGTTAGTAATATTGTATACTAAAGATTCATCATCCATATGCAACATCAAATTCATCCAAATCGTATTAGACAAATATTTTTCTTAAGCACCTTAATATTCATAGGGCTGATTATTCTGAAAGAAATGTTTTTTATGTTAGGGGCTTTTCTCGGTGCCATCACATTATACATTCTGATGCGTAACATGATGATAAAAATGACAACCGATTGGAAATGGAAAAAGTGGTTAGCAGCAATAACACTTATTTTGATATCGTTTATTTTAATTGTAATTCCAACTGCTTGGATAGTTTCTATTGGCATCGATAAAATAAAACCGATAGTTCAAAACCCTTCTGAAATAAGCAAAGTATTCGAGCAAATTCATCAATATCTGATCACAAGTTTTGATTTAGATATACTAAATAAAGAAAATGTTACCAAAATTAGTTCACAAGTTTTGCCAATGGCACAGCAAGCTTTAGCTAGTACGTTAGATACATTGGGAAGCTTATTTATTATGTATTTAATTCTTTTCTTTTTATTGTTCGAAACCTTGAAAGTTGAAAAGTGGATCCGACACGCCCTGCCCTTCAAGGATCATAATGTACAATTATTTATGCATGGTTTTCGCAATGCAGTGTATAGCAATGCAGTAGGTATTCCTATTGTAGCCATTATACAAGGTATAGTTGGTTTTATAGGATATTGGATATTTGGGGTGAACGAGATGGTACTCATGGGTATATTAACTGCCATTTGCTCCGTGATTCCTTTAGTTGGCTCTATGCTTGTTTATATTCCGATAGGTATCTACATGTTGTCTGCTGGTAATACTTGGGAAGGTATTGCGGTATTATTGTGGGGCTTTATACTCATCGGTTCTATCGATAATGTTGCCAGATTTATGCTACAAAAGAAAATGTCAAATGTACATCCTTTAATTACCTTATTCGGCGTACTGATTGGCGTGAATCTCCTCGGATTTCTAGGCATAATTTTCGGTCCCTTACTACTTTCCATGTTTATACTTCTAGTAAAAATTTACATGAATGAATTTGGCAAAGTAGATGCTACAAATCCTGAGGTAATCATTTAGGTGTTCACAAACTTTAGATTTTGACCACTTGAGATTGGTCGGACTCCGTTGATTGTTATTTAACCCTTATCATTTATTTCTGTATCCCAAAAGCTTCAACAATTTGCTTTTTAGATTGAAGACCCGATAGGGTCTTAACCTGCTTACCATTTTTGTAGTAAACCAAATAAGGAATTCCAGTTATACGCATATCATCAGCTAATGACTTATGCTCATCAACATCAATAGCTAAGACTTTTACTTTAGGTCCAAATTCATTTGATATATCATCGAGAATAGGTTTGAGTTGCTTACAGGGTCCGCACCATTTTGCTTTAAAATCAACAATGATATTAGCATCATCAGGTATTAAATTGAGATAGTCATCTTTGGTCATGCCTTTCCAAGAATCTGCACTCACTGCATCGATAACTTTAAAATTATCCCCTTTCCATTGCATAATGCCTCCTTTCAAATTATAAACTTCCTTAAAACCTTTATCCAACATAATTTTTAGCGCACTGCCGCTCCTTCCACCTGATAAGCAATAAATAAATGTAGGTTTATTTTTATCTAAAGCTTCTATTCGCTCAGTAAAATCAGCACTATTATAGTCTATATTGATGGCGTTCTCTAACCTATCTTCTGCAAATTCACCCGGTGTTCTTACATCTACGAGTTGGTAATCTTTAATTTCATCCATCTTTTGCTTATAGGCAGCTGGCACAAAATTATCATTCTTACCTTTTGTTTGAGCCGAGTTCGATTCACAAGCCATTATGCTCAAAACAAATAAGAATATTGTTATAAAATTTTTCATGCTGCAAAAGTAAAAAAAGCCATAGGGTTTAATTCTATGGCTTTGTTAATATAAAGACTTTAGTAACTATTTCACGATACGCAACAACTCCACTTCAAACAGCAATACTGAGTTGGGCTTGATTGGAGATCCTGGTTGCGGATTTGCACCATACGCAAGTGATGAAGGAATAATTAATTTACCCTTGCCACCTTCCCCAAATAATGGTATGCCTTCACGCCATCCTTTAATTACATTGCCTAGTGGAAATTTAGCAGGTTCCTTTCGGTCATATGAAGAATCGAATACAGTACCATCCAATAAAGTTCCTTTGTAATGCACTTCAACCTCATTAGCGAGCGTTGGATGCTTATCATTCCCGGGCTTTTCTATTTGATAATAAATACCAGAAGGTGTTTTTTGCATCGCTAAGTTGTTTTTAGTAATATACTCTTGTATAGTTACCTCATCTTTCTTATCTTGCTCTGCGGATGCTTTCTTTTGATCTGCTTCCATTTCAGCCTCCGTCATTACGGCTACTAATTTTACACGATAATAAACCATATCGCCTTTCTTTACGAACGGCGGTCGTTGGTTTGGATCTTTAAACATCGAATCGGCAGGATACTTGAATAAAGCACTATCTCCTGCTGATAATAATGGGAACCCCTCCATCAAGTCTCCAGACATACCAGGTTTCGTAACTTGAATCGTTATAGGTTCATTGTTTGATGCTTTTCGAGTATCAGAAACAACGCTATCATTTAAAAGCGTTTCAACATGTGCTTTCATAAAAGAGCCCTCAACAGCCTTTTTATCACCTTTTTCATCCTTAACGATTTGGTATTCTAAACCAGATTTCAATTTTGTGAATCCCTTTGGTTTACACGAATGTAACACCATACATGTGGTCAAGATAACAAGACCAATCCATTGTTTTTGCATATTATATTTTTTAAAAAATCTTATAAATTATTTTACATCTAGTAATTCTACATCAAATACCAAAACTGAATTTGGTTTAATAGCTGGCGAAGGAGATTGGCTTCCATAGGCATTCGTAGACGGAATAATTAACTTTCCTTTTGAACCTATATCCATGAGTAAAATCCCTTCTTGCCAACCTTTGATAACTCGATTCAATGGAAACTCAATAGGCTCATTTCTATCATAAGATGAGTCAAACACGTTACCATCTAACGTAGTGCCTTTGTAGTGAACCTTTACCGTGCTGCTTGATTGTGGGAATTTCCCATTTCCTTTTTGCTCAATGATATAATGTAATCCTGATGCTGTTTTTACAGTTTTCAATTTATTTTGAATAATGTATTCATCAATCAACTTTGCATCAATCGCATTTTGCACCTTAGGATCTACCTCCTCAACTTTCATTTCCTCTGCTTGTACCTGGGGTTGTTCTTGTTGCGGGGCTGGAGGATTGATTGCGATTAATTCCACATCAAATATTAAAATTTCGTTGGGTTTAATTTTCGAACCTTGCGGTGGATTTTGGGCATAACATAAGCTCGATGGAATAATTAGCTTGCCTTTACCTTGCTCCTCCAATAGAGGGATGCCTTCAGTCCAACCTTTAATTACCCCTGATAATGGAAAATCAATAGGCTCACCTCTATCATAGGAAGAATCAAAAGTGGTACCATCAAGCTTCGTTCCCTTATAATGTACTTTTACATTATCCGCAGCTGTTGCACGTTTGCCATTTCCTTTCTTTTCAACCTTATAATAAATACCTGATGCTGTTTTTAAAGCTTTGATTTTATTATTTCTTACATACTTTTTAATAAGCTTGTCATCAATTTTATTTTGTGCAATTGTGGCTTCTTCTTTGGCTTTCTCATATTGCTCTTTTGTTTTTATTGTAAAAACTCTTACTTCGTACTGAACAGGATCACCTGCCTTCGCGAATGGAGGAAGGGGGGAATCTTTAAAAGCTTTTTCAACGGGTAATTTTAATATAGCACTATCTCCTTCACTTAATAATGAAAACCCTTCCATGAATGCGCCTAAAAACTGTGATGTCAATTGTTGCTCAATCGGTTCATTATTATTCAACAAATAAGAATCGAACAAAGACGAATCAGCAATTTTTGTTCGAATATGCATTTTTACATAGGAACCATCTTTTATCGCATTGATGCCAGGTACGTCTTTCAACATGGCGTATTCAAGTCCGCTTGCTGTTTTCTTAAATTCTTGAGCGTCTGTGTTTAGGCTAAACAAACTCATTGGCAATAATGCCCAGATTATTTTCTTCATTATTTTAATTTGTGACTATACAATTATTTTACAGGTACAGGTTTAATATCTTTTAATTCAACATCGAATATCAAAATTGAATTTGCAGGAATCTTAGCTTGTGCGTTCGCTCCATACCCAAGTCGAGAAGGAATATAAAAAGTTGCCTTCGAGCCTTTAGGTAGTAGAGCGACTCCTTCATCCCAGCCTTTTATCACTCGACCTTGTCCTAATGGAAATTCAAAAGGTGTTGTATGATGAAATGCGGTATCGACATTACTATCAAATGCAGTACCGTCTAATAAGCGACCAGAATAATTCATCACGGCTGTATCACCCTTTATTGGCACATCTCCTGATCCTTTTTCATTGAGTGTGTAGTAAAGCCCTGATAAAGTTTTCTTAGGAGAGACGTTGTTTTTAGTAAAATATGCTTGTAACTCAGCCTCTTCCTTCGGAATCAAAATAGCATTTTCAGCGGCCTGCTTTTTTTCTTGTTCTTTTCGTTGTTTATCCATTTGAGCTTGCATTTTTTTATTCATTTCCGCTTGCGATTTTGCATTCTTTACTTGCTGCTCTTTTTGATATTGCTCTTTTGTTTTAACGGAAACTAATTTTATACAATACTGGATTTTATCTGTTGGTTTCACAAAATCAGGCATTTTATTTTTTGTATTCTTGAAAATTTCCCCAGCATTCACCAAACATACTAGGCTATCACCTGGAGTCATAAATTGTATGGCTCTAATTACCTCTGCATTGAATGTAGGCTT
>JBIIJE010000016.1:0-31277 GCA_044234005.1 Chitinophagaceae bacterium | reverse complement strand
TGATAGAAAAATTGTAATCCTTATCTTAGCCAAAACACTTAATAAATTATGTTGTATCGTCGTTTAGGTAAATCAGGATTACAAGTTTCTGTATTTTCATTTGGTAGTTGGGTAAGTTTCAATAAACAAATTAATGATAAGCGTGCCGAAGAATTAATGGGCATGGCTTATGAAGCTGGCATTAATTTTTTCGACAATGCTGAAATCTATGCGCGTGGTGAAAGCGAGCTTATGATGGGCAGGGTATTGAAAAAAATGAAATGGGATAGAACAAGTTATTGCGTGAGCAGCAAGGTCTATTTTGGTTGGCGTGGTGAGAATAACAGACCCAATCAAACAGGCTTAAGCCGCAAACATGTCATAGAAGCTTGTCATGAAGCGATGCAACGTTTACAAGTCGATTATTTAGATTTATATTTTTGTCATCGCCCCGATAAAAATACACCTATCGAAGAAACAGTGTTGGCAATGAATACTTTGATACAACAAGGCAAAATACTGTATTGGGGGACTAGTGAATGGAGCGCGGCCGAAATTATGGAGGCGCATCGGGTAGCACAAGCTTATCGGGTTATTGGTCCGACGATGGAGCAGCCACAATACAATTTATTCGAGCGAGAAAAAATGGAAAAAGAATATTTAGATGTGTTTCGAACTGTTGGTTTAGGTACTACTATTTGGAGCCCTTTAGCAAGCGGTTTGCTGAGTGGTAAATACAATGAAGGTGTTCCCAAAAATTCGCGATTGGCTTTGGAAGGTTTTGAATGGTTGGCAGATAGATGGCTTTTGGATGAAAAAATTGCTAAGGTAAAAAAGCTAAGCAAGTTAGCAGATGAAATGTCGGTAAGTGTGGCGCAATTGAGTTTGGCTTGGACACTACTAAATCCCAATGTATCAACCGCAATTTTAGGGGCTACCAAAAAAGAACAACTACAACAAAATTTACAAGCATTAGATGTAGTTGAAAAATTAACCCCTCAAGTGGTTCAAAAAATAGAAAAAATAATGCTGAATCTACCTGTGCCTGTTCAGTTTTAATAACATCCAAATTTTAGCTAAGCATGCTATGCAAAACAGCGACACTTTTCAAATCGCTTACATGGGGTATATGAAGTTGAATGTATTGAATCGCATATCTTAATAGTTCGTTTCTCTTGCTTTGATTAAGATTTGTAGCGATAGGTTCGCTGTAGATAATCTGTGAAAGCAACGCTGCGTCAGCATCTTGTAAAAAATAAGTGCTCGCTAACTCTTGTTGTGAGCAAAAGTTCCCATTTTGTAAATCGAAGTAATTTTGATTTTCCTTATAAGCGTTTTGTACCTCAAAACCCAATTGTGAAGCCAAGGCAAACGTAAACTCAATCGGATAATTAGCTAAATCCGCCTCTTTGCTTTGTTCAACATGTAAAAACGAATTTTCGATAAATTCATACAAGTCTGCATTGGATTCTGGTTCGGTGATGGTTTTGGAAAGTAATTCAACCATATAAAAAACGATTGCATTTTTTATAACGACCTGATAGATGTCATCATATAAATAAAAAAGATGGGCTTCTTTAATTCGCTGCAAATTTTTGTTGGGATGATGATACACTATGAGGTTCAGCAAATTTCCTATTTGATATAAGTTAGCCTTATGTGTGCTTTTCATGTTCGACCGAACCCCTTGTACCAAATAGCTCTGAATGCCAAACAAAGCAGTATAGATACTCACTACTAAACTCGTATCGCCATACTTTAGTTGACGCAATACGATGCCTTTTGTTGAGTGTAGTTGCACGCCTTCAAAAGTAAAGCATCACAACGAAATCAATTCGGATGCAAGCAAATTACTAAAAATTAAATACCTCTTATTTTTGCTTGATACGCCATGCCGTCGATGAAAAATATTCTACTCTTTATCATAAAAAACATACCACAAGCTTTACTATTTGTCGTTTTGGAACGCTTCTGTTGGTATGTCATTTGTTAGAAGGTGATAATTTGCAGTCAACAATTGCGGAAATTACTTTTTAAGATTATATTTTTTATCTATTACAATCCATTTCACCATACACTCCTTTTCAAGTTGAATACTTAAAATGCCTCCTTACTGATTAGATTCGGATAGCATAAAATATAGATAACTCTTATTTTGCAATTCGTGATGTCTAATTGTGTCTCGAAATTGAATTTCTCCTCAACGCAAATACGGAATGAATCATCAGATATCCCTTCGCCAAGGTCATTTATATTAGCTAGTTATGCAAAAACATCCTTCGCCGTTTAGCCTTCAAATTGTATTTTATTTTCGGCATCCTCTTTTTCTTGCAGCTTGGAATCAAGATGATAATTACATCAAGTAAAAAAAGTAAATTTCTCCTAGTGGATAAATCATATATATCAACAGTAAATTTTAATACCGAAAATTACCCAATCCATCTTTAGAGTCAGCAACATTCAATTATATTCGCAGTTTAGCAACTTTAATTATTATGAATCAAGATTTTGTAAATAGAATTGGCACCGAAGTAAATGAAATTAAAGAAGCGGGCTTGTTTAAACAAGAACGTATTATTTCAACGGAGCAGGGGTCGCATATTATTGCCAATGGCAAACCGGTTTTAAATTTTTGTGCGAACAATTATTTAGGGTTATCATCAGATCCGAAAGTAATTGAAGCCTCGCATCAAGCTATTAAAGAAAGAGGTTACGGATTAAGTAGTGTTCGATTTATTTGTGGTACACAAGATATTCATAAAGAATTAGAAGCTAAAATTTCAACGTTTTTAGGCACAGAAGATACCATTTTGTATTGCGCAGCTTTTGATGCGAATGGTGGTGTTTTTGAACCTCTCTTGAATGAGCAGGATGCCATTATATCTGATGAACTCAACCATGCCTCTATTATTGATGGGGTAAGATTATGCAAGGCCGAACGACATCGTTACAAGCATAATGATATGCAAGAACTCGAAGCTAAATTACAAGCCACTCAACACTGCCGTAGTAGAATGATAGCGACTGATAGCGTGTTTAGTATGGATGGCACAATTGCTCAACTCGATAAGATCTGCGCATTAGCAGAACAATATAATGCCATCGTGATGATAGATGAATGTCATTCAAGTGGATTTATGGGAAAGACAGGAAGAGGCGTTCATGAACACTGTGGTGTGATGGATAAAGTAGATATTATTACTGGCACTTTAGGGAAAGCCTTAGGCGGTGCCAATGGAGGTTTCACTTCAGGTAGAAAAGAAATTATAGATATGTTGCGCCAAAAAAGCCGTCCGTATTTATTTTCAAATACCTTAGCACCTAGCATTGTAGGTGCTTCTATTGCAGTGTTGGATATGTTGAGTGAGACCACTACATTACGCGATAAATTAGAAGTAAATACGGCTTATTTCAGAGAGAAAATTTTAGCCGCAGGTTTTGATATTAAACCCGGTATTCATCCGATCGTACCTATCATGCTCTATGATGCTGTGTTAGCACAAAAAATGGCAGCACGTTTATTAGAAGAAGGGATTTATGTGGTAGGATTCTTTTATCCTGTGGTAGCGAAAGGCAATGCTCGTATTCGCGTTCAGATTAGTGCCGCACACGAAATGTCTGATTTGGATATCGCAATTGCTGCTTTTTCAAAAATTGGCAAAGAGTTAGGCGTAATTAAATAAAGTCTTGCTTGTATCTTTAGTCTTTAAATTACTTACTTATGATGGTCAAACTTTTTGCGAGTGCGGTCTATGGTGTGGAAGCTATTACGATTACCACTGAAGTAGATGTATTAGATGGTTTAAAATTTTTTGTGGTAGGTCTGCCAGATAATGCAGTTAAAGAAAGCCAGCATCGGGTAGAAAGTGCTATTAAAAATAATGGTTATCGTTTTCCGCGTATTAAAGTTGTAATCAATTTATCGCCAGCCGATATTCGAAAATCTGGTAGTGCATTTGATTTGCCTATTGCAATTGGAATTTTAGCCGCCACACAACAAGTCAAGTCTGAGAACCTATCGAAATATGTAATTATGGGTGAGTTATCGCTCGATGGCTCGATACTTCCCATAAAGGGAGCGTTACCTATCGCCATTCAAGCCCGAAAAGAAGGATTTGAGGGATTATTTGTGCCCTTACAAAATGCCAGAGAAGCTGGCATGGTGAACCAAATAAATGTGTATGGAATATCTCACATCAATGATATTATTCAATTTCTGAATAACGAAGGCTCACTCAAACCCATCGAGGTAAATACTCGCGATGAATTTTTTCATTCTCAATATGATTTTGATATTGATTTTTGCGATGTAAAGGGGCAGGAAAATATTAAACGTGCCTTAGAAATTTCGGCTGCAGGCGGACATAATGTTATTCTAATAGGTCCGCCCGGTGCAGGTAAAACTATGTTGGCTAAACGCTTACCTTCTATACTACCACCACTTACTTTACACGAAGCTTTAGAAACCACTAAGATACATTCAGTAGCAGGCAAGTTACCTGAAGATACAACGTTGGTTTCTAAGCGGCCTTTTCGTTCACCACATCATACAGTTAGTGATGTTGCTTTGGTTGGAGGAGGAGGTAATCCGCAGCCTGGTGAAATTTCATTAGCACATAATGGTGTTCTTTTTTTGGATGAATTACCAGAATTTAAACGAACGGTTTTAGAGGTAATGAGGCAGCCCATGGAAGAAAGACGTGTCACAATTTCTCGTGCAAAAATGACCATAGATTTTCCTTCCAGTTTTATGTTAGTTGCCTCTATGAATCCATGTCCCTGCGGGTATTTCAATCATCCCGACAAAGCATGCACTTGTCCTGCGGGTAGTGTTCAGAAGTACTTGAATAAAATATCTGGGCCTTTGTTGGATAGGATTGATTTACATGTTGAGGTTACCCCTGTTCCGTTTTCTGAATTATCTAATTCCAATTCTAAACCGCAAGAGAAAAGTGAAACAATAAGAGCGCGTGTGATTCAAGCGCGTGAAATTCAAGCGCAACGGTTCGCAGGTCAAGAGGGTATATATTGTAATGCACAAATTAGTAGTAAACAACTACAAGAAATTTGCATTCTAAATACGGCAGGCACTAATTTATTAAAAACCGCAATGGAGCGTTTGAATTTATCGGCACGTGCTTATGATAGAATATTAAAAGTTGCAAGAACAATTGCTGATTTGTCAGGTAGTGATGAAATAAAAACAGAACATATTGCTGAGGCCATTCAATATAGAAGTTTAGATAGAGAGAGTTGGGGTGGATAAATTTTTAAAAGTGCTCATGCCACTAGTTTGAATTGAAGCATAATATTAATATTGATTTTAGCGCATAATTTTTATACTTAACTTTATAAAATTACTCATTCTCCAATCTTACTACAGTCTGAACACCGTCTAGCCTTTCAAGTTTTTGGCAAAGGATATTCAACTCTTCTTTGTTATTGACAAATACATGTAGGGTTCCTTCAAACAAACCAACTGATGATTCAATACTCATGTTACGCATATTGAGTTTCATTTCACCTGATACAACATTGGTGATTTTGTTGATAATACCCACGTCATCAATTCCATTAATTCTAACCCCGGCCAAAAACGAAATTTCTTTATTCTTTGCCCATTTAGCTTTTACTACACGATGTCCATAATTGGCTAGTAAAGAAGCGGCGTTCGGGCAATTCGTTCTATGAATCTTTAGGCCCTCACTCGATGTTACAAAACCGAATACATCATCGCCTTGAATAGGCGTACAACAAGCTGCCATCTTGAAGGCAATTTTATCCGAGTTTTGATCGAACAAGAGAAGCTCGTAACCCTTAGAAGGCAACTGTTTACTTAATTCAAAATTTTCTTCGCGCGTTTCTTTTTGCTCCGCATTTTTCTTCTCTTCTTTTTCTAAATGTACAAATTTATCTCCTACGTATCGGAGCTTTGCAAGCTCTTTCAAATCATAGTTACCTATCGCAATCGCATATTGAAAATCCATAGATGAAGGATACTTGTAAAGATTTGCAATATCGGCAATCGCAGATGAGTTAAATGGTAATTTGTGGTGTTGCAATTTTTTTATGAGGGCCTCCTTCACACTTTCCGCCTTAATTCTCTTCTCTTCTTTTAGATAATATTTGATACGAGAGTTTGCTTTCGCTGTTCTTACAAACTTGAGCCAATCTTTATTAGGATGTTGTTTTTTAGAAGTAATAATTTCTATTTGATCCGCATTTTTAAGCAAGTGATTGATGGGCACTAATTTATAATCAATTTTGGCTCCAATGCAAGTTTTACCTAATTCTGAATGAATGTCAAAAGCAAAATCTAACACACTCGAGCCAAGGGGCAATACACGCATATCTCCATTGGGGGTATAAATATAAATTTCATCCCCAAACATATCCTTCTTTAAGTTGGTCATGAAATCAATGGCATTGCTATCTGGATTTTGCAATACTTCACGTATGTGTTTCAGCCAATCATCTAGTTTAGTTTCAGCCGCACCGCCTTCTTTATATTTCCAATGAGCCGCTAAACCCTTTTCGGCTATTTCGTTCATTCGTTCGCTTCTGATTTGTACTTCAACCCAACGACCCCCAGGTCCCATTACGGTTGTATGTAACGATTCATATCCATTACTTTTAGGCGCACTTATCCAATCACGCATTCTTTCTAGGCTATGATGATAGTAGTTAGTGATGATTGAAAATACTTTCCAGCAATCTGTCTTTTCAGACTCTGCACTTGAATCAAGTATTATTCTAATAGCGAACAAATCATACACTTCTTCAAAACTTACATGCTTAGTTTTTATCTTATTCCAAATGGAGTAAACCGATTTTGGACGACCAGCAATTCTAAAATTAAAATTATTTCGCTCTAATTCTTCTTTAATAGGTTTTATAAACTCATTGATGTAACGAGTCCGTTCACGTTTCGAATCTTGTAGCTTCTGGGAAATTTCATCGAACATTTCTGTGTCAGTATATTTCATACACAAATCTTCCAACTCCGATTTTATTTCATAAAGTCCTAATCGAGCGGCTAAAGGGGCGTACAAATAAGACGTTTCGGAAGCTATTTTCAATTGTTTCTCCCGACTCATGCTATCCATAGTTCGCATATTGTGCAACCGATCGGCAATTTTTATCAAAATAACACGTGGGTCATCAGCTAAGGTGAGGAGTATTTTTTTAAAATTTTCAGCTTGTTGTGTTGAGCCGTGTGTTTCTACTACAGTTGAAATTTTTGTAAGACCTTCTACAATTTTTGCATGTGTACTACCAAATTCTGTTTCAATTTCTTTTAAGGTAAGTTCAGTGTCTTCAACAGTATCATGTAATAAGGCACAGATGACAGAAGTTACCCCTAAGCCAATTTCTTCGACAACGATTTTAGCTACTGCTAGCGGATGAAAAATATAAGGCTCACCAGATTTACGCCGCATATGTTGATGTGCCTCAGCTGAAATTTCAAACGCTCTTCGCACAATGCGCTTATCTCCTTTTTTCAAACGTGATTTTAGCGCACGTAACAAGGCTCGATATTCACGCAATATCAGTTTCTTTTCTTCGTCAGCAGCATTCGATATGTTAGCTTCTATTTCCATGTATGCTTTAGGTGGGTAAAATTAAATAATAAAGCTCCGACCCATCAGAATAACTTCTTTTTTTTATAGATAAAATCGTAATCTAGCATATAGAACAGTGTTCTTTCAACAGATTAGGCTAATCATCAACAAGTTAGAGGATTTGCCTCTATGTGGCACGAAAAAATTAGCCCCAATTTTACAGTTGAAAATAGAAACCGTAAAATCTCGGATTAACCTTCCATTATTCAATGAAGATATCTATATAACACAATTATATCTGTTTAATCTATCAAATACTAGCCTCATTTATAAATCGCGTAGGTATAATACAGCAATCACTTTTTATTGAGCAAGCTTAATTGTATTTTTGCCATCAATTTTTTCTTAGATCATAGATTCATGAATATTTTACTTTTAGGTAGCGGCGGACGTGAACATGCTTTTGCTTGGAAACTAACACAAAGTCCTTTATGTAGTCAGTTATTTATTGCCCCTGGCAATCCTGGTACGGCTAACTTAGGCAACAATATATCTTTGGATATTTTAGATTTTAAATCCATTGAGCAATTTTGTGCTGATCATCAAATAAAAATGATTGTTGTGGGACCTGAAGATCCGTTAGTAAGAGGTATTTATGATTATTTCCAACAAGAGCATTTACAAAGCATTCTTGTAATTGGTCCATCTCAAGCTGCAGCTGCCTTAGAAGGAAGCAAATCGTTTGCCAAGCAATTTATGCAAAGGCATCTGATTCCAACGGCTCCTTATGCGGAATTTTCGATTACAAATTATGATGAGGGCGTAAATTATATACAAACACATACTTTACCCATTGTACTAAAAGCAGATGGTTTAGCAGCGGGTAAAGGTGTTGTGATTGCACACACTCACGACGAAGCGTTAGTTAGTTTTCATGAAATGATACAAGAAAAGAAATTTGGCGAGGCGAGTACAACCGTTGTGATTGAAAGTTTTTTAAGCGGGATTGAATGCTCTTCGTTTGTATTGACAAATGGCGAACAATACGTTATTTTACCCTACGCAAAAGATTATAAACGAATTGGTGAAGGTGATACAGGATTGAATACCGGTGGCATGGGAGCAATATCCCCTGTTCCTTTTGCAGATGAAGTTTTTCAAGATAAAGTAAGAACAAAAATTATTGAACGCACCATTGCTGGTTTATCAAAAGACAAATTAGTTTATAAAGGTTTTATTTTTATAGGATTAATCAAGGTACAAGATGAACCTTATGTCATTGAATACAATTGTAGAATGGGAGATCCCGAAACCGAGGTTGTATTGCCGCGTTTAAAGAATGATTTAGTTGATTTATTTAGTCGTTTGCATGCAAATACTTTGAATGAGGTACATATTGAACATGAAGATCAACATGCTGCTACCATTGTGCTTGTGAGTGGTGGCTATCCTGAAAAATTCGAGAAAGGGAAAAAAATATTGGGATTAGATACCATCAAGAATTGCATTCCTTTTCATGCAGGAACAGTGGCTGTAGATAACAATATTTATAGTCATGGAGGTCGCGTACTCGCCCTAACTTCATTAGCAAATACATTACATGAGGCTATTGTTGAAGCTAATAAAAATGCGGATGTCATTGAATTTGAAAATAAATATTACCGTAAAGATATTGGTTGGGAATTTGAAGCTTCTTAGATATGTATAAAACCTATTTCTTATTTGCACTTATACATTTTGTTTTTGCCAACATACATGCACAAACGTTACAAATTTTGCATTCGAATTTTAACGGCGACAGTAGCCTTTATCATATTGCACCAATCTCTGAAGGGAACTTTTGGATAGGTGGTAAAAATGGAATTCTTAAAAGTTTAAATCTAACCGGTTTTACCAACAGCATAAAAAATACGAATACAAGCAATATTTTAAAAATAGAAAAAGAGAATACATCGGTATTTATGAGTGCTACAAATGGTTATTTACATAAATACAATTTGGAGGACTCAAGTTTTACCTCCAAGCAGTATCAGGGATTTGAGGAAATGTGCATTTATGATTTTTTGTTGCTCGATAATGATTCGATATTACTTTGTGGTGGACATAACGATATTGCAGCGGGTGAAAAAAATATTCCAGATGGGTTTATTGCTATGACCGATAAAAATTTAACCACACTTAAAATAGTCTGGAGTTGCTGGCGAAAATTTCCATGGTCAATTTGTAAAAATGAAAATCAAGAAATATTTGTAAGCATATTTAATGGCATGAATAGTCACATCCAACAATTCAATATTTCTTCTAAAAAGCTTAGTCATGTGCAAACTATAAAAGGACTCGTGCATGAAATTTCGTGGTTGAATAATGAACTTTGGTACGCAGGTAGTAAAAATATTCGATACAATGAAACAGGCATCATGGGTAAAGTGCTTGATAAAAAGATTTGTGTGCAAAATGATTCGATAGGTTGTATATGGAGTATGAGTGTACAAAAACAAAATGTTCTAGGTGTTACACAATCTGGAGAGCTCGTGGAATTCAATCCCTTGAATAAAGTGCTTTCAAGACTAGAAATTAAACAACAAATACCTTTCTACATGATACAAGAAATCTCTAATTCAGATTATCTTATCACTGGAAGCGGCGGTTTAATTTATAAGTTGCGATACTAACAATCACATTGGGCAAACAACATATAAAACATGGATTGAATAGAAGGAACTGATTGACTCTGATTCACGAAAATCATACCACAGAAAGATTCGAACAGATTTTCTCATTTCGTGAATAAGTAAATCCTTGAACAGTATTATGAAGCATTCTTCTCATCCTTGCTATCAACAGGATCTCAAGGTTGGGCTTGTAATACCGATTGTATGATTTGGTATGCGACATAAATCAAATTGGTATAAAGTACGTCAGAAATGAAGCTGCAGAGAATTCAGTAGATTAATTACATCTTCACATTTTAAACAATATATTTCGATTAGATTCGTTGTTGAAATGTACGAGTAGTTTCAGATTCAATTATGCTGCGTGTAACCCTTTATATATCAGGTATATTCATATTTTTTATGAAGAATGATGCATGTGCTCAGCGAGGTCCTCATGACACGATTCGTGTGGGAACTATTATCACCGACACGAATGATACCTTACTTCATATTTGGATTAATGAGGTAACCGTGTTGGGTAAAGCCCCAGTATGGCTAGTAAAACAAAGAAGGCAAAGACAACGTGAAGATGAAGAATATCGAAGATTGAGATACAATGTTCAAATCGTGTATCCTTACGCCGTAAAAGCCGCTATCGTATTACAAGATGTTGATTCGATGTTATCTACTTTACAAAGCAAGGACGCCAAAAGAATGTATAAGCATCGCAAAGAAGATGATCTAAAGCGGCAATTTAAAGGAGAGCTCGAAGATTTAACAATCGACCAAGGTAAAATTTTAATTAAGTTAATTGCACGCGAAACAGGTAAGCCTTGCTATACCATTGTAAAAGATTTGAAAGGAGGATTTAATGCAGGTATTTGGCAAACCGTAGCCATTATTTTTAGCCACAACCTACGAAATACTTATGATGCTCAAGGTGAAGATTCAGCCATAGAAACTATAGTGCAAGAAATATTAGCTAAAAATAAATCATAATGAGTGTCTGTATTTTAAAACCAGAAGTATGTAATTATTTCAATAATTATTACTAGAAAATCTTACTGCAAGCATCTTTAACCCAAATTTCACGAAAGGATTTGAGGAACAAAAATTCTAGTGTGTTAGATGTGATTATACCGATTAGACAAATTTAATAGATTAAAATTTCGTTCCTCCATTTAATCTAAACATTTGTATCCATCCGCATTCACCATTTTCGTCAAGCGAAATGTATAATATAAAATTAATGTCAAAATGGTATTACATCTTCTGAATCATTTCAAAATTTCTAATGTTGAATTTTAGACTCAATTACCTCTTCAATGTCAAAGGTCTGCACACAAGTAGTATACTATTGTCAATTCCTTATACTTGAAGCGTCAAGGAGATAATCAGCAGGCCTAACTAAATCATATGGACTCAAAGTAACCTGTCTTTCTATTTTTTTGAACTTGATTGGCTACAAAATACCTACCATTCATGGCAATATAGACGCCTATGGGCAAACATTGCACAAAAGCCATTGCACTACCCATATTGTATAACCCATCACTTGAACCAAAGGTATAAGGTATCATTGCGCCCGTAAGAACAATGGTTTTTTGTATCTCTTGTGCTTGTATAGATAAGGCAGTTTGAACCATAGTATCCGTTCCATGCGTGATAATTATCATGTCTTCATCGCACTTGACACATTGCGCTACAATAAGCTCACGATCTTCGTCGGTCATTTCTAAACTATCAACCATCATTAAGGTTCTTACATGAACTTCGGTGGTATTTCTACCGCGATCTAATATTTCATTCACATTGGTATCATTAAAATAAAGCTTTCCATTTATTAAATCATACTCTTTATCGAAAGTGCCTCCCGTTACCAATAATCGTATTGCCATAACTTAAAATTGAAAAACAAAAGTAAGTTTTAAGATGTAGTATTCCATCACTCAAATAATTGAATTTAACATATTTATAAATGGCTAACATCCTAAATTCATTTTAGTTTATTTCGACAATCTCTTAACATTTCATAGCTTACATTTGCGCCATATTATTTTAATTATGATTCGAATTAGTTTTTTGTTTCTTCTTGTCAACCTATTTTTTGTCACACTGGCTTCTGCCCAATCTCAACCTGCATTAGAAAATAAATACCCTGATTACACATTTTTAAATTATCAGATGGGATATGAAAAAGTGAAGAATGCAGTTTTGAAAAGTGAAGCTAATATTAAAAAAATGTTTGATGAAAAGAATATAAAATATCCTTGTACAAACATATTATTCCGTGGATTGAAAGCAAATAATGAATTAGAATTGTGGGCTCGAAATTCCATACAAGATACTTTTGTGCTCATCAAACTGTATAAAATTTGTGCCCTATCAGGTATTTTAGGCCCTAAAAGATATGAAGGAGACAAGCAGGTTCCTGAAGGTTTTTATTTTATTTCTGACTTTAAACCCAATAGCAACTATCATCTTTCTATGCTGATTAATTATCCGAATTACTCCGATTTAATTGGAGGCGATAAAGATCATCCTGGTGGAGATATTTATATACATGGCGCATGCATGACCGTAGGTTGTTTGCCTATGACAGATCCTATTATTGAAGAAATATATATAGTCAGCATGCAATCTCGCGCTCAGGGGCAGTTAAATATACCGGTACACATTTATCCCGTTCGCTACACACAAAAATCTCTCGATTACATTGGTAAAGAATATAAGAATGAAAAGGAGAAGCAAAAATTTTGGGTTAATTTAAAACGTGCTTACGATTATTTTGAAACCACGCATAAAATTTTACCTGTCATGTATGATGAAAATGGTGATTATGCCTTCTAAGTTTAATCACATACTAAAGGTTATCTGATTCATTTATCTTATTCCATTCCTGAAAAAGAGGCGCGTTGTTAAATGCTGAAAAGCACTAATTTTAACCCATGCGATTTTGCGTATTACTCCTGATTTTATTTCACCCTAATTTATGGGCACAATCAGATTCTTCAAGCATAAATAATCATGCCTTGACAATTACTTATTTGCCGAGTAAATTACTCATTCATAAACCCAATATTCACTTTCAACCTAATGCTTTTCCGCAGTCTTTTGAGCTTTGTTATAAGAAGCAAACTAATGGTGAAAAACTCTGGCAACAAAAGTATGGGTATCCAGAAATTGGATTGAATCTTGCTTATACTAATTACAATTTTAATTCATTTGGTCAAGCCATAGCATTTTATCCATCGATTCAATTTCGCTTGTGGAAGATTCATCAATCTTATGTTTTCTTTAAACTAGGGGCTGGTTTGGGACTTGCCGATACGAAATGGGAACGTAGTTCTTCGAGTGATTCATTTCGATATTTTATTGGAACCACACTAAACAACTTTACCATGTTTCAAATAGGTTACTTAAAACCCATTTCTAAACGATGGACCATTCATACAGGCGTTGATTTTTTTCATCTGTCTAATGCTGCCACACGCAAACCAAATTATGGCATTAATTCTATGGGCTTTTTTGTGGGAACAAGTTTTCACCCAAGCGGTCATCAAGTAAATTTTCTTAAACAAACAACTCCGAAAGATCAAAGTAGATTAAGATTAGGAGTTGCCTCATTTATCGCATTTGCTGAGGATGCTAGTGTAATTGACGGGCCTTTGTTTCCCATTTATTCGCAATCTATAGCAGTTACAAAACGGTATCGACATAAATCAAGATTATGGCTGAGCGCCAACGCAATTCTCAAAACACGTACTTTGGCTTGGCTAAAGAATAAAAGCGAAGCAAATGCTTGGCAAAAATCTTGGCAATTTTCAGCATGCTTGCAAAACGAATTTTTGTTCGGCAATGTTGGATTTCCTATTGGTTTAGGATATTACTTTAACGATCCAACCGGTAATTTAAATCTTTATCAACGTTTAGGTATGAATTACTATTTTGCATCCCGTTCTAAAATATTTTTGAAAAACTCATATACATCGTTGGTCTTACATACCCATTTATCGAAAGCTCAATATGCCGAACTTGGAATCGGATTTTTATTTTAAACAAGTTCCACAAGCAGGCAACCGCTTTCTCTTTGTTAAAAAAATACACTTGGACCTTATACTGATAAATACAAACTTTGTGTTTCAAAGTATAAGTATGATTGAAGGTAAAAATTCTCATCTTGAGCAATTGCAGGAGATACGTAGCATAATGGCCAAGAGTAGCCGATTTATTAGTTTGAGTGGCTGGAGTGGAGTATTTGCAGGTAGTTCAGCATTGATTGGTGCGCTATTTGCAAATTCTCGAATCAACTATTATTATCATCATGATTATGCTTATGGTAATATAAACCCACAAAAATTATTGTACAAATTAATTTGGATTGCTATTCTAGTTTTTTGTTGTGCTGTGCTTGGTGCATTCTTTTTTACACTTCAAAAAAGTAAGCAAGATAAAACTCCCATATGGAATCAAGTAGCTTTTCGTTTGCTTTGGAATACTTTACTTCCTATACTCGTTGGCGAATTTTTTATACTCAAGCTAGGAGCATCTAATCATTACGAACTTGTTATACCAAGCTGTTTACTATTTTATGGATTAGGTTTAGTAAATGGAAGTAAATATACATTAGGAGAAGTTCGTTACTTAGGTTATGCCACAATATTGATTGGTATCATCAATCTTATTTTCGTTAAAGAAGGTTTAGTTTGTTGGACATTAGGTTTTGGCGTATTTCATATCGTGTATGGTTTTATGATGTGCTCGAAATATGAGAAGAAAATTCAACCCACTCAAGCTTAATTTAGGACACCCATGAATCCTATTGAAAAATTAAACAAAGCTTTTGATCATCGTATCCGATTGGGTATTATGAGTGCTTTAATGGTGAATGAAGAAGTAAATTTTAATTTCTTAAAAGACTTACTAGATGTAACCGATGGCAATTTAGCATCACATATAAAACCTTCAGAAGAAAATAAATATATTAAAATCAATAAAATTTTTATTGGCAAGAAAACAAATACAACTTACACAATTACTAAACCAGGCGCAAAGGCTTTTCGTGAGCATTTGAATGCCTTAGAAACCATGATAAAAGGACTTTAATGAAGGTGCATATTCAATGGTGGGTATCATTCAGAAACATTTAGGATTGAATTTTTGACATATAATATTTCGCAATTCTAGCGATTGACTTTTCCAAAGGTTGATATTGAAAAAACGTTAATGCGTCTAAAAGTTTTCGATTATCATATTGAGCTACTTGATGGGCGCTTCTCGCCGTTTCTTTCGTGATGGTGGCAATGCTGCCTGTAATTTTACTTTTTAGATACGATAGACGCCAAACAATTTCGCTCATCCACGGTTTAGCTAAAATACTTGGTGGCTTTTTATGCATACAACTTGCTATGAGGCTAAACACATTCTTGAAGGACTCATTGAAACCACTCACAATAAACCGTTCATTACTTATATTGCTTTGCATGAGTAAAATCATAACATTTGCCACATCTTCAACATCTACCCAAGCGCTTGCACCTTGTGTATAATATGGAAATTCATCATGCACAATTTTAAATAAATTACTACTACTTTTATGCCAATCAGCCTCTCCTAAAATGATAGAAGGATTCACAATAACGGCATTTAATCCCTCAGCTATACCTCGCCAAACTTCCATCTCCGATTCGAATTTACTTTTGGCATAATTTGAAGCCGCTTCTTTTTCATCAAACTCATTCTTTTCAGATATTAGATTTCCATCCGATTTACCCAGACTTGAAATAGAACTTGTATGAATTAGTTTTATTACATGTTTATCTAAACAAAAATTTACAACATTGGTTGTGCCTTCTACATTGATGTTCATCATCGTCTCAAGCATCTGGCTGTCATAGCTAACAATTGCTGCACAATGATATACATAATTTATATCAGCAAAAGCTGCCTCTAATTGTGGAATATCTAACACATCCGCCTGAAACCACTCAATATTATCTGATTGAGTCCCATCTAAAAAAGAAGGAATTTGATTTCGATACAAAGCTCGTATTCGATTCGATGTCTGACTCAACTGCTTTAAAAGTTGCAATCCCAATAAGCCAGAAGCGCCTGTTACCAAAATCATGTTTGCGAAGCTAGTTAACAAGTTTTAAACCTAGCTAATTATCCATAAAAATTGTATTGAATGAATAATACCGATTTAGACAACTGGAATGACAGATCTCGTTTTACCGATTATTCTAAACACTTGCAGCCAAAGGCATTGCCAATGTGAATTATAATCTGTTAATCTCATAGAAAATTTTCAATCTCATCGCACAAAATTTATATCATTGTATGTATTACCTTAACTTCGCCTCCAATTAAAATATGAAGAATTTAGTATTTATTTTTAGCTGTTTATTGCTTCTGAGTGCATGTAAGAGTTCCATCAAGTTGGAGGGAAAAATAGAAAATATGCCAGCTCAAAGATTTAAAATAGAAGAATTAGCCATTGATTCGAAAGTACCTATTGATAGCGGTAAAACCGATGCCAATGGCTCATTTCAAGTTGATATCAAATCAAAAGAAGAAGCGTTATATCGAATTGTATTTGAGCAAGGGAAATATATTTTAATCGCATTACAAAATGGAGATAATGCAAAAATTACGGGTGATTGGAACCAACTCGAGAATTATCAAGTGGCAGGCTCTTCAAGCAGTGCGGCTTTAAAAAGTTTTTTAGTGAATTTACGTGAGAATATCAATGATTTGAGAACCATGCAAGTTATATTAGATTCTTTGAAAGTTAAACCGCAAGGCGATTCTGTTCGGCAGGAGGCAGAAAAAGATATGAGAAATATCAATGCGGGATTCATGACCTATTTAAAGCAATTTGCAGATACTACCCAAAGCGTGAGTAGTGCATTATTTGCTGTAAACATGGTTAATCCAGCATTTGAGCAGCCCTTTATTCATAACTTTTATCAAAATGTAGGTAAACGTTTTCCAACATCTACTACCGCAAAAGCATTTGCTGAAAAGTATTTTGGGTCAATCGAACAAAGTCAACAAAGCGACATCAATACCGGAACACCAGCACCTGATTTTGCAGCAAATACTCCAGAAGGAACAAGTTTGTCATTGCAAAGCTTGAAAGGGAAATATGTATTGCTTGATTTTTGGGCATCATGGTGCGGACCATGTCGCAAAGAAAATCCGAATGTTGTAAAAGCATTTGATCAATTCAAAAATGAAAACTTTGAAATTATAGGCGTTTCGCTTGATACAGATAAAGAGAAATGGAACCAAGCCATTCAAGACGACAAGCTAACATGGAAACATGTGAGCGAGCTAAAGGGCTGGGGTAGTAGCATTGCTAGAAACTACAATGTAGAAAGCATTCCTCAAAATTTTTTAATAGACCCTCAAGGAAACATCATTGCCAAAGATTTAAAAGGTGATAACCTAATCGCGAAACTCAATGCTATTTTCCCTAAAACCGCTTCTGGTAAATTACCTTAATCTATTCCCACAAAACGAGGATGTATAATTTAGTCAAAAAAATTCTTTTCAAATACGAACCTGAAACTGTTCACTATCGAGTGATGCAGTGGCTTACCAAAGCTTATAATGTTGGTTTAGGTAAAAAGTATTTAGAAAGTAATTACGCATTGCGTCATCCCAGTTTGCACAGAAACGTATTCGGGCTTGATTTTCAGAATCCAGTAGGACTTGCAGCTGGCTTTGATAAAGATGCCATGTTTATTGATGAACTTGCGTGTTTGGGTTTTGGATTTATTGAAATTGGAACTTTAACCCCCAAGCCCCAAGATGGTAATGAGAAGCCTCGTTTGTTTCGATTCCCCGCGGATGCAGCATTGGTAAATCGCATGGGATTCAATAATCAAGGCGTTGATGCGGCTGTAGAACGCCTGAAAAAGAGGAAATCAAATGTGATTATAGGAGGTAATATTGGCAAAAATAAATTAACCCCCAATGAAAACGCTTTTGATGATTACAGCTATTGCTTTCAAAAATTATTTTCTTTTGTCGATTACTTTGTGGTGAATGTAAGTAGTCCGAATACTCCAAATTTACGCGAACTGCAAGAGAAAGAACCTTTGCATCGATTGCTATTGCAATTGCAAAATTTGAATTTGAGTTATGCTAACCCTAAACCGCTTTTACTTAAAATTGCACCCGATTTAAACAATACACAGTTAGATGATATTATAGAAATAGTACAAAGCACCAAACTAGCGGGTATTGTTGCCACCAATACTACAATTCAACGAGATGGATTAGCGACTAAAAAAACAGTACTTGATACAACAGGTGCTGGTGGTCTTAGCGGTAAACCTTTAAAGCAACGAAGTACAGAAATTATTAAATACATTCACACCAAATCGAAAGGAAGTATTCCATTAATCGCTGTTGGTGGTATTTTCACTGCAGAAGATGCACAAGAAAAAATAAATGCAGGTGCAAGCTTAGTACAAGTATATACTGGATTTATTTATGAAGGCCCTGCTATTGCTAAAAAAATTTGTAAATCCTTTTTAAAAAAATAAATTTGCCGAATGGAATATTTACTCACTGCTGATGCCTTGATTAGCTTACTCACACTTACTATTTTAGAAATTGTATTGGGTGTCGATAATGTCATTTTCGTTTCAATTATTATGGGACGATTGGATGAAAAAAATCAGAAAATCGCGCGAAAAATATGGATGGGAACTGGCATTTTTGTGCGTGTATTATTGTTATTAAGCTTATCATGGTTGGTAAAAAATGGCAACGCTGAATTATTCAATATTCTTGGTAAATCTTTCAACTTACGAAGTTTAATAATGCTAGTTGGAGGTTTGTTTTTATTATATAAAACAGTGACAGAAATTCATCAGAAATTGGAAGGTTTGGAGCATGGCATATCCACTCAAAAAAAGGGTGGCAAATTGTTGAATGTTGTGATACAAATGATGTTGGTAGATATGGTATTTTCTTTCGACAGTATTATAACTGCAGTAGGTATGGCGCAACATGTAGAGGTTATGATAATAGCCGTTTGTATTGCGATGTTTATCATGTTTTTATTTTCACCTCGCATTGCAGCTTTCATCGAGAAGCATCCTACCGTTAAAATGCTGGCATTATCATTTTTGGTAATGATAGGCGTAGTGCTTATCGTCGAAGGTTGGGATGCAGAGCGAGCGCACGAAATGCATTTGAAAAACTATGTTTATTTTGCCATGGCATTTTCATTTTTAGTAGAAATACTTAACATGCAATTACGTAAAAGAGCTGATAAACCTGTTGAATTGCACGAACCTGATTTAGACGAAAGCATGAAGTAATCATTTTTACTTGATTGTACTATGAAGAATTTATAATCTTTTAAATGAAGCTTATAGTTTTTGAAACTACATCCAATTTTTGTAGAAAAATAGTGAGAATAGGAAGTCAAAATAATTTCACACAAACAAACTCACTTCACACACAAAAAGCGAAAAGTAGTTCAGCTGTAGAATGCACCTCTGGCGGGGCTGTGGTCGCTGGTTCAAATCCAGTCGTCCCGACAAAGCAGATTGAGAATTGAATCGCTTCAGTTTCAATATCATTCTCATTTTTTTAGCCCGTTTATTATTTTCTTTCAAGCCTTATTACATTAACTTACAATTGGCTTCCAACATAAAGCTTCTTGGTTCGCTGAGTCTTAAGGCAGATACGCCGAGATGACCAAGTTATTTGCTTTGGTCCAAAAAAAAGAGAGTTTAACTCCTTTTGTGTTAAGTTGAATTCCGCATGTGCGGGATACTTTCTATCCACTTTTAAACTAAATTTGAATTTCAGCGCTTTCTATCTCGCGCAGAACGTAAAGCCAAAAATCGTGCTTCCAATAATTTATTCAATCTCTCAATTAGAAAAATCATAGAATGAACATCAAATATTTAATAATTCTTGTCTGTTTCTTAAGTATAAATGTTGGCTTACAAGCACAGTACTTATATCGAAATGGCTATCTTCAGTGGATAAACGAAGGAGATATATCATTACGCTTAGGTCTTTGGGAACAAGCCATTCTGCAGTATGGCAATGCAATAGCGATAGACCCAAACTTAGCAGATGCTTATATGAAAAGAGCAGTCTTGCTTCAAAAAATAGGTAGAATTCAAGAATCCTTGCGCGATTTTAATCAAGCAGTTAGTCTTAATCCTTACTCAATATACATGTATGATAAGAGATCAAAACTTAAAATACTAGCCATGGATTATAAAGGTTCGATAGATGACATAAATCAAGCAATTTCTATTAACCCGAACAACAAGGAATTAATTGAAAAACGAGCAGAAGATTATATTTTAATTGGCGACTATGAAAAAGCCATTACTGATTTAGATACACTTATAGCGCTTAATTTTAATAGAGAATTTGAATATTTAAAAAAAGCTACAATTTATTTATTAGAAAATAATATTGAATCATGCAGCGAAAATATAAACATGGCACTTGAATTAAATAAAAATAATTCTATAGCTTACGACTTGGAAGGACTTTTATTACTTAAAGAAGGTAAGTACACTCAAGCTATAGAATCATTTGATAAAGCAATTATTTTAAATCCCGAATTTGCTATTCTGTATTATAATAGAAGTCTGGCTAATCGCTTTTTAAAAAATATCGATTTAGCACAAAAAGATTTAGATAAAGCCATAGAAAAAAGTCGTGATCATCCTAATATATACTTTGCCAGAGCACTTGTAAAAAAAGAATTAGGTGATTTAAGTGGATCGCTTACAGACTATAATCAAGCCATTGGGTTTGATAATAATTTTCAGGACGCAATTTATAATCGAGCATTTGTTAATAAGCTATTGGGAAATTATGACAGTGCGCTTGACGATGCCAATAATCTGACAAAGAACGATGAACTGAATTCCAAAAATTGGAATTTAAGTGGTAATATCAAAGTGCTTTTTGGTAATTATGAGGATGCAATAACTGACTTTAATAAGGCCATAAATATCAATAGCGACTATGCTATATTCTTTTACAATCGGGGTTTAGCTTATATAATGAGTGGTAGAACATTAAGAGGCTGTGATGATATTAACCGAAGCATTGAGTTAGGCTATGAACCTGCTCGAAATATTAAAATCGAATTTTGTGAAAATTAACGACAGATCCTTAGAAATAAGATACTTTTAAGAGAGAGAGGATTTCTTGCATAAGCAGGAGACTTTACCTAAATAATTATTTCGGTAATTCACTATACACACAATCAATTATCAGTCAAGGTTTAAATTATTGTTTTGGCATATTTGCTTTAATATTTTCCGCAGCTAAACGAACAGTTTATTCGATACCTTTCATTTTTGTTTCTTCTTTTTTAGCATTCATAATCCATTCAAGTATACCCCGTTTTGACGATCGTGGGAAGGCTTCCCAATTAGCGAATGCTATTTTATTTTTTTAAAGGCAACTTTCTTTTCATTCGGTAGTATCAAATTTTCAACATCATTTAATGCATCCCAAGTCCTTGTTCCTCTAGCAAGTTCTATCATTTTCACCCGCTTTGGTAATTAAATTTCCTGCCAATAATCGAGCTACTTTTTCTTTATTGACTTTGCTCCAGTTGCTTTTAGGATTTCGCTTTACAAAATATTGGTATCGGCTTTTATCATCACGTTTTTTGACTACACTATCTATCCAACCAAAACAAATAGCTTCATCAACAGCCTCCGGATAAGTTATTGAGTCAACATCACTACCTTTATCGTATATGATGAGGTAAACCGATTTCTCTTTGTCGTGATTCTTGGAAAGCCATTGCTGCCATACTTTGCGCGATGTGGCATGAAAAGTTTGAACGTTATCTTTTAATTCCATGAAACATTATAGGATTCGAGTTTAATTGAAAAGTAAGTTTATATCAATTCAATCGCAATTGAAATAGGTCAACACTCGTTACGTTTAATACATCAACTGTAATTTTGTTTACAAAAAAGAAATCATTTTGCTTGCTTTTGGAGTATGCTGTATTTATTTCTTCAGGTGGAGCAAACAACGTTTGGGTTGCAATTGACAACAACAGAACCATTATGATTTAATCTAGTAATAAAAATAAAAGAAAAATTTTGCAACGAAATGAACTTAGTGTATTCATTTGTCTACAAACTTCCCTGCCCCGAGGTGTGCGACGCAACGTAGCCCGAAGAAAGTGCTAAGCTGATAACCTAAAAATATACTACGTGAATGGCTTATGAATTTAAGTATATTTGCCGCCAATTATAAGTAGCGTAAGACATGGATAAAAATATATTGTTACGTGCCTATCGACTGATGATGACGGCAAAAGCCATGGCAGATATTTACGAAGAAAATCGAAGTATTTGTAAATATGTTCATAGCACAAGTCGTGGGCATGAAGCCATACAGCTTGCGTTGGGGTTTCAATTAAAACCACAAGATTGGGTTAGCCCATATTATCGCGACGAGAGTATTATGTTGGGCATGGGTTGGCGACCTTACGAAATGATGCTTCAATTATTGGCTAAAGCCGATGATCCATTCACAGGAGGACGTGAATATTATAATCATCCAAATAGCAGACGTGAGAATTTACCAAAAATAATTCATCAAAGTTCAGCAACAGGTATGCAGGCTATTCCCACAACAGGTTTGGCGCAAGGCATACAGTATATTGAGAAAATGAAAGAAGTTGGATTTCAGCTGACTGATTTAACGAATGATGAATTGGCGCCAGTCGTTGTATGCTGTTTCGGCGATGGCAGTATCACTGAAGGTGAGGTAAGTGAGGCTTTTCAATTTGCCGCACTTAAGCAATTACCTATTATTTATTTAGTAGAAGATAATGATTGGGGTATTAGTGTAAGTAGCGATGAGGCACGCACCATGAATGCTTATGAGTTTATACAAGGCTTTGTCGGTATTGAACGAGTGCAAGTTGATGGTAGCGATTTTGAAGCAAGTTATGCCTGTATTGAAAATGCAATTCATTATGTAAGAGAATTTCGAAAGCCAATTTTGATTCATGCCAAAGTGCCTTTATTGGGACATCATACAAGTGGTGTAAGAAAAGAGTGGTATAGGACAGAAGAAGATTTAGCAAAACATGAAGAAGATAATCCGACCCAAAAATTGCACGATATACTATTATTAAAAGGAATAAAATCTGAAGAGTTATATGCCATTGAATTAGAAGAAAAAGATTTCATTAGACGCGAATTTGAACAAGCGATTGACGCACCAGAACCTAATCCGGATACCATTGCGGAGCATGTATTTGCACCTACAAATATTAGTGAAGAAAAAGGGACTCGTGTGCCTAGTGGTGGTGAAAAAGTGGTGATGGTGGATGCGGCTTTACATGCTGTAGAAGAATTGATGCGCAAGCATCCTGAGTGTTTATTTTATGGACAAGATGTAGGCAAGCGTTTAGGCGGCGTATTTCGTGAAGCCGCTACCTTAGCAGATAAGTTTGGAGACGATAGAGTATTTAACACCGCCATACAAGAAGCGTATATTATTGGTAGCACAATTGGATTGAGTGCTTTAGGTTTGAAACCCTTTGTGGAAGTACAATTCGCCGATTATATATACCCGGGTATTAATCAATTGGTGACCGAAATATCTAAATCATGTTATTTAACATGTGGTAAATTTCCGGTAAGCATGGTACTGCGTGTTCCTATTGGAGCTTATGGTGGTGGCGGACCTTATCACAGCGGAAGCATAGAAAGTGTACTAGCAAATATCAAAGGCATTAAAGTTTGTTATCCAAGTAATGCGGCCGATTTGAAAGGCTTATTAAAAGCTGCTTACTATGATCCTAACCCAGTTGTAATGCTTGAACACAAAGGCTTGTATTGGAGCAAAGTGCCAGGGACAGAAGAAGCTAAAACTATAGAGCCTAGCGAAGATTATATTTTGCCCCTCGGAAAAGGATTACAAATTTTGATGGCCGAACAACCATGCATCGACAGCGGAGAATCCATTTGTATAATCACTTATGGTATGGGTGTTCATTGGGCAAATAATGCAGCGAAACAGTTTATAGGCCAAGTGGAAATTATAGATATCAGAACACTTTTTCCTTTAGATGAAGATTTGATTTTTGCAAGTGTAAAACGACATGGAAAATGTTTAGTACTTACAGAAGAACAACTGCGAAATTCTTTTGCAGAAGCCATGGCGTGCCGAATACAACAAGTTTGTTTTTATCAATTAGACGCACCCGTAAAAACACTGGGTGCGATGGATTTACCAGCGGTGCCTATGAATGTTATTCTTGAAAAGGCTATGTTACCATCGCAAGAAAAAGTAGAGAAAGCTATTGCTGAATTACTGTCCTATTAATGCGTTTTAACGATAATATATCCGATCGAAACTATAGTTTCTGTTTTTCTATATTATGTATAATAGTTTTTTTGTGGGTTGCTTTTCGCGCTTATCATTTATCGATTACATATGATGAAGTGTGGGTAATCGATTTGACTAAACAATCGATTTATGATATGTTTACCGCACCTCGCAACTTCACCTCTGCCAACCATCTTATACTCAATACATTCTTGGCAAAACCATGTATTCATTTATTTGGAACTCAAGAATGGGTAATTAGGCTTCCGAATGTTATCGCATTTATTATTTTTCTCATTTCTAGCAAAGTATCAATTGACCTTCTGACAAAGAATAATACAATTCGGTTAGTAGGATTACTTATCGTCAATCTACAGTTATATCAACTCGATTTCTTTTCTTTATCACGAGGTTATGGCTTGGCTTCGGCATTTCAAATGTTGAGTTTAGCCTTAGCATTGATGTATTTAACTAAAAAGAAATACCCTTACTACATATTCAGTTTTGTATCCGCGGCACACGCCGTTTTGGCAAATTTTACTTGGCTAAATTATTTTGTGGCATTGGGTATTTGTATGATAGGAATAGAGTTATATCAAGGTAAAAAATACTTTCTACTAACTTATTAAAGTCAATTGCAACTCCGGCATCGGTTGTACTTGTTTTATGTTTTCTCATTTATAAAACTATTCTTTACTTGATGCATGCCGACGAATTTAAGTGGGGTGCCAATGCATTTTTTGATTCATTCTTTACTTTTTATAAAGGATTTACTTATAACCATAGTAAGTTTCTTGTCAACGGAATGCAAGTTCTTTTCATTCGACTTTTTCTAGCTGCTATATATGTACTATTTTGTTTTAGAAACAAGTCAAAAACTAAAGAATTTATAAACTGTTTTTTCTTCTCAGCCATCATTGTTTTGCTAATTGGAATAAGCATAGCACAGAGATTCATCTTTGACACTCGTTATCCTGACGCTAGAAAATCTATCATGTATATCAGTTTATTAATGTATTTATTGATAGTCATTGTGGATTATTTTTTTGTTCGATACACACATAAAATCATGACTTTTATTTACGTGTTAGGTATCATATGCATTTTGAAATTTACCTTGATTTGTAAGCCTAAAATGACCTTTGAATGGGCTTATGATGAATGTACTAAAGATCTTATCACATATTTATATAATAAAGAGCAAGGGCAGGCTTACAGTATTGCTATGGATTGGATTTTTGCTTCTTCATTTTCATACTATAATAAGTGGCGTTGTCATTCTTCTTTCAATCCTATTTACGAAGTAAGAGATAAGCAACTTAATGTAGATGCAAAGTACTATTACTTGATTGATGATAATCATACTTTAAAGATTCCAAGCAATTGTAAGCTCATAAAAAGTTTTAAACATCAAGCGCAACTATTTGAAAGGTTGCCTTGACTTTGATTCATTAGTTTATCAATTCATCGTATTTTCACCCCATGGATAAACGAGTTTTTCTATTAGATGCTTTCGCTTTAATTTTTAGAGCCTATTATGCTTTGGTACGTAATCCTCGTGTTACAAGTAGTGGCAAAAATACCAATGCTCAATTTGGTTTTTTAAATACTTTAATGGATTTAATAAATAATCAAAAACCGACTCATTTGGCTGTTTGTTTCGATACAAAGGATAAAACCGAACGTCATGAAGACTATGCAGCCTACAAAGCCAATCGACAAGAAACTCCAGAAGATATACTAATGGCTGTACCCGATATCAAACGAATGATTCAGGCATTTAATATACCTATTATTGAAGTACCTGGCTATGAAGCTGATGATATAATTGGCACATTAAGTGTGCAGGCATCTCAGGCTGGCCATGATGTTTACATGGTAACTTCAGATAAGGATTATGGTCAATTGGTGAATGATAAAGTATTTATTTACAAGCCAGCTAGTGGATTCAGCAAAGCAGAAGTACTAACCTCAAAAGAGGTTTGTACGAAGTGGGATATTGAATCGGTGAGTCAAGTAATTGATATTTTAGGCTTGATGGGCGATGCGGTAGATAATATTCCAGGTATAAAAGGTGTGGGAGAAAAAACCGCTGCTAAATTGTTGAAGGAATATGGAACAATGGAAAATGTTTTAGCGAATGCAGATTTAATCAAAGGTTCGATAGGCGAGAAAATAAGAAATGGAAAGGAAGATGCCATCATGAGTAAAAAATTAGCTACCATTATTTTAGATGTGCCATGCGAATTTCATGAAGAAGATTTTTCAATGAGCGAATGGAATAAAGAAGCCTTAGCCGAAATATTTAATGAACTGGAATTTAAAACTATTGGTAAGCGAATTTTAGGACAAGAATTTCAAGTTAGTAGCGTTGCCAAAAAAGATACACAGACTGATTTGTTTGGAAATGCTGTGGTAAGTCCTAAAAATGAAATTCAACAAACTCAAACTGAACAAGGTGATTTATTCTCGCATGAAATGGTAAATTTTAAAACCATTCAAGATGTTGAACATTCTTATCATTTGATTGACACCAAGCAAAAACGAGAAGAATTAATTATCAAATTATTAAGTAATAATAATCCTAACTCGGAAATATGTTTTGATACAGAAACGACAGGGCTTGATGCGAACATTTGTGAATTGGTAGGAATGAGTTTTGCTGTAAAAGCGAAAGAGGCTTACTATATACCATTTTCATCAGACAGAAATGAAGTGATTCATATTTTAGAAGAATTCAAAGTATTGTTTCATAACGAAGCAATACTTTGGATTGGACAAAATACAAAGTTCGATTTATTGGTATTGAAAAACTATGGTATTGAGCTCAAAGGAAAATTGTTTGATACGATGTTAGCACATTATTGTTTCGAGCCAGAAGGCAAGCGCAGTATGGATTTGCTTAGTGAAGCTTATCTAGGTTATAAACCTGTTTCCATTGAAGAATTGATTGGAAAAAAGGGCAAAGGGCAAAGCACAATGCGAGCCGTAGCAATTGAAAAGATTAAAGAGTATGCTTCTGAAGATGCCGACATAACCCTGCAGCTAAAAGAAAAATTTGTAGGCTTACTCAAAGAAAATAATGTTGAAAAAATATTTCATGAAGTAGATACTCCGTTGATAAAAGTGTTGTTGAATATGGAATATGAAGGCGTGAAAATTGATACCGAGTTTTTACAAAATTACAGTGTAGTATTAGACAAATTAGCGAAAGAATCTGAGGAGTCAGTTTATAAGCAAGCCGGTGTGAGATTCAATTTAGCATCACCTAAACAGTTAGGTGAGGTGCTCTTCGAGAAATTGCAATTAGATCCCAAAGCGAAGAAAACCAAAACAGGACAATACGCAACTGGCGAGGAAGTACTAGCTAAGCTCGCACATGAACATAAAATTTGTGATGAGATTTTAACCTTTCGAGAATACACGAAATTAAAAAATACCTACGTAGATACACTTCCTGAATTAATTAATCATAGAACAGGGCGAGTACATACAACCTTCGGACAAACCATTGCTGTGACAGGAAGATTAAGCAGCATTAATCCGAATTTACAAAACATTCCGATACGCACCGAACAAGGTCGGGAGATACGAAAAGCATTTATTCCGCGTGATGAAAATTATGTATTGATGAGTGCCGACTATTCGCAAATCGAACTCCGAGTTGTAGCTGCTATAAGTGGTGATGAAAATATGTGTGCTGCATTTAAAAGCGGAATCGATATTCATACAGCAACAGCGGCAAAAGTTTTTGGTGTGCCAGAAAATGAAGTAACTAAAGAGCAACGCTATAAAGCCAAGAGTGTAAACTTCGGTATCATATATGGACAAGGCGCATTCGGATTGGCAGAAAATTTATCCATTAGCAGAACAGAAGCCAAAGAGATAATTGACAACTATAAAAACGAATTCACCGGCATTCAGAAATATATGGATGATACCATAAATTTTGCGAGAGAGCATGGCTATGTGCAAACCTTGATGGGACGTAAACGGTGGTTGAAAGATATTACATCACAAAATTTTACAGTTCGGGCGTTTGCCGAACGCAATGCGATTAATAGTCCTATACAAGGTAGTGCTGCCGATATGATTAAGTTAGCCATGATTGCAATCAATACGCGTTTAGCAAATTCGACATTGCAAAGTAAAATGATATTGCAAGTTCATGATGAATTGGTATTTGATGTATTGAAAACGGAGCAAGAGACCATGAGAAAACTCATACTGGA
This sequence comes from Chitinophagaceae bacterium, assembly GCA_044234005.1. GTDB lineage: Bacteria > Bacteroidota > Bacteroidia > Chitinophagales > Chitinophagaceae > OLB11. The sequence continues at coordinate 2,486 of JBIIJE010000016.1, read as the reverse complement.
TTGTATGCAAACGGCCATGCTGTTGCCCAACGATGTACCCGTGATCGCAGAAATTGGCTTTGGAGATAATTGGTTGCAAGCGCATTAGATAGATCGATACAATGAGATTAAAAAGTCTTAATTCAAGTAGTTAAATTCAGCTTTTCGGTATTTTTGCCACTCAATTGGAAAAAATACCGCTAATTTTTCCATCACAATGGAAAATATACCGAAATCTTGGAAGAGCCATTATTACTCTAACTATTCCAAACGATTCAAAAATAATTAAAATACATCCTAATCGATTCAATTATCTTAGCCGACAAAAATTTGCAGTTTGAAAAATAAAAACGCAGCGATAGGATTTATTTTTATTACTCTTTTAATTGATATCATAGGATTTGGAATTATTATTCCAGTTGCACCGAAATTAATTGCTGAGTTAAAACATGTGAGTATTAATGAAGCTGGAAAATATGGAGGTTTATTATTAACCGTATTCGCCTTAGCACAATTTCTATTTTCACCCATTATGGGAAGTTTAAGTGATCAATTTGGAAGAAGGCCCATTTTGCTCATTGCCTTATTAGGTTTTGCAATAGATTATTTAATATTGGCTTTTGCGCCAAGCTATAATTGGTTTTTTGTAGGTCGAATTATTGCCGGCATAACAGGTGCGAGTTTTACTACAGCCTCGGCATATATCGCAGATATAAGCAATGAAGAAACACGCGCTAAAAATTTTGGTATGATAGGAGCCGCCTTCGGATTGGGTTTTATTATCGGTCCATTTTTAGGAGGTATTTTAGGCGAGTATAATATTCGTTATCCATTTTATGCCGCAGCTCTTTTATGTTTTGTAAATTTCTTATATGGCTTTTTTATTTTACCCGAATCCCTCTCGAAAGAGAATCGCAGAAATTTTAGTTGGAAAAAGTCAAACCCATTTTCATCGCTTACAAACTTATTTAACATAAAGCCTATTCGATTTCTATTAATTGCTTTTATGCTTTTGTATATTGGTTCGCATGCCGTGCAAAGCAATTGGGCCTATTTTACCATGTATCGATTTGCTTGGTCCGAATCTATAGTAGGTTATTCTTTGGCAGCTGTTGGAATTTTGGTTGCCTTAGTACAAACTGTTATCATACGCTTTACACATAAATCTTTTGGCGACGAAAAAAGTATTTATATTGGTTTTACGCTTTATTCAATAGGTATGTTACTATTCGGCTTAGCAAATCAAAGTTGGATGGTGTTTGTATTTTTAATTCCCTATTGTTTAGGTGGTATTTCCGGACCTTCATTACAAAGTATTATGAGTGCACAAGTTCCAGCTAATCAGCAAGGTGAACTGCAAGGAGGTTTAACTTCTCTCATGAGTGTAACAAGTATTATTGGCCCATTGCTGATGACAAACATTTTCACACATTTTACAACGCAAGGTAATTATCATATTCCGGGGTCGGCATTTTTTGCGGGTGCATTGTTTATGGGAGTAGCAGCATGGCTAACATACTACTCATTGAAATTAAAAGGACATACAACTAGCTAAAAAACTAAAGCCACTTAGTAGCCTTTGCATTACTATGAAAAATAAGAATTACTCTATTTAATATTTTTATAATGGAGTCAAAGTTTAACAAGTTCGTCAGCAAGCTTGCGTCGCACACTTCATCTTATTTGCTTTCTTGAGCATTGAAATTCATCATTTAGGGCTTCCTTCACACAAGTGAAAATTGCGTATTCATCGTATCTTGTAAGGGAGAAAAAATAATGTAGTGCAAGCTTTACGATAGAGTATTTCAATTTCCATGCATGAGCATACTCTGTATTTTCATAAATTAAGACGCCCTATTTAAACGACTCGTTTTTCAAGTATTGTATTTTCAAATCACCCTGCAATTACCTAAGCATTTATGCAATAATTAGTTGTAAGAATCATTTGATAATGCTACTATTAGATGTATTGCGCTAAAACAATCTAAGAGTATGCTGGAAAATTATTCTTAGAACCGCTCAGTATATATTCATTGCAAACACAATTACCCTAAATTTGCCCCAAATCGAATTTTTCATGGCTTATACCGAAATTGGACCTCAATACATTTCATTAAACGATGTTGAAAATATTTTAACGAATCAAATCGAGCTGAGTCAAGATGCAATTCAAAACATATTACATTGTAGAGCCTACCTCGATAAAAAAATTAGTACGAATAATCAAACATTCTATGGCATCAATACAGGTTTTGGCAGCCTCTGTGATGTAAAAATATCAGCGGTAGATATTGAGCAATTACAAGAAAATTTAGTGTTAAGCCATGCATGTGGTTTAGGCGATGAAGTGCCGCAAGATATTGTACGCATCATGCTTATGTTGAAAGTGAAAAATTTTGTGTATGGCAATAGCGGCATTAGTTTGGAAGTGGTACAAAGGCTGGTTGCATTTTATAACCAAAATATTTTACCAGTTGTTTACCAACTGGGCTCATTGGGCGCGAGCG
>JBIIJE010000093.1:0-10130 GCA_044234005.1 Chitinophagaceae bacterium | reverse complement strand
ACATGTATCAGGAAGTAATTTATGTGAATGGTAAATATGATACCAATTTATTACAGGCAGCACAAGTAGATTGGAACTTTTATAAAAATCCATTTTACGAAGCTGATATTTTCAAAAAGGAATTTGATGGAAAGTATAAATTGGATATAGTAGAAGACGAATATGCGAATTCAAGAAAGTATATTTATTCTGCGGTTGACCTAAAAGCTATTACAAAATATGTAAGTGTAAATGTTCGTTCTACAGATAACGCAGTGATGTCGGTTTATGCTGAAACTAGCGACTTAGGTTTCCTGCAATCCAAGAGTTATAAACTCTTATTTGCGACTACCAAATCAGTGCAAGTGCAAATAAGAAGTAAGAAGCCTTTTTCCAAGGAGAGACATGAAATTAGAACCTTATCTTTTCTGAATTAACTGAGACCAAATGAGCCGACTAGTTAAGATTTTCTATAGCTTCGATACAGGAATTTTTACATCATGATAGAACAAAAATTGCCAATTTTCCGACTTGCCTAATGCCGCATAATGCTGCCTCAACTCCATACTCTTTCTACCATCATAATCATACTTGGCTATATAACGCGATTTGAGCTGCTTAAGTTGTGGCACTAAATCCCCACCGTAAAAAACAACTTGATGAGCAACTTCTATCTTAAAGCAAATGTGGAAGGGGCAATGCCCACCCACTGTTTCGTAGCTAATTGCATTTAGTAATTTCCCCTTCTCATGCAGCCATTCTATTTGAGGCGCATTTTTCAAAGCTTCAAAATCGTCAAGTATATAAGATGGGAAACCTTTGTCAACAGCATATTCAAATTCTTGTTTACCAATATAATATCTGGCATTTGGGAAACTTAAAGTTTGAATGCCTAATTCATTTTCATAAAAAATACCACCCGCATGATCTTTATGTAGGTGAGATAAGATTACATGTTTCACTTGGTGCAATTCGATACCCAAACGTTTAATATTTTGATGTAATTGCAATTCGCCATTCGATAATTTGAAACCCAGGCCAGTATCAAAGAGCACATATTCATGATTTATTCTTAATAAAAAGGGCTGCACTTCTACAAGCAGGGAACCTTGTGGTCGATCTTCTAATACATGGTTTTCCTCATCGAAAGGAACAAACACTTTGTCGAAGCCTATGCTAAATGAGCCTTCGGATAATGGGAAAATTTGAATGGACATATGAATTTTTATAAAGATGAAATTGAGTGAACAAGTTGAGAAAGAATAGCCATTTAGAATATAGATGAACCCGATTCTATTAGCGAAGTACCATCTGTCTATCAGCATCTAATCGAATTAGAACAAATATCATTACTGTAAATGTTAGTAGCGAGGTGCCTCCATAGCTCAATAATGGCAAGGGAATTCCAATTACAGGCGCCAAGCCAATAGTCATACCAATATTAATTACCAGATGGAAGAATAAAATACCTGCAATACAATAAGCATAAACACGTGTAAATTGTGAACGTTGTCTTTCAGCCACAAATACGATACGCAACAAAAAACCCATGTAAATAAGAATTAATAAGGTACTCCCTAAGAAACCAAATTGTTCGCCGATGGTACAGAAAATAAAATCAGTGCGTTGCTCGGGCACCCAATTGTATTGCGTTTGAGTACCATTGCCAAAGCCTTTACCGATAATTCCTCCCGATGCGATGGCAATCATGGACTGACTCACATTATATTCTGTGGCGGTTTGTTTGGGTAAAGCTTTGCCTCTACGATATACTTCAGGTACTTCTTGCCCAATTAAATTATACACACGTTCTACTTGATGTTTTTGTAATACATATTTAAAGGCAACAGGTACGAGCACCTGCGAAAACAAAACCCCAAACCCCCAAATTCCAATCACGACAATTAGAAAATCGCGTTGCCTTCTTAATCGTTTACGTTCCGAAAATAAAGCCAAAAGTGCTAGTGAGGTGAGTATAATAAACAAAATATTTTTTGGAATTAATAAGGTCGCAATCGTTAAAACCATAATAGAGAAGCCTATCACTAAAATTATATTTGGCAAGCCTTCGCGATACATGGCCAAAAAGAAAGAAAAGTAAACTAGCGCCAACCCGGTTTCATTTTGCAGGATAATAATTAAGCAAGGTAAAATGGCAAAGCCTGCACATATCAAGCGGTGTCGTAGTGTACTAAAGTTAGTATCGGTTAACGAAAGAAATTTGGCAATACTTAAGGCGGTAAAAAGCTTCATCAATTCACCAGGTTGAAAAGTAAAAAAGCCTAGTTTTAAAAATGAATGAGAGCCTCTTACACCTTTGCCAAGCGGAGTCAAGGCAAGCAGTAAGAGTACAAAACCAACTAAATAGCCCAGAAAAGGTATGGAAGTAAAAAACTTACTATCCAAAAATATAATAACAAATGCAACAACTAAGGAAATACAAAACCAAATGAATTGCATAGTATAATTTTTATCGCGCATAAAAAATGATAAATCGGTCGTACGATGTTCAACAGAATAAATACAAGCAATGCCAATTATAGTCAAGACTATATAGATGAATACCATGAGCCAATCCAATCGTTCTAATAATGAATTTGATTTTCGATAACTCATGGTTTAATTGGCTTATTGGTTTTAGGTTTGATAAATAAAGTTTTATTCCAGTAATTAAATACAGCCATAGAGTCTTTCCTAAATTGAATACTGTCATTTAAGGCACGATACTTCAATTTTTGTGTGGCAGATAATTTTTTAATGCTATCACGTTCTCTTGCTTTTAGTCGATCTAACGAATCGAGTATGTATATATAATTAGGAATAATTTTTGCATTTTGCATTTTCTTCAATAAGCCTTTTCGTTTTGTTGAAATGGAATCAAACAAGTACTGCTCTATTATAAGGCTTGCGATAGGTCCAGCCCATGTAGCACCATAGCCTGAGTTTTCAATTGCGACTGCAACTGCGATGCGAGGGGTATCCATAGGTGCATAGGCCACAAACATTGAGTGGTTTTGCAGCTTTATTAATTTGCCATTTACCACACGTTGGTTTTGTGAGGTACCCGTTTTACCACAAACTTTCACGCCTGGTATGCGAGCGATTTTTCCTGTGCCCTGTGTAACAACTGCTTCCATGCCAGCTGCAACGAACATAAATGCAGAGTCGGCAATTTTAGCTACTACATGCTTCTTCAAATAAGGTGTTAGTTTTGGATGCAGACTATCTTTTCCAATTGACTTTACAAAGTGAGGTACATAATAATATCCTCGATTGGCTATAATACACATCGAGTTTGCCATTTGCAGCGGGGTCATGGTTACTTCACCTTGTCCCATACCAATAATACTCATATTACAGGAGGTCCAATTGCCATTATACGTTTTATTGAAATAACTTGAATCAGGAATATGGCCACCATTTTCCGATGGAATATCAATACCAATTGGATGTCCCAAACCAAAATCATTCATGTAATTATGCCAGCGTTGTAAACCTAAATGCGTATTGCCATGTTTTTTAGCATCAATAGTCAAGCGAAAAATGTGACAAAAATAAGAGTTACATGAATTGGCAATAGCATAGGCCAAGTTTCGAGCATGTCCGCCTCCTCGATGGGTACAACCAATTTTTCTACCACAACCATAATAGGCTCCGCCACAGTTATAGCCATATGAGGCATCAATAACACCTTCATCTAGGGCTACCAAAGCCGTTAAAGGCTTAAAAGTTGAGCCAGGCGGATACTCAGCTTTTATCGCTCGATTGAATAATGGTAGTGTAGCATCAAAAAACATTTTAGAAATATTTTTCCCTTTTTGAGGTCCTGTTAGCAAGCTTGGGTCAAATGAAGGGCCACTGGCAAATGCCAAAATACCACCTGTGCGTGGATCGATGGCCACAGCGCTTCCTAATTTATTTGCCAACATCGTTTCGGTAAGTTTCTGCAATTTGGCATCTATAAATAATTCTAATGACTTACCAGCTTGTGCTGCAGAATCCAAGGTTCCCTCTTTATAAGTGCCTTGAATACGTTGCTTTACATCGCGCAACAAATATTGATATCCTGGCACTCCGCGTAATACATCTTCATAAGTTGCTTCAACGCCTGTTATACCTATGTAGTCACCTTTTTCATAATCGGCGTATTCATCTTTTTTAAGTTGGTTTTCGTTAATTTCATTGATATAACCCATGATATTACCACCACAATTGAACATGAAATTTCTTTCAGTATGTTCGCGCAATTCTACACCTTCAAAATCGTAAACAGTTTCTTGCAAACGAGCCACTGCACTAGGCGAAAGATTTTTAAATAAGGTAATTTCTTTTACACCTGGACCATACTTAATAGTGAGTCTTTTGAAATTTTTTTGAAAATCTTCAGTTGGAATATTGATAAGTTTGCACAGTCCTAAGGTGTCAAAATCGGCTTTTATTTTACGCGGCTCTACCACTAAGTCATACACAATGGTATTATTCATGAGCACACTACCTTTTCTATCATAGACAATACCTCGCGGTGGATACACTTTCTTTTTATAAATAGCTTGTCCTTCAGCTGCCATTTTGTAGCCTCCTATGTCGAAAACTTGTAAAAAAAGCAATCGAATAATAATTATAACAGGCACAGCAATAAATAATAAGCGTATGAAAATGCTTCTATTTTGCATGAATTCCGACATGAAGTATGGGGCTAAAAATTAAATTCGCTCAAAGGTATTTTATTCTTTGAATAAGTAAAAAATAGAATGAAGTTTCTCAATATTTTTTATCCCAAATTATAAAGTTGGGTTCGCTGCGAAAAGTTGAAAGGAAAGATAGATAATGGTTTAGGGTTATTTTTTAGGAATCTAAACCTATAAGGTTTCAAAGACTAAAACCAATAAAGTTTCAAAAATCTTATTGGTTTGACCGAGATTTTGCAGCAGAAACGAAGTAAGCTGCTGTGAATCACGGGTATGAAGCGGGCTGTATCGATATCTACGTAATTATTCATTATTACCGACAACAAGCGATTACACTCATTTACATTCGGAAGTAATCGATTAAAATACGACTAACATTTTTTCCTATCTACATCTTTGCATCGTCGAATCAGTTCATACTATTTGCAAAACAATACTAGTCAGATTTTGAAAATTATATTGCTTGATTGGACATGAAATAAATAAAAATTTAAAACACGGATGCCTCATAATTTAGGCATTCACAAAACAAAAATTATGTATTCTTTAAAAAACAAAGTTCAATTAATTGGAAGATTAGGCAGTGCGCCAACAGTAAAAAATTTAGAAACGGGTAAAAAAATGGCTAACCTCAACCTAGCAACCAGCGAAACATATAAAAATGCTGCAGGTGAAAAAATTACTGAGACCCAATGGCATAATGTGGTGTTATGGGGTAAAACTGCTGAAATTGCTGAAAAGTATTTAGAAAAAGGTAGTGAAGTAGCTATAGAAGGTAAATTGGTTCATCGCGATTACACTGATAAATTAGGTGCAAAACGCTATATCACTGAAGTCGTTGCCAATGAAATGATATTAATGGGTAAAAAAGCGTAACCTTCTATTCATGTTTAGATTGATTCATGAAACGTGTGATTATCTTTGGCATGTTTCTGAATCAATCTTTTATTGTGAGAAGAAAGTAGTCTAATCATGAATCAAAATTCCGTTAATACTCTTTTTGAACTCGCTTATCAATACGTAAGCGACACAAGTTGTTCTGTATTTCTAACGGGTAAAGCGGGCACAGGTAAGACTACTTTTTTACGGCATGTGAAGAATAATTGTGCTAAAAACCTTGTGGTAGTTGCCCCAACAGGCGTTGCAGCTATCAATGCAGGTGGCGTTACCATGCATTCATTTTTTCAACTTCCATTCGGCACTTATATTGCACAGGGTAGTGGAGGTATATTTCCGAACGAAAACTATTTCAATCGTCATACCCTGCTTTCTAAAATTAGATTGAGTAACGAAAAACGTAAGTTAATTCAAGAATTAGATTTATTGATTATTGATGAAGTCAGCATGCTTCGTTGCGATACCCTAGATGCTATTGATACTATTTTACAGCATGTTCGTCAGAATAATGCAGCATTTGGTGGCGTGCAGGTTGTATTTATCGGTGATTTGTATCAATTACCTCCGGTGGTAAAAGACGAGGATAAAATATTATTAGACAATCACTACAAAAGTCCCTATTTCTTTCATGCGAATGCCTATCAGCGCATGCAACCTATTTTTATTGAGTTGAAAAAAATCTATCGACAGAAAGATCAAAATTTTATTGATTTACTCAACCACGTGCGTGAGTCGTCCATGCAATTAGCAGATTTTGAAATGCTCAATGAAAGATATAATCCCGATTTTGTGGATACACAAAATCAATACATCACACTTTGCTCGCATAATTACAAAGCGGATGCAATTAATCAAACAGAATTGAACAAATTGTCATCACCCTCTTTTGAATTCAAAGGAGAAATCAAGAAAAATTTTCAAGAAAGTTCATTGCCAACATCGCTTGTTCTTCAATTTAAAGTAGGTGCTCAAGTGATGTTCATAAAAAATGATAGTAGTGCTGAAAAAAGATTTTACAATGGGAAATTAGCAACTATCACTTCCATTTCGAGAGATAGTATTCATGTAAAATTTCAACATGAAGAGGCGATATTGCAAGTAGAAAAGGAAACTTGGGAGAATATTTCTTATAGTCTTGATACAGACTCGAATAAAATAAATGAGGAAGTAATAGGCTCGTTCACCCAATATCCTTTGCGCTTGGCTTGGGCTATTACCATTCATAAAAGCCAAGGACTTACTTTCGATTTCGCCATGATAGATGCAGGTGATTCTTTTGCATCAGGTCAAGTATATGTTGCTTTGAGTCGTTGCACATCCTTATCAGGCTTGATACTGAAAACCCCCATTTACGCCAAGGCAATTCCGGTGGATACACGCATACATGAAGTTTATAATTTTCATCTAAGCGAAGAAGATCTCGAACATCAGTTAGCAAATGAACGTGAAGTATTTGATGCAAAAAGATTGCTTCATGTATTTGATTGGATGAAGATGAAGGGTAGTATTCATCATCTGAAAACACAGATTACTTCAACAAAGCGTTTGGAATCAGATGATGATAGTAAGCAGTTTGTAGCAGCAATCGATGAGAAATTCGGAATGCAATACGGCATGATTGAAAAGTATAAAGCCATTGCAAATCAATTACTAGAGGAAATTTCACGAACGGGTGATGCAAATCACTTGACGTCGCGAACTGAAAAAGCGATAGAATATTTTACACAACATATTTTAAATGAGTTGATAAGACCCTTGCATTTGTATGCAGCAAATTTATTGCCTAAAACAAAATCGAAAGCTTTGTTTCACTGCATTGAAGCAACTGAAAACACGTGGTGGCAAAAAATACGGCAGCTCGAGCAACTTCGCTTTAAAGGTGAATTATTGTTCGCCAGCGAGAAACATTTAGAGAAAAAAATGTTTCAAATAATCCCGAAAGAGAAGACATCTAAAGAAAAAACTACGAAGGTCAAAGCTCCCAAGGGAGCTAGCGCGAAGGAGAGTTTTATTTTTTACGCAGGTGGAAAAAGTATAGAGGAAATCGCCAAGCTTCGAGCCATGGCTGTAACCACGGTTTGGGGGCATTTATCAGAGTTTATAAAAACAGGCGAACTTGATATTGGATCTTTTTTAAGCGAGAATCAAATTAGTGCCATTAAGTACGCTTATAACCAAGCCGAAAGAAATTCATCAAGTGAAATAAAGAAAATTTTGAACGACGTATACACTCATCAAGAAATAAGAATGGCAATTACGTATTTATTGATGAAAAATGAAGTGAACGAAAAAGCTTCTCTATCACTTACCAATCCCTAATTGTTTTTACTTTCCAGCCAATTCCATTTGTTTCAAAATAATACTCTGAAACCCCAAGTAAAAGAGCTAGCCCGAGTGCGATAAAAATATAGATGAGTATAATGGCAAAAAAGCATCTAATTAATAATTTCAATTTCTTGAGATAATATAATTGTAAAACTTGATAATAGAAATAAAATGGGAGAATCACTAATGGAGGCATTCCAATGATAGTTGTAGGAACTTGAGAAGAAAAAATTAAATCGAAAATACAAAGACTAGTTAAGCATAAATAAGCAAGGCTTACCAGAAAAACATTGACCATTAAATGCTCGCTGTAATTAAAATTTGATTTTTTGAATAAGCGCCACGAAGGAATGCTAATAAATGGAATAGTTAGAAAAATCAGAAATTTAGAGTTAGTGTCTATCCAATTTGCCACTGTTGCAGCATTTTTGTGTTTCGATTGAATATAAAAATCATAGTAGCCATGAGGTGAAAAATGGAATAGTACAAAGTGCAGTGCGAGAATCAAGAGTAACAAAGTAATAGGTGGAAAATAAGATTTTCGCTTACCGCCAATAATATCGTTGAAAATCACGCCTGGTTTAAGTAATAGATAATGAATGGATTTAAAAATTTGACTATCGATATGAAAAAACTGATGTGGTATTTCGTGTAAAATACCTAGCTATGTAAACCGTTTAGCTTCCTTTTGACCACAGTTTTTGCAGTACTTTCCAATAAAGTATTCATTAGAATTTTTACAATGAATGACAGTATGATTCATTCGGGAAAAGCAACTCAAAATAAAAATGAGTGTTTAAATGTTTCAGTTACGTTTAATGGCTAACATCAAAAATCCGAAGCCAATTCCTTGTGAAAAAATCAAAAGAAAGCGAAGAAGTTGTTCGCATTTATTTGATGCAAAAAAAATCTCATTCCTTGGAATGAGATTTTTAAGAATAATATAATTGAGGCTTAGCCTATTTTATTAGCAAAATAGTGTAAGGTTCTTACCAACTGACTTACATAACTATTTTCATTATCATACCATGAGACTGTTTTTACCATTTGTGTATCTCCAGCAGTCATTACTTTTGTTTGTGTCGCATCAAATAGGGAACCGAAAGTTGTTCCTATTACGTCAGTGCTTACAATTTCATCTTCAGTATAACCATAGCTTTCGTTTGATGCAGCTTTCATAGCGGCATTAATTTCTTCTGGTGTAACTTTTGTTTTCAAGATGGTAACTAGCTCAGTCAAAGAACCCGTGATAGTTGGGACACGTTGCGCGCTTCCATCCAATAAGCCTTTCAACTCTGGCAATACTAAGCCAATGGCTTTTGCAGCTCCTGTTGAGTTAGGTACTATGTTAGCAGCAGCTGCACGACCACGACGTAAATCGTCTTTTGGATGCGGTGCATCTAAAGTGTTCTGATCATTTGTATAGGCATGAATGGTTGTCATAATGCCTGTAACAATGCCATATTTATCATTCAATACTTTAGCCATCGGTGCTAAACAATTCGTAGTGCATGACGCGCATGAAATAACTGTTTCAGTACCATCTAAAATTTCATGATTCACGTTGAAAACAACTGTTTTTAAATCGCCTGTAGCTGGCGCTGAAATCACAACACGTTTTGCACCTGCCGTGATATGAGCCATTGCTTTATCTTTATCAGTAAAGAAACCTGTACATTCTAATACAACATCTACTTGATGAGCGCCCCATGGAATTTGTGAAGGGTCTTTTTGTGCATATACTTTTATCGTATCGTTTTCTACTGCGATAGCATCATCTGTTGCGGTTACATTTTTCTCAAAACGACCTTGTGCAGAATCATACTTAAGTAAATGAGCCAATGTTTTAGGACTTGTTAAGTCGTTTATTGCAACTACATCTATGCCCTGCATATTATAAATTTGACGATAGACTAATCTTCCGATCCGGCCGAAACCATTAATTGCGACTTTTATTGTACTCATTTCTTGAATTTGTTTTAATGTTTATAAATGTTGCGCGAAATTAAGTTCATGAAGACGTAAATCCAATTAATTGAAGTTTTTGAATGATAATATTTTGTAAAAAATAAAAAATTACCTAGTTTTGCACTCCTATCGAAAAAAACGCCGCGTTGGTCAATCGGTTAAGACGCCTCCCTTTCACGGAGGAATGACGAGTTCGACTCTCGTACGTGGTACTTCAGGGCTTTACATATAAATGTGAGCCCTTTTTTTCTGAGCGGTATGAGCCGAAACAAC
>JBIIJE010000092.1:0-10207 GCA_044234005.1 Chitinophagaceae bacterium | reverse complement strand
AATATTTTTGGAAGCGATAGCACGGATGCGTTTATTTTTGCTTGTATTCCAGTTGTTATATTTTATGGAAGCTTACTTAAAAGTGCTGCGGCACATGAACGCAGACCAATAGCGGCTTTGTTAGCAATTTTCGCTGTAGTTAGTATGTTTTGGGCGGTGTTTAAGCAAAATGGAACTGCCCTTAATACCTGGGCAGATAGATACACTAACAGAGAAGTAACTGGCTCAACCGCTAAAGTTTTCACCTCGCTTTATCAATCTAAAGATTTGACTTATGCAAAAGATAGTACTGAAAAGTATGATGCCTTATTTAGATTACAGAAGGAAAATGGGACTGTGATCAAAGAATGGAACTACCCTTCATACTTTAAAAATATACCCCCAGAAAAATTACCTGAAGAAGGACGTAAAGTAAGTGTATGGGCAACAAATTTGAGTCAATCGATAAATCCTGGATGGGTTATTCTACTAACTCCTTTGGTAGTTGCATTTTTTACATTTTTAAGAAGAAAAAATGCGGAACCAACTACGCCAACGAAAATTGCATTAGGGCTTCTTATTTCTGGCTTAAGCGCACTTGTTATGTATGCAGCAGTAAAAGCGGGTAGCAACGGTGCTGAAAAGGTATCGGTTTGGTGGCTAATTGCCAGCTATGGTGTTGTAACAATTGGAGAACTCTGTTTAAGTCCTATGGGTTTATCAGTAGTGTCTAAGTTAAGTCCACCGAGGATTACCGCATTAATGATGGGCGGCTGGTTTTTATCTACTTCCATTGGTAATAAACTAAGTGGGGTATTGGCTAGTCTGTGGGATTCTTATGATGATAAAGGCAATTTCTTTTTAGTAAATTGTATTCTTCTTGTCGTAGCTTTTGGTGTGATGGTACTTATGTTGAAGTGGTTAAATGGAATTTTCAAAGAATATGTCAAATAGATTATGTATTAGAGAAGTTAAGCTTGTTAGCTTCATAGTAAAATTTCATTGCCAAATAATATTAAAGTTTTATTCGAAAAGTAACAGATGTTTTTCTGAGCAAACACTTAAAGGAATTGAATTTGCCAAATCATCAAATTTTCAAATAATCAAATAATCAAATTGAGTTATTAATTACATTTGCATCCTAAAAAAATTATTATTTATGAGCAACGGACATTTTCATTTGCCACAACCCATTAACGAAACCGTTTTACAATTTGCCCCTAAATCGGCAGAGAAACTTGCTTTAAAAAAAGCACTAGCATCTGCTAAAAAAGTAAAGCTAGATATACCTATGTATATCGGAAGTGAAGAAGTGCGAAGTGAAAAAAAAATAGAAATTCGTCCTCCTCATGAAACAAAACATGTCTTAGGTCATTTTCATCAAGGTGATGCCTCACATGTGAAAAGAGCCATAGACGCTGCATTGAAAGCAAAAAAGGATTGGGAACACACGCCTTGGGTTCAACGCGCTTCTATTTTTTTAAAGGCAGCTGATTTATTAGCTACTAAGTATAGATTTGATATGTTAGCAGCTACCATGTTGGGACAAAGTAAGAATCCCTACCAAGCTGAAATAGATAGTACTTGTGAGTTGATCGATTTTTTACGTTTCAATGTTTATTTTTTAAATGAAATTTATCAGCAGCAACCTATATCTGGTACTGGTATGCACAATCGGGTTGAGTATCGTGCTTTAGAAGGATTCGTGTTAGCCGTTACGCCATTCAACTTTACAGCCATAGGTGGTAATTTACCTACCTCAGCAGCTATGTGTGGTAATGTAGTGGTATGGAAGCCAGCCAATACACAAATCTATTCGGCTAATTTATTCATGAAAATATTGAAAGAAGCTGGTTTGCCCGATGGTGTTATAAACTTAGCTTATGTAAGTGGTCCAGTCGTTGGAGAAGTTTGTTTTAATCATCGCGATTTCGCTGGAGTACACTTTACTGGAAGTACGGGTGTGTTTCAAGGCATGTGGAAAACCATAGGAGAAAATATTGCAAAATACCGAACCTATCCGCGTATCGTCGGTGAGACTGGTGGTAAAGATTTTATCCTTGTACATTCTTCTTCAAAGGTTGATGAAGTAGTAGCTGCCATTGCGAGAGGTGCATTTGAATTTCAAGGACAGAAATGTAGTGCAGCATCTAGGGTTTATTTACCTGATAATTTAGCGAGCGAAATCAAAAAGAAATTAGTAGCTGAAATCAAAACCATGAAAATGGGCACAACAGAAGATTTTTCAAATTTTGTAAATGCAGTTATAGATGAAAAATCTTTCAAATCCATTAAGAAATATATTGATGATGCTAAAAAGGATAAACGATGTAAAATATTAGTGGGTGGCAAATGTGACTCATCGAAAGGATGGTTTATCGAACCAACTGTCATTGAAACCTCTGACCCAAAATATACAACCATGTGTGAAGAAATTTTTGGACCTGTTTTGACAATTTTCACTTATAATGAGAAAGAATTCGACAAAGTATGCGATTTGGTTGATTCAACATCTGATTATGCATTGACTGGTGCTGTGTTTAGTCAAGATAGATATGCCTTAGAAAAGGCCATGAAAAAATTAACACATGCAGCCGGTAATTTTTATATCAATGATAAACCCACTGGAGCTGTTGTAGGTCAGCAGCCTTTTGGCGGTGCTAGATCAAGCGGAACTAATGACAAAGCAGGTTCTATGCTGAACCTATATCGTTGGTTAAGTGCACGTACAATTAAAGAAACATTTAATCCTCCGACCGATTATCGATATGCTTTTTTAGGTGAGAAATAATTTATTCTAGTACCTGATAATTCGCTTCAATTCTTATTTTTCTGACAAAATCTAAACTATTGATTCTATCATGTCAATTTATCTCTAATTGACAATATATCGTAATGAAAAAGTTAGCAAAGTTTATCGGTATTTTGTTTTTGCTAATTATAACATTATTTGGAGGATTTTTTTTGACATAAAATACAAATCTACCCATGTAAAAGACAATAAAAACTTGGAATTGTCGATTAATAAACAAGCAAATCGATTCATCTCAGAAAGAAATTCAATCGGTCTAGTGATTGGTGTAGTCAAGAATGATAAATCATGGATACAAGAGTTTGGAACAATTAAGAAAGGCGAAAAAGCTTTGCCAGATAGCAATTCAATATTCGAACTCGCATCAATAAGTAAATTATTCACTACCTCTACTTTACAATTGTTAGTCGATGACGGGAAATGTAAACTAGTTGACAAAATTCAAACCATTTTAAACGATAAGGTAAGATTGCCAAGCTCAGCGCAAAATACCAATTTGCTGCATTTAGCTACACACACTTCTGGATTCCCTGCTTTGCCAAGTTCTTTTTTAGAAAAGATGACGGATGAATCGAACCCCTATAAAGATTTAGTCACACAAGATATTTATAAATACATACAAAGATGTGCTGAGAAACAAGAAGAAGGAAAGTTTGAATATTCAAATTTTGGCATGGGACTTTTGGGACATTTATTGGAATTAAAGACAGGTACAAAATATGAAATACTTGTGAGGCAAAAATTGCTCGAACCTTTAGGTATGAAAAATTCATTCGTAACTAAAGATAGCCTCAATAAAGATAAAATAGTAGTGGGCTATGATGAAGATGGAAATCCTTCACCTATCTGGACTGATACTGTTTTAACAGGTGCAGGTTCTTTCTTGTCGAATGCAAGCGATATGATAAAGTTTATAAGAGCCAATTTAAATAATAATAAAACGGCAATATCTAAATCATTAATTCGTACTCATCAACAACAGTTGCGTGGAGAAACAGGCTTGGGGTGGATTTTACCGAACGAGATAGACAAATTACTTGGCAATAAAAATATTGTATGGCATAACGGCATGGCTGGCGGCTACTCTAGTTTTATTGTTGTAGATAAAGTAAACAACTATGGCATAATTATATTATCAAATCAGGCTAAAGATGTTTCAAAATTTGCAATGCAATTGACAAAAACAGTGAGCACATAATCTTGGAAAAAATAAAATCAGTTTTGGATTCTACCTAATATAATAATATATCCCATCGATTTTCTTTCGGTATAATATCATCTAATATTTCTAAATGCCCTACTGACTAAATTATAAATACAGATGGTATTACAAACTACAAATCAATATACCATAAAAATCGATTTGCCATTGCCCCCCATTGCTTGGTGCTTTCTTTAACAGTTTCAGTGGTTTTTGAATGTGTAGATTTTTCGCCCTTCGTTGGTGCAACAAGTACTTTTTCATCTGCAATAAAATTGTCAACCTTAGTCGCAAAATAAGTTACATTTAATCGTGGAATCACAACACCCAGAATCATACCTGGCAAGCCATTAAAACCTTCAGGACCTCCACTCGCTAGCATGGCATCACTGTAAAAAGCTATCACATAAATAGAATCCATGATGATAGTTTCGGCACGTCGACAATTATAGCCAGCAATCTTTCGAAAGTCTTCTGTTATTTTCCAATCTATTTTTTTAAGTGAATCTTTTATTAAAAATGTTTTATCAAATACCTTTTTTTCAGCAACAGTTTTAGCACTCTCATAGTCATTAAACACAATATTTCGTTCAGCAGGCAAATTTCCCATCATCATATTAGTTTCTGTAATGCCATCTTTTGCAGGCCTATACAAACTTGTCTTATCAGTGAAAGTCAATTCAAAGATGTCAATTTTATACTTTGGCAATTTTTTCTTCATCATTTCCAGAAACGAAGATCCCCCCCCATTCGATTTCATCATTTCCTCCAGTTGCTTGTGCGTATTGCTCTTGCGCTCAAAAATAATATTCCCCTTAAATACGATAGGAGGTACTTTAGTTTCTTTATCTTGGGCATAAATTGTTGAACAACAAAGGCTCAACAAAATGAATACAATATTTTTTTCCATATCAATTTTCTAAAAGGGTGATTTAATGTGGACGACGCATCATTCTTGGTCGAGATCCGCCTCTCATTCGCTGTCCATTAGGTCCTCCTTGAGGTTGCGCACTTGCCATAGGACCATTTGTAAAATTCCAAATTAATCCTACTAACCAATACCTACTTAATGTTAAGAAATTTCTTTCACTATTTGTATTATTAGTAGTTGTTCGTTCGTATCCTTTATTTTGATTAAACGCATCGAATATACTAGCTCGTAATTCTAAATTGCTGTTCTTCAACATTTTTTTACTTGCATACGCGTTTGCAATAAATCGGGTAAAATTAGTTGTATAAGGTGCCACAGGTGGCGTATATTGATAATTCAAATCGACATTGATTTCAAAATTTTTAGGCAAATAAACGGTTGCATTGTAACTAGGATTAAAAGAAAAATATTGAATATTCCGAGCGATTTGTAATGTGTTGCTGGTTCTATTAAATTGGGTAGCTAGTGAAAGTTCCATAATATATTTATCTTCTTTCGGATATCGTAGGGTAGGGGTAATGCCTATTTCCAAATTATCCGTGAATCCTTTGATGCCATTAATAATATTAGGCATATGATTAAAAGTAAAATTTAGATTAGCCCCTGCTTCCAGAATTGATTTTTTAACTCTGCTATTGATACCGCCCCAATAATTTACATTGTAACCGCCTTGTACATTTACAGTCCGTGAAATGGTTCTGCCTAACTCATCGATAATTCTATCAGAAACCATATTATTGAAGGTATTACTAAATGTAAAATTTGAATACAAGCTTCGATTACTTATGAGTTTAAAATTAAAATAATTTAAATTAAAATTTTGTGTAAACGATAGACGTAAATTAGGATTGCCGACATTGATATTTAATGGCGAAGTATTATCTTGAACAGGTTGCAATTGCTGAATACTTGGCTGTCTCGTAAAGCCTGTATAGGCAAAAGTTAAACGCTTACTTTGATCGAACTTATAATTAAGTCTAAGATTCGGAAAAAGATTTATTCGGGTGTAATTATAATCAATGCTTCGAATAATATCTCGTTGATCGAATTTTGAGTATCGAACACGAGAACCTAAAGTAACACTATACTTTTTTTCATTCCATTTGAACTCCAAACCACCTGTATGATTAAACACACGAGAATCAAAATCTGAGCTCAATGAATCAATTTGTATCAAGTATTCTTCGGACGTTACATTTTCTTTCTCACGTGTAAGCTTACTAGAATTATTGGCTTCGGTAGCTATTTCGTAAGAAGCTTTTAAAAGTATTTTTTTGCTCAAGGGTTCAGTATAAGTAGCACTTGCCGTAATGTAATTTTCTTTAGAATTGTTTAGTTTCTTTTGGTCGATGGTATTATTGATAGTAATAGGCACATTGTAAAACTGGTTTAAACCCTCAAGTTTACCATCTAAATCGCTAGTTACTAATTCATGTTTTGCCATTAACGAAATTGTTCTGCCTAGTTTTTTCAATTTTTTATTAGTCGTAATTTGATTGCTAATTCTTAGACTAGTTGATTCAGAAGTATTCTTATTATTGCTTATATTTATAGGAGCATCATCCATGCTTGAGTTGAAAGTGAGTCGATTAGTTTCTGATTCGAGAATGCTTAATCTGCCAGTCATTCGATAAATGATACTTAATGAGCTGTCCACCATGGTTTCATAATTTATATTTAGGCGATGTGTATTTCTATTGGTGAATGAGCTCGATGTGTCTTTGGTGATATAATTTCGATTTGGAAATAAATTTTCAGTTAGGCTTGTTTCTCTTTTATTTCGTTGAATTCTTCCAAAAGAGTAATTCCCATTTAGGTGCTCCGCGCCTTCATTCCATTTATTGGCATAATGTACACCAGTGTTCCAAGCTTTTGTAATCCCTTCAGGCGTGCCCCAATTTCCATTGCCGCCATCTTCCATTGTACCACTTTCGGTTGTAAACATAAATCCATTGTCATCATCCATGGTCATGTTTTGGTTAGAGCTCCCAAATTGATTTCTTTCTTCCCAACCTAAGCCAGTGATACCATTACTACTCATTAAACCATAGGCACTCAACTGACGTTTGTTTTTAAATGAATTCGCCATGGCTTTATTGGTCCATCTATCTTCCCAACCGCCACTTGCTTCAAGCTTCCCAAACTCACCTCGGTTCATATCTTTCTTTAATTTGAGATTGATTGTTTTTTGCTCTTGTCCATCGTCAAACCCTGTAAATTTTGCTTGATCACTTTTTTGATCAAAAACTTGCACTTTTTCTACAATTTTCGATTGTAAATTTTGTGTGGCTACTGTCGGATCATCGCCGAAAAATTCTTCACCATCTACCAGTACTTTTTCTACTTTTTCTCCCATGGCTGTTATTTCACCATTTTTATTCACTTGAATGCCAGGCAATGCCTTTAGTAAATCTTCTACCATAGCACCATCACGCACTTTGAAACTATCTGCTAAATACTCGAGGGTGTCACCTTTGAATTTAATATTAGCTGCATTTCTGATCAACACTTCACGTAACATTTTACTTCGCTGAAGCATACTAATGTTACCCATATCTAGATTTGATTTATCTACACTTACATTTACATTCTCAATATAATCTACAAATGAATTGTGAGCCACTAAAATGAAATATTGGTTCAATGGAATTTGAGAAAAACTGAATTTTCCTTGTTGATTAGTTCTTATATGTTTCACTAAAATTGAATCTGCTTTGCGAATAAGCGAAACTGAAGCAAAAGGAATACTTTTTACATTTGCTGTGTCTAACACGGTACCGTTAATATTGGCAGATTGTGCATTTGCTGCTATTGAATTTCCTACGACTAAAAGTAGTAGGTATATAATTTTTTTCATTGTCTAAACTCTCGAAATATTTTTTAGTGATTGTAAAAATAGAGAATTGCGACCAATAAATAATTTAGTGGGTTAAATGCAATCAAAAAAATAGGATAATTGGTAAGAATTCACTGATAAGTGGTTATCAGCATTCCAATACATAAGATGAAATACTTCACTTTAAATAATCAAAGTCCAATGTCATATTACATTTATAAAATAAGTGATTGCTTCACGCTTGACAAAATATCATTCACCTCATCACGTGTGTTGCCTTCCGCATAAATGCGTAATAAAGGTTCTGTGCCAGAAGCGCGAATCATCGTCCAACAATCATTAGCAAGTTCATATTTATAACCATCAATCGTATTTACATCTATAACTGTGTAATTTCCAAAAGCATTGATTCCTTTTTGACATAACGCAATTACACGTTGTTTCTCATCTTCTGCTAGGTGTAAGTCTAATCTTTCATAATAAAATTCTCCAACCACCTCATAAATTTCCTGGCAAAGTTGCTTCAATGATTTTCCTGTTGCCATCATGAATTCTAAAATGACTAGACCATCATAGATACCATCACGTTCAGGTATATGACCTTTTACACTTATCCCTCCACTTTCTTCCCCTCCAACCAACACATCTTCATTCATCATGATTTGGCTGATGTATTTAAATCCGATAGCAGTTACTTCACAAGGTAAATTATACAACTTTGCCATTTTATTGACACGTAAAGTGGTGGAGGCGGCAATAGCTACTTTCCCACTCAAGTTTTTATACTTATGTAAATAATGTATGAGTAACAAGATAATGTGATGAGAATCGACATACTTACCATCTTCATCATATAAAGCAATTCTATCAGCGTCTCCATCATTTGCTAAACCAAATTTTAACTCGGGTGTTGTTCGCATAGTGTCGGACAATAGCATTAAATTCTTATGCAAAGGTTCAGGTGCTATGCCTTGAAATGAGGGATTTACCTCGCTATGCAAATGCACGGAATTTGGGAACAACTTTCGCATCACGTTTTGACCTGCACCAAACATAGCATCATAAGCCATTTTGAAAGGCGACGCATTCATTGCTTTAATATCAAACTTGTTCTCTAAGTATGCTATGTAAGCAGTTTCTAAATCTTCATAAACTAACAAACCATTTCTCTCATAAGATGCCAAGGTGCCTTGAATTGATATGGCAAAATCTGGTATCAATTTTTCTACTTCTGAAATTTGTTCGGGAGGAGTAGGGCCACCATGTGCTCCCTTTAGTTTAAAACCATTATAGCTGGGTGGATTATGACTAGCTGTAATTACCACGCCTTGATGCGCTTTGTATTGCAAGGTTGCAAAAGAAACCATGGGTGTGCTTACAAAATCTTTATGCGTGATTACTTTTACACCTTCGTTACATAGCACTTTAATAGCAGTTTCTGTAAATAGTTCACCACCAAATCGGCAATCGTAACCGATTACTATGACAGGATTTTCATGCTTCAGTTTTAGCCAAGTTGCAACCGCATAGGCCACGCGAGCTAGATTTTCGACTGTATACTCTTGTGCTATAATTGCTCGCCATCCATCGGTACCAAATTTAATTTGTAGCATGTTTCAATTTTTAGGGAAGCAAATATAAACAGTCCATCTTAAATCAATGCCTATGTTAGATTAAATCTAAATCAAATGATTCATAATTTCTTCATGGTTTATGACTATATCAGTTATTTAATTTAAGTAAGGTAAAATAATTTTTATGCTAGTTGATACACGATCAATGTGATTGTAAAATAGAATTCACTTAGTTATTCAAAATAATCTTCTACTCATCACAAAATAAAAAAGCTGACCTAAGCCAGCTTTTTTATGATTAATTTATTAGAATTATTGTTTAATTAATTTCAATGATTGAGTTACCTTGTTATTAGCAGAAAGGCATACAAAATAGAATCCATTTGGATAGCCATTTAAATCTAAGTGTATCAAATGATCTCCAATACTTGCTTTTTCGTTAGTTGTATAAATCGTATTTCCAAGGATATCTTTCACTTGAATTTCAACCGGAGTGGCTTCTTTTGTGAAAAAAGAAATATAACTATTCAAAGATGCTGGATTTGGATACAACTTTGTTTCATTCAACCAGCTCACTTCTCGAATCGATGCTGGGTTATAAGCCTCATAATAATAATTTTGTATGTCTTCTAAAATCCAACTACCTGATTGATCTTTTGAATAATATTTATCTTGAGCAAGCTTACCATTTGAGTTATATACATATTCCGACTTTGAAGAGTCTGGAGTATAAGCCTCTAGGGTTTCTACCAACCGATTTTGTGCATCATATGTATTTTGTAGCAACTCACTTAATATGTTAAGAGTTGGATCATAAAATTTTGCGACACTAATTTTGCCATTTGCAGCATAAGTAAAAGTATCGATAGACATT